>CAYTMD010000334.1:0-7205 GCA_964438685.1 uncultured Acidobacteriota bacterium
CCCGGCTGATGAAAGCGCCGGTTGCGGGCCACCCTCTCCCCCAAGGGGGCGAGGGCAGTAAATTCAAGAATTCCGAATCCCGAAACCCTGATTCCGCGTCGCGCGTCCCAAACCCCGAATCCCGAAACCCGAATCCAAAATCCAAAATCCAAAATCTAAAATCTAAAATCCCTACAAGGTGGGGCTGTTGTTGCCAAGCATCGCACGGCGGATGATGACGAGGGGAACACCGCCCTGTTCCATGAATCGGTCATGGAATTCCTGCAAGGTAAACTTATCGCCCATTTTCTTCTTGTAGTCCTCGCGCAACTTAAGGATCTGCAGTTTGCCCAGCGTGTAGACAAGGTAGGTGGGATCGGCGGTTCCCCGTTTGGTCTCGATGTCCGCGACAGCGGGAACCTGATAGCCCTCGTTGATGAAGAATTCCCGGGCCTGGTCCATGGTCATGTTTCCGGTATGCATTTCGATTCCCACGATAAAGCGGGCATTACGCAATAAGGCGTCCTGCAATTGCCCCAAGCGCAATTTGGGATCGCCGCCGCCATAACCTTCATCCAGCATCATCTGCTCCGTGTAGTGTGCCCAGCCTTCCACATTGCTGCCGCAGAACAGCAGTTTGCGCACTTTGGAATCCAGGCGTTTGACCCAGAGGAATTGAACGTAGTGGCCTGGATACGCTTCGTGAATCGCGGTGCTCAGTACGGTGCCGCGATTGAAGCCTTGCATCCAATCTTCAACGTGCTGGGGCGTCCAGCCGGGTTCGGGAGTGGTTACGTTAAACATGGCTTCGGTTGCCTTGGATTCGTAAGCGCCCGGGGTATCCATGGAAGCCGTGGTGGTGGCGCGCATGAAGGGCGGCGTCTCTTCCAGTATGGGCAGGATGGGGGAAGGGATGGTGACGATTTTCCTGGCATTGATGAAGTCGCGCAGGCCCACCAGGAGATTACGGAAGGCCGGCAGGAGTTGGTCGGGGGCAGGGTGATCCTTTTCCAGTGAGGAAAGCAATTCGCGCGGAGTGATATTCGGGTTGATCAGGGCGGTCGTTTCCTTCAGTTTTTGTTGATTGCGGTGCAGGTCGTCGTAACCTATCCGGAGAAGTTGGTCGAGGGGAATATCAACCATCTCATCGTTGGAAAGTTTTTGCTTGAAATTCTCCGCGCCAATGCGAAATTCCCCATGTGATGACGGGAGCAGATCGTTCTGGAGGAATTGCTGGAAACTCTGCAGGGATGTCACCACGGCGGCGTTGGTTTGTTGAAACTCCGCCAGAAGGGCAGCATCCTTTACGTCCGGAAAGGCGCCGGGCACATCCTTTTGAAAGAATTCAATGATCCCCGGCATTTGTTCAATTGAAATCTCTGTGTACACTTGCGGAGGATTGGAGAGGTTGGCTCGGGCGTTTGCGAGTACGCCCGGGATCTGTCGCTCGCGCGCGATGACGGAACGCAGGCGCTCCTCCTGGGGCGCAAAGTTACGCTTGATGATGACGTATATGCTTTCCGTGGCGCCGCCGACATACACGTTGGGGTCCTTCCGCCACATTTGCAGGACCTGTAATTCCAGCAGGCGGCCCTTGATGGTGCTTTGCAGGAAGTCCAGGTCGCCGGCACTTTCCGGCGAGAGCTTCGCTGGCAGGGCTCGGTCAAACTCAGCGCCAAATGTTCGCAGGTTGGCAATCTCCCCCTCACGCGAGCCTCGGGAGTAGTCCTCAAGCTTGCCGTCATACTGATGAAAGCCTGCGGCTGTTGCTTCCTTGGGGTGAAAGCGGAAGTAGAAGTCGAAGTAGCTATCAACCAGCTTGTCGAAGTCATTCTGGTACCGGGAGTTTCCGGCGCGCATAGTAGGGGCAAGCATCGTTCCCACACTCAACAGAACCACAAAAGCAGATGCAAATGCAACGGTATGTCTCATCGCGAAGTTTCCTCACGAATCTTTACGCAAAATCGCTATTGCCAGGCGCTTACTTGGGATGGGCAATCACATCTTCAATGCAGTAGGTGTCATTTGTAATTATAAAATAGAAGCGCCAGTTCTGGTTGACACGCGCCTGCCTCAAATTCTTGGATTCGTCGTACTTCTTGGCGTGCAGGGAAGGGTGCAGTAAATTGCTCACCAGGAATCGAAGCTGCTTTTCGAATGCTCGCCGGACATTGGGCGGAGCGTCACACAGTGACTCGATCGCGCGATCCGACAAGACAACTTTCATGTGGGCTATTATTTATTTCTGCTTCTTTGCTTTCCGACTCCTGATTTCTTTGCGAATGGCCTTAATAGCTTCGTCGGCAGTCTCGAACGGCCCATGATGGGGACCTTTGCGGGCGTCTGCCAGCTGGGCATCGATACTTCGGCGCTGGGCCGGGGTGTACTCGTCGCTCGCGACCGGCAACCTGCGCACAATAGTGATGATCCCGCCGGATGCTTTGAATTCTAAATCCTCCCCACCCTTGAACCCTGCCTTGCGGCGGATAGCGGGCGGAACCACAAGCGACGCTCCGTTTCTCACAATAGTTGCCATTTCCCCTTTACTCTATGCCCAGAGTGCTGGTTGCGTCAAACGCTGAAAAGATAGTGCCTCAGTTTGTCGTGGCACGGGCGTCCCGCCCGTGAGCGGTCACGGCCAAGATGGCCGTGCCACGACAAACTGAGGCACTACGGCTGAAAAGCCCAGCCAGCCCCAAAAAAGCAAGCCGCGTGGTATATTCAGAAAGCGGCAAGAATAAGGGCTTTCGAACTGATTTGGTAGCGAATGGCGGCAGTGCACTGACCTCAGCCCACGGTACATTATGAAAAAGGAATCCACTGATCAGACCCCTTCTGGTGCATGGGGAGTTTTGCTGTTGGCGCACGGCGCGCCCGACCGGATTGAGGATATTCCCGAATTTCTGTTGAACGTGCGGGGTGGCCGGCCCTTGCCTGAGCCGGTGGTGAAGGAAATTGCGAATCGCTACAGCCTGATTGGGGGCGGATCGCCTTTGCTGCGGCTCACCACCTTGCAGGCGGAAGCTCTGAGGAAACTCATTGCGCACCCCGTTTACGTGGGGATGCGGAACTGGAAGCCTTTTATTGCCGAAGCCGTACGCCGTCTGAGGGACGATGGAGTGGAGCGCGTGGTGGCCGTTTGCCTGGCGCTGCAGAATTCCCGCACCAGCATTGGCCTCTACCGGAAATACCTGACGGAAGCCGTCGCGCAGGAAAGCCCTGGACTTGCCGTGGAATTCGTCGAAAGCTGGCACGACCATCCGGGATTGATCGAGGCGTTCCGTGAACGCCTTGCAGCGGCGCTGCTTACCGCGATACAAGAAACCGGCGGCCCTGTTCCGATCATCTTTACCGCCCATAGTGTGCCGGAACGCACGATTACCGACGGAGATCCTTACGCGAGCCAGGTGCAGGAGACGGCGGCTCTGGTGGCGAGGGCGGCGGGCTTGGCCGATTACCGCGTGGCGTTCCAGAGCCAGGGAATGACAGCGGAAAAATGGATTGGCCCCACGGTGGAATCGCTCATCGACGAGTTGGCCCAGGCAGGTCGCAAGGACGTATTACTGGTTCCAGTGGGATTTGTTTGCGACCATGTGGAAATTCTCTACGACATCGATGTGCTCTTTCACGATTATGGAAAGGCTCGGGGTGTCGCGGTGCGGCGGTCGGAGTCGCTGAATGACAGCCCGCAATTCGCTGCGGCGCTGGCGAGTTTGGTAAGCGCGCGTATTGGAAATATCAATGATAAATTGTGAGCAGGAGTTGATGGTGCGAGCCATTCACATTTCTCTGTGATCTCCGTGAATTCCTCTGTGCCCTCTCGGTGAAATGCTTTTTGCCATGACTGACAAATCCAAAGTTCGGCGAATTGCGGTGATTGGCGGAGGCGTCTCCGGCCTTGCCGCCGCTTACACACTGGCACGCGCTCGCCAGGCTGGCGCGCCGGTGGAGGAAATGCTCATTGATGCCAGTCCCTGGTTGGGCGGCGTGGTGCGGACGGAGACGGTTGACGGTTTTGTGATTGAGGCCGGCCCCGACAGCTTTCTCGCTGAGAAGCCGCAAGCGGCGGCAATGGCGCGCGAGTTGGGGCTGGGTGACGACCTGATGGGCTCCAATGACCATGCCCGCCGCACATACATTCTTCACCGCGGACGTCTGTTGCCGCTGCCCGACGGGCTGATGTTTCTGGTGCCGACGCGGCTTTGGCCCATGGTCACGACCCGGCTTCTGCCCCTCAGCACGAAACTGGCGACGGCGCGGGAACTGTTCTTCTCGCCGCCGGAAGCCGATCAAGGTGATGAATCTGTGGCCAGTTTTGTGCAGAGGCATTTTGGTGAAGCGATGTTGGAGAATATCGCCGACCCCTTGCTGTCGGGCGTCTATGGCGGCGATTCTGCGGCGCTCAGCGTGCGTTCCGTGCTGCCGCGCTTTTGGGAAATGGAACGCCAACACGGCAGCCTGACGCGCGCCACCTTAAAGGCCATGCGGCAGAGGCGTGTTGCGTCGCAGAGCAATGGCCCGGGCGCGAACTCCAGCGGAACGGGCTCCACGCCGCAACCCAAGCCGGCGCTCTTTATGACTCTCAAAGGCGGGCTGCAGCAAATTACCCAAGGGCTCGCGGCCCGGGTGGAGAAAAACCGCATCTTTGTGCGCCGC
This sequence comes from uncultured Acidobacteriota bacterium, assembly GCA_964438685.1. Taxonomy (GTDB): domain Bacteria; phylum Acidobacteriota; class Terriglobia; order UBA7540; family UBA7540; genus Bog-366. The sequence goes on from CAYTMD010000334.1 coordinate 4,636, forward strand.
CGAGTGCTGGCCGTTGAGTTTGCCCCGGGCGGACCGGGGGGCGCTGCGGATTCCTGCTCCCGGCGGTTTCAGATTTCCTGCGATGGCGGCAGGGCGTTTGACGCCGACGCGGTGGTCCTCGCTTTGCCCGCGAACCTTGCCGGCGGCCTGGTTTCATCCATCGACCACCGGCTCAGTGAGTTGCTGGAGGGCATTCCCTACAGTTCTTCGATGACGGTTTCACTGGGGTTTGACGAACGTGCCCGGGCCACGCTTCCCGCCGGGTTCGGATTCCTGGTGCCGCGCAAGGAGCACCGGCGCATGCTGGCCTGCACGTTTGTTCATGCCAAGTTTGACCACCGCGCGCCGGAAGGTAAGGCGATGCTGCGCTGTTTTCTCGGCGGGGCGCGTGATCCCGATATTCTTGCGTTTCACGACGACGAGGTTGAGGCTGTAGTGCGGAAGGAGCTGAAAGAGATTCTAAACTTTACCGCTAAGCCCTTGTTCTGCCGGGTACACCGGTGGTCCGAATCGATGGCACAGTATCCCGTGGGCCATGGGGCGCGGGTGAGCGCGATCGACGAACGGCTGCAAGACTTGCCCGGATTGTACCTTGCGGGGAATGCGTACTCGGGAATCGGCATTTCGGATTGCATCCGAACCGGAAAGGCCGCGGCGGAGAAGGCTCTGGAGTTTGTAGGACAAGGCGTGCAGGAGGCAGTAAGCACGGTAAGCACTAAGCAGTAGGCTGAAGGCAGAAGGCGGAAGGCAAAGGCAGAAAGCAGAAGGCAGAAAGCAAAGGCGGAAGGCAAAGGCAGCGAGCGGCTGCGGTAGGATTGGGATCGACCAAAACTAAGAATTCATCTCCCTTCGCACCTTGGTGGTGGGGACGGTAAGATCAGTTCATCGTTCCCTCGTCTCGTCGGCGCAAGAGGGCGGCTGTAAAGTGTCAGGACTGCTTAGTGCCTACTGGCCTGTGACTACTTCTGCAACTCTTGGGTTTTGACCCCCTCACCCGTCCCGCACCGGCTGATGAAAGCGCCGGTTGCGGTCCACCCTCTCCCCCAAGGGGGCGAGGGATGTAGATTCAAATCACCTCTCCCCTCGCCCCTTTGGGGGAGAGGGGTCGGGGGTGAGGGGGTCGCAATGCTTGCTGGCCGGTGACTAACAAAAGTCACAGACTATTCAATCCGGCCCCCGCCGGTGGCTGGACTGCCTACTGCTTGCTGCCTACTTCCGGCACGAATCGGCGTTATCATAGGGAACGGGCTAAACGGAGGAAATATGGAGAAATTGCAAGACATTCTTGGGGCGAGATCCTCGCTCAAAACCGCTGGCGGGTCCGCAGTCATTTATCGCCTCGACAGTCTGGAAAAGTCCGGCCACGGTGCGGTGTCGCGCCTTCCGTTTTCCATCAAAGTTCTGCTCGAAGCCTTGCTGCGAAACTGTGACGGCACTTTGGTGTCGGCGGAAGACGTCATCTCGCTCGCCAAGTGGAATGCCAAGGCGCCCGCGGCCCGCGAGGTGCCTTTCAAGCCCGCGCGCGTAATCCTTCAGGACTTTACCGGAGTCCCGGCCGTCGTGGATCTGGCGGCCATGCGCTCGGCGATGAAGCGGCTGGGCGGAGACCCGGCGAAGATCAATCCCCTAGTTCCTGTCGACTTGGTCATCGACCACTCGGTGCAAGTGGATTTCTTCGGCAACTCCGGCGCCCTCGAACGCAACGCCGAGATCGAGTTTCAGCGCAATCGCGAGCGGTACGAATTCCTGCGGTGGGGGCAGCAGGCTTTCCAGAATTTCCGCGTGGTGCCGCCGGCTACGGGCATCGTGCATCAGGTAAATCTGGAATTCCTGGCCAAAGTGGTTTTGGCGCAGAAGCGTGATGGGGAAACCGTGCTGCTGCCCGACACACTTGTCGGGACTGATTCGCACACGACCATGATCAATGGGCTGGGCGTACTGGGTTGGGGCGTGGGCGGCATTGAAGCGGAAGCCGCGATGCTCGGCCAGCCTTACTATTTCATGACGCCAAAGGTCGTGGGTTTCCGCATGCGCGGAAAGCTGCGTGAAGGCGTGACGGCCACCGACCTTGTGCTGGTGGTCACCGAGATGTTGCGCAAGAAGGGCGTGGTGGACCAATTCGTGGAATTCTTCGGTCCGGGCCTTTCTGAAATGACGCTGGCCGATCGCGCCACCGTGGCGAACATGTCTCCTGAATATGGCGCGACGATGGGATTCTTCCCCATTGATGACGAGACGCTACGCTACCTCCGCCAGACCGGCCGCACCGACGAGGAAGTTGACCGCGTTGAGCGCTACGCCAAGGAGCAGGGAATCTTCCGCACCAACCAGACTCCTGATCCCGAGTTCACCGACGTGCTGGAACTCGATCTGGACACGGTTGAGCCCAGCCTTGCCGGACCCAAGCGGCCGCAGGATCGCGTGCCCCTGGCGCAAATGAAGCAGTCATTTCATCGCGCCCTTTCCGCCCCCGTCAAGGAGCGCGGATTCGGCCTGTCCGCGGAAGATGAAGGCCGCAGCGCCAGCGTAAAGTTCAACGGCACCAGCGCCAACCTCCATCACGGATCGGT
>CAYTMD010000335.1:0-7204 GCA_964438685.1 uncultured Acidobacteriota bacterium
GCGCCACCACCATGATCTTCTCCATCATCATGGCGCTCACCCAGGGCCTTACCGAAAACGTCAACAAGTTATCATTGCTGCACGCACCCTTTTTCCTGGGATTGGTCACGGGCGGCGCGGTGATTTTCTGGTTTGCCGGCGCTTCCACGCAAGCGGTCTCTACCGGCGCCTATCGCGCCGTGGAGTTCATCAAAGCCAATATCAAGCTGGAAAGCACGGAAAAGGCCTCGGTGTCGGACAGCAAAAAGGTGGTGGCCATCTGCACTCAATACGCGCAGAAGGGCATGCTCAACATCTTCATCGGCGTGTTCTTTGCCACCCTGGCCTTCTCTTTCCTGGAGCCGTTCTTCTTCATTGGCTACTTGATTTCGATCGCCATCTTCGGCCTTTACGAGGCAATCTTTATGGCCAATGCGGGCGCCGCATGGGACAACGCCAAGAAGATTGTCGAAGTGGAATTGAAACAAAAAGGCACGCCGCTTCATGACGCGACGGTAATTGGCGATACAGTGGGCGATCCCTTCAAGGATACGTCTTCCGTGGCGCTCAACCCGGTCATCAAATTCACCACTCTCTTCGGCCTCCTGGCCGTGGAACTGGCCGTCAAGTTGACCGTAACCCACGGTTCCGCCTTGACGCACGTTTTGGCAGCGGTCTTCTTCGCTGTTTCGATGTACTTTGTCTATCGGTCGTTCTATGGAATGCGGATCGGCGGCACTTGGCCACCCACCGCAAAAGCTGAGTCTGGTAAGTAGTCAGCTTAAAAAACTACGGGCACGCCGTGGAACCATCCGGCGTGCCCGTTTTTTGTTTACAGCGCTAACGTCAGCCCTTCAAATGCGGCTGCGGAGGATAGCAGGGGATTCTTTCCTCAAGCCCAAGTCGCCTGCCCGGCTGCATCGAATCCCATTCCTGGTCACAGCAATCCGCCGCTACACAGGGTGTAACACAGAGAAAAGCCCTCTTGATTTCTTTTCTCTGCGCCTCCACTCTTCTGCGGTGAATGAGACTTCAGAATCCCTTCGTCTCTTCCCGAATCTTCTTTGCCAGCTTTTCAATCTTATCGATGCGATTCATGACTTCGAGGGATAAAACATTCACATCCGGCTTGTCCAGTTCTTCGCGGAGCCCCTTGGCCAGGGAGGCCAATTCGGCCGCGTCGGTCTTTGATTTCTCAAAGTTGGCGTGCACAATACTCTGCCGCTGCTTGGGGGTCAGTGTTTGGGAGCCGTCGTTGCGGGAATTGGAAGCATCGTCGGATAGTGCTGACAGCATACGGTGGCCGCCCGCATGATTCATTTCCGTTCCCTGGGTCGCTGTGTTCGTGGATTGTGCCGTGGCGGGAACCGGCGTCAGGAATGAAAGGGTAATGAGCAAACCCAGGGAGAGAATTACGCGACGCTGCATGGCAAAATCTTGAGCCCGCGTCAAGGTGCCAACCTTTCCCAATTGTACCGAGGGTTGCCCTGGTGCATTGAATCCCTTACATGATTGATTTATTCGTAACATGCGCATTCCCCCGTGGCCTGTCCAGCAAAGATCCTCTGGCTCCCGATGTTAGCGCTTATTGGCCTCTCCCTTGATTTTCTTGGCCAATTTCTCCACCTCTTGGGTCTTTTGAATTACATCCAGCGAGAAAACATTGACGTTCATTTTGTTCAGCTCATCCCGCAATTGGTCAGCCAACGCGGAAAGCTCTGCCGCGTCGGCCTTGGTCTTATCGAGTTTGGATTTATTCGGCTCGCCCTTCTCCCCGGTAGAGATCAGGGCAGCCTGATCATTTACCGGAGACGGGGAGGGCAGGGCTGCTGTATTCTTGGCAGGTGCAGGATCTTGCGCACTTCGCACGGGCCCCGGCATCATCAAGACCGACGCGGCGACTACCCCTGCCCCGAATAGAAACAGGAATCCGCGCAACTTCAGCAGAAGACGAGTTCGATTCATGACGGAACCCTTTCACGACGGCAGCGGAGCTCGCGCTGCGCCGGCAAATTGTCTCTTAACTTCAGATTGTAGCCCGTTGTCAAGGCAACTGCAAACGATGCTTGAGTTCAAGGTTTTTCCCTCCAGGCGTACCCCTCCAGGCAATCACGGAGTATTACATTGGGGCGCTTGGCGCCAATCCGGTGTAGAATTCGCAGATGATTCGCCTTCTTATCCTGGGTCTTCTCTTTGTTTCCTTGACCCCGATTTCCAGCGTGGCGGCCAGCGGCCAACCAGCGGCGCCTTCCGGACCTTTGGTAATCAGTGAAAGATGGCCCCAAGCAACAGACCTGGTTTCCTGGACGCGCGATGTGATGCGCCTTGAGCATTTGGAGAATGCCTCTGAAACAGCGCAGGCCAAGGCATTCTTTGAATGGCTGCGCCTGTTTTCCCGAATGGCCGTGGGCGGAATGATTCAAGCCTATGAGGGCGAATACGGCCATGAAGCCTACGTGACCGATGAACAGAAAAACCTGTTCGTTTACGGCTGGGGATACTGCGACACCTTTAGCCGCATTGCGGAAGCGGCTTGGAAGGAAAGCAAGAAAGACCCGCTTTCTGCCGAACGCGTAATCGTGCAGCACGCCGACGGCGGGTACCACACGATGTACCGATTGCGCCTGGACGGCCGCTACGCCGCGTTCGATGCGCGCTACGGATACTACCTGCTTGAGCGCGACGCCGCGGACGCCAGGATTCTGGATTGGGCGGAAGTGGGCGTCGATGCCAACATCCTGAACAACCGCGGGTTCCGCAACCGCAGCCGGCCCTTCTTTGAGATCTTCGGCGTGGAATGGGAACGCGCCCTTTTGCTCCAGCCGGTCTATTTTAAAAGCGAAGATGCATGGCAGAAAGCAGGCGCACCGAAGGAATCGGTCTTCGGCGACAGCAAGTATGAAATGGGAACGCGCCTCCACGACATGTCCTTTCGGCTGCCGCGCGGAACTGTGATTGAGCGATTCTGGGACAACTCTGCGCGCGAGTTTTATGTTCCGGTCGTTTCCCGAACCCTCGCGGAGTGGCCCTTCCTACCCGCGGGCCGATTCTACCGGGTCACAGATGTCTCACTCGACGGGAACTGGCCCAAGTACGATCCCAACTATCAGAGGGCTAAACCTTACCTTGTGAAGGTGCCGGCGGGGGAAGGCTACCGTCCGGACATGGAAGGCCACCTGACGATTGGCCAGGCCTGGGGACGTATCCGCTACACACCCAACCTGAGGGCGGGGGTTAACGATGCACTGGCGCCGGGGTCCACGCTGGTCCACGCAGACCGTGCTCCTTATTTGCGTCCAGGTAAAGCCGGTGAAGGCGGCCAAGCCACCTTCGATTTCAATAGCCCCTACGTCCTCGTGGATGGAACCCTTCGTGCCGACCTGACAGGAGCCGCGCCCAACGATGTTATGCTCGAAATGCGCACGCTCCGCGCCAAGCCCGAAGACGAGTCGGCGCCCGACGTCTGGTCCCCGTGGCAAACTCTGCATTCCGGACCGGGGCTCGCTTCGGTCGAATTGGGACGGCCCCGATTCAACGGCAAGGACGTGAGCATCCACGGCGTTTACCGGTTTCAAATCCGCGTGGCCGTAAATCCTCGGGCCAGCCGAAAGGCGCCCGCCGGACTGAGTGGCCTCAAGGTCGAGTTGTACTTCGAAAATGGCATCATGTCGATTCCTCAGATTTTTGCCGGCGCCAACACAATCCAGTTCAAATTGCACGATGCCTCACAACTGCGCGGACCTGTGAAGGTGACCTACACTTATCAAACTGCCGAGGGAGAAAGATCGCATTCACAGGCGCTCAATCCGAGTGATTTTCACGCCAATGTGGCCCGCTACTCGTTCGACGCGCCGGGATTGGTCCGGTGCAAATCGTTGTCTATCGCTTACTACTGAATATGGATAGACAAAATGGACAGGGTACGAATTGAAGCCTGCGCTGTTCACTGAAAGTGTGGTCGATTGACGTCTTTGAGTTATTAACGAATCGCGCGTGTTTTCTTGAATCGATCAACAAGAAGACTCTGCATCTGGCCGGATTAGACGGGACACTCTGGATGTTTTCATTCCCCTTCTTTATCCTGTTTATCCTGCCCATCCATGTGAATAAAGGACTCCTATGAACTTGCAAGGTAAACCCGATTTTGAAGAAGCTCTGCAGCGCATTGAGGCCTGGTTCAATCACGAGAAACTCGACCGCCCGCCGGTGCGTTTTGCCGAGCACAATGCCGAGTACTCCGGGTCACCCGAACTGGCGGGGCGCACGTGGCCGAGCCTGAAAGCGTGCTGGTTCGACGCCGAGTATCAGGTTGACGTCTTTCTGGAGTCCATCCGCGGCCGCACGTTTTATGGCGAAACCTTCCCTGTCTTCTCGCCCAACCTCGGCCCCAACGTTTACGCCGCCTTCCACGGGGGCGAACTCGATTACGGCGAAGTCACCTCGTGGATCCGCCACTGCATCGATGACGGGAACGACCTGCAACATTTGAAGTTCAACCGCGACAACGAATACTATCGCGGCATCGAGGAACTCACCCGCGTGGCCCTGGAGAAATGCCCCGGCCGGTTCATGGTGGGCTACACCGATTTGCACGGCAGCCTCGACTGCGTCGCGGACTGGCGCGACCCGCAGCAACTCTGCTTGGACATCATTGACCACCCGGAAATAGTCCAGGCCATGCTTAGGGTGGCCAACGAAAACTTCCTACCCCTGTTCGACCACTACGACGAGGTACTCAAGGCCCACGGCCAGCTCTCCATCAATTGGATGGGCATCCCCTCGCGCGGCAAGATGCACGTCCCGAGCTGCGACTTCACGGCGATGGTGTCCACCGCGACCTTCCGCGAGTTTTACTTCCCCTCCCTTCAGGCCGAAGTCCGCCATATGACCCACAACATTTTCCACGTCGATGGCAAAGGCATGCTGCCCCACCTCGATTGCATTCTGAGTGTTCCGCAAGTCCAGGCCATCCAGTGGGTGCAGGGCGTCGGCGACGATTTACCCATCCTCCAGTGGTTGCCGGTCATCAAGAAGATCCAGGCCGCCGGCAAAGGCGTGCTGGTGGACTTGCAGTTGAGCGAGTTGGAGCCGTTCATTGCGGCGATGAAACCCGACGGCCTCTACATCTGCATTGCCGCCGATGAGAAGATTCAGCCGGACATTCTCAAGCGGCTGGAGAAGTGGTGACTAATTACACCGGAACCAGACGCAAGGCATTACCCGCCAAAATCTTGACCAGGACGTCTTCCGGCAGGTTCACTGACATCAACAGGTCGTACATCTGGTTGTTAAAATCGTCCCGGCCGAAGAACAATCGATCCTGGTAGTCGATCAGAAACTTGCGCGTAAAATCCAGGTTGCGGCTCAGCGCCGTATGGCCCGACCCTCCGGAGAGGTCGCAATTGAAGTTGGGATACTTATCAAGGTATTCCAGAATGCGGCCGCGGCCCACAATCGGTTTGTTCTTGGGGTAAGCAACCGCATCCTGGTCAGCATCAGCGGAAATTTCCCGCCAGAACCCCGGGCCGTGGCCCAGAAACTGAGTGTGCGGGCAGAGCCGCAGCGGCGCTTCCATATTCTCGATCCCGCCGCCATACCACCATTGCCAGTCCTTCATCACCCCGTGCCGCGGAAACGTCACGTCCAAGTGATAAACCACCGGCAGCCCCAGTTCACCACAATACTGGAAGAGCCGGATGGCATCGGGATCGTCATACCGCAGGCGCAGCTTGAATTCACCGAAGACCCGCACCCGGAAGAGGTCTACGGCGGCCTTCAGCTTGGGGAGAGCGTGTGGGTCCCGGGGGTCCGTGGTGGTGCCGGGAATAAACCGGTTGGGGTAACGTTCGGCAACGTCAATGACTTCGCGCAGCGGCATCCCAACTCCCATCGGAGGCAGCTTGACATAGTAACCAGGATCAATCTCTCTTTCCGGAATCTCCCAACTTAATAACCAGGTCCGCTCGATGCCCGAGGCATCCATGTCCTCGATGATTCGCGCTCCATCGTGCCCGATCCAACGGGGATGATTGTGCGCGTCGATCACGCGATGCTTCGGCGTCCGCTTGCCGTTATCCGGAACTGTCTGCGCGGAAGCCTGTGCCGCGCCGTCCACGGCAAATCCACCTACGAGGCCCGCCGCCCCACCCAGTCCGGCCATCAGCATCTCGCGCCGTCCCAAAGTAAGGCGAGCGCCGGATTCAGAGCGCCCACGTGTACCAGCCTCGGCGGAAGATGCCCCCGCCTCCAATTTGGTCAATCCGCGACCCACAGCCTTTTCTGCCGGGACCCCGTCAACAGAGTCACCCCTCGATCCTTGAGCATTGTTCCTGGACATTAGCGAAACCCTCCCTGCTGGGATATGCGCCCGTCGGCGCGCCAACGAGAATACACCCAATTTGCACCACTTTTAATTGCCATTTGCATTGAAACATTCGGCCCTGGCCCTGCGGAACAGCGCGAACGTCAAGCGCAGAAGGGATTGCGGCGGCATCAATTTGACGCCTTGTCAGAGCGCAACTATCTTTGTTTTTATGAATATTAGGGGAAATCAGCTAACAGTATTTGTTTTCAATAGGTTGTCAGCTTTTTAGAAAATGGCTTTGGGGAGATTCTTTGTTTTCAGCAAGCTCTAGGCTTCGCTCGGGTCCTTGGGGGTGATGGGCTTGCTATGTGCCGTGACTCAGTGGCGACTTCGGTTTCCGCCTGGCGAGATGTTCCCACCAGTCCGGTGTACTTGGGGTGCGCGGCTTGCTCTGCGGCCCTCCAGCAGGGCTTCAACGGGGGAAGGGCGCCACCCACGGCTAGCTACATTCATAGTATATAGTAATAGCCTAATCGTGTCAAGAGACAACGCGTCCAGGGCGTACCCTCTTTGATTTTTGTGGCCAAGGCCGGCGGTGGGCAATCGGGCATATGGCAGCAGGCCCCATTTCGGAGTGCGGCGGCTCGACGCCGCTTTTTCACGCACTGGCTCGTCAGCGCGTACAGCTTCACCGCAACCAGTTGCGGTGAGGGAAAGCGGCGACGAGTCGCCGCACTCCAAAATCACGTCAATTTGCGAACTTCCTCCAGCAAACGCTTCAATGCATCAATAGCAAGGACGGCCGCGTGATTTGAGGCTGGCGGCAATCCATCGAGCCCGGATGCAACATCGTCGGGTATAAGAGCGGAGAGTTCTTCAAGCGGTTTGCTCAAGATCGCTTCCGTCAACCACGAGCCGCAC
>CAYTMD010000336.1:0-7177 GCA_964438685.1 uncultured Acidobacteriota bacterium
AGAAGGTCAAAGTGGTGTTCGTCAGTTATGGCAGCCGGGAAGTTGACCCCAGCAGCAGATCCCGATCTTCATCGCTGATCTTGAGAATCTCCCGCATGGGAGGCTTGGCATCAAGCACGACCATGGCGGTCATTAATTTGGTGATAGAGGCAATGGGCACAACCCGATCCGCATCCTTCACCAACAACTCTTCCGACGTCTTGTCGTCGACCACCAACGCAATTTTTGAGTCCACGGTCAACCGGTATTTCGAATCCTGCACCGGAGGAGATTTCCTGCGGGCCCGCTTTGATCGGTGCTTACGAGTGGGATGAGCCGTCCGTTTGGTCGTAGACGTGCCGCTACTACTTTGGGCTCCAAACGCCATTTCGGTGGCGCTATGGCCATTCCACAGGAAAAACAGACTGAGAACTATAAGTGCCGCGAGAGTGTTGAATGTGTGAATAGAGCAGTTTCTAAGAGGACGCGTTGAAGTAAGTATCATTTCAATATTTGATGCCACTTGCCGGTCTCGGATCTTGATGGTTCCTTGATAAATTGAGAAGCCTCGATCCGTAATTCCTTCCATTTATAATTTGTACCCGATTTTTCGCAGGAAATCCTTGCGGGTCTGGATATCAGCGTCGGTCTCAATGCCGCGAGTCTTGACTCCGTCGATGACTCCTAGGATCCCGCGACCTTGGGCAGATTCCGCTACGATCACTTCCACGGGATTCGCCGTTGCGCAGAAAACCTGGCAAACTTCCGGGACGCTCTTCACGGTATTCAAGATATTGATGGGGAAGCCGCCTTCCATGAAAATGATGAAGGCGTGGCCGCAGGAAAGCGCCAGCGCATTCTTCCGCGCGAGTTCGATGAGGTTGGAATCATTGCCCGCGAATCGAACCAGCGCCGGGCCGGAAGATTCGCAAAAGCCGATGCCGAATTTCATCTGGGGCGCGGTTTGTACAATGGCTTCATAGAGATCTTCCACCGTCTTGATAAAGTGCGACTGGCCGAGAATGAAGTTCATGTCTTCGGGCTTCTCGATGCTGACAGTTTTCAATTCCATGTTTGGCTCCAAGATTGATGTCGCACCAATTCTATCGCGAGTGAGTGCTCGCGGAAAGTGGTTCGAGCGCGTATTTTGGGGGCAGGCGTACCACTAATCCGAAACTTTGAGGATGGCGAGGAAGGCTTCCTGAGGGATGTCAACACGGCCCACGCGTTTCATGCGCTTTTTGCCTTCCTTCTGCTTTTCGAGAAGCTTGCGCTTGCGCGAGATATCACCGCCATAGCATTTGGCGATCACATTCTTGCGGATTGCCGCCACATTCTCGCGGGCGATAATGCGCGCACCAATGGAGGCTTGCAACGCGACTTCAAACATCTGCCGGGGGATCAGCTTGCGCATGCGGGAGCAGAGAGAACGTCCACGCTCCATGGCCGTGTCACGATGGCAGACGAAGCTCAGGGCGTCCACGGCTTCACCCGCGACAAGGAAATCCACCTTCACTAAGTCTGAAACCCAATAGCCCGCGAAGTGGTAATCAAGAGACGCGTACCCGCGCGACACCGACTTGAGGCGGTCGTAGAAGTCCAGGACGATTTCGTTGAGCGGCAACTCGTATGTCAGCAGAACACGTTTGCCTGAGACGTATTCAAAGCCTTTTTGCACTCCGCGCTTCTCCTCAAGTAGCGCCAGAATTCCACCTATGTACTCATCCTGGGTAAAAATCTGGGCGCGGATAATGGGCTCTTCGACTTTCTCAATATCGCCTGCCGGGGGAAATTTTGTAGGCGTGTGGACGTCCAGCACCTCTCCCGCCCTGGTGGTTATGCGATAACGGACGCTGGGTGCGGTAGTAATGAGGTCAATGTTGAATTCCCGTTCCAGCCGCTCCTGCACGATCTCCATGTGCAGCAGTCCAAGGAATCCGCAGCGGAATCCGAAGCCGAGGGCATCGGAATTTTCCGGCTCGCATACCAGGGAACCATCGTTGAGCTTTAGCTTATCAATGGCGTCCCGCAAATTCTCGTAGGCGCTGGAATCCACCGGATAGAGGCCGGCGAAGACCATGGATTTGATATCTTCGAAGCCCGGCAAAGGACCGGGAGCCGGTCTTGAGTCATCCGTGATCGTGTCGCCAATGCGAGATTCGGAGATCTTCTTGATGTTGGCGATGACAAAGCCAACTTCGCCAGCCGCCAGTTGGTCAACGCGAACAGGTTTGGGAGTGAGTATGCCCAACTCCTCGACGTTGTACACCTGGTCATTCGACCAAAGCTTGATGCGCATGCCGGTCTTGAGAGCGCCCTGCACGACGCGGGCAAGGACTACGACTCCCCGGTAGGGGTCGAACCAGGAATCGAAAATCAGTGCCTGGAGGGGTGCATCGGGAGATCCTTTGGGCGGAGGAATGCGCGCGACAATTGCCTCCAGAACCTCCGCCACGCCGGTCCCCGCTTTTGCACTGATCAGCAGCGCTTCCGAGGGGTCCAGCGCCAGGGCATGCTCAATTTGCTGCCGGGTAGCTTCAACGTCGGCGCCCGGAAGATCAATCTTGTTGATCACCGGCACAATGGTAAGGTGGTTGTTCATTGCCAGTTGCGCGTTGGCGAGGGTCTGGGCTTCCACTCCTTGCGAGGCGTCAATGACCAGCACGGCCCCTTCGCAAGCGGAGAGGCTGCGGGAGACTTCGTAAGAAAAGTCCACGTGGCCGGGCGTGTCAATGATATTGAGCTGATATTCGTTTCCGTCGTGGGCCCGGTAGTGCAGGCGAACGGCGTGGGCCTTGATGGTGATCCCGCGCTCGCGTTCCAAGTCCATGGAGTCGAGGACTTGCTCTGACATCTCACGCTTGGAGAGCGCGCCGGTCATTTCCAGCAGGCGGTCCGCCAGCGTGGATTTGCCGTGGTCGATGTGGGCGACCACCGAGAAATTTCGAATGAAACGAGCCTCAGTCATGCATTTCGCCGATTCCACGCAGAATACAGTTCAAGGTGAGTGTCACCGCGTAGTGCGAGTGGTAGGAGCGTGCCCTTGTTATCCACGAGACTATTTTCTAACCCTTTGAAAATCTAACAAAAGGGAGCTATCCTGTCAAACCGGGAGTCGATAGCAAGTTCCCCCGGGGGCGCACCAGCATTTACTCAAAACGACGATGCCAGATTTAGACAAGCTCTACGAAAAAGCGGATAAGTATCTCCAGCGGCAGAAGTTTGAAGCTGCAATCGAGACCTATCAGGAAATTCTCCGTTACGAACCCAACGACGAAGAAGCGCTCATCTACCTGGGGGACCTCAGCCTCAAGATAAATCGCCCAGCCGAGGCACTGCGTTACCAGGTTCAGTTGGCGGATTATTACATCAAGCGCGGTGATACCTCAAAGGCCATCGCCGCCTGCAGAAAGGTGCTGAAGTCCTCGCCCCAGGATATTGCGACCCTGATGAAGCTGGCTGGCCTGTTGGAAAAAGTCCAGAAGCACGCTGAGGCACTTGAGTCTTACCGCGAGGCGCTTGAACATTACCGCAGCACCGGCTTGAAAGCCAGGATGATCGATTGCCTGAGCCGCATCGTCAAGCTTGACTCTGACAATCTGAAGGATTTCATGGAACTCGCCGAATTGGCGAGCCAGTCGGGTCAGATAAAAGTCGCGATGCCGGCGCTTCACCGTGCCGCGCATCTGGCCCGTCGCGCCAGCGATGAAAGCTGTTGGGAAAAGCTCGTGGACCAGGCGCATGCCCTTGACCCGGCGGATGAAGTTTCAACCATCGCCGCCGCGGAACTCGCTTTGAAGCGCGGGAATGCCGATTTAGCCACAAAATTGATCGAACCAATGCTGGCAAAGCGGCCTGATGATTTGGAAGTGCTGGAATTGGCCTGCCGGGGGTTTCTCGGGACGAACAACTACGTCAAGGTGGAACCCTTATGCTGGAAGCTCTATCGCGCAAGCCCTGAACGCGTCGATCTTATCCTGAGGCTCATGGAGGGCTTGATCCAAACCGGAGCCGTGCAGCAAGTCCTGGGCGCGGCGAGCGAACTCAAGGATCGGCTTTTCCAGCAGGGCAAGCGGAACGAATTCCTGAAAATCATGGAAAAGGTATACGAGACCGACGAATCAAACCTGGATGTGCTGGAAGTGTTGAGCAATCTCTACAACGAAATGAACAAAGAGGACGGGCTGCGGCGTTCTCAGTCGCGCCTGTTCAACCTCTACCTGGCCAGCGAAAACTACCGCAAAGCCGGAGACACGCTGGAGCGAATTCTCGATGTCGACCCGTACGGCGAGGGTCACTACGATCGGCTGATTAATCTGGAAGGACACATCGACACGATCTGGTATCAGAATATCCTGTCGCGGATGCAGCTTCCACCGTCTGTGCGGGCATCCCCAGCCGAGAACGCAGCAGCCGCCGTTGCGGAAAAGACCGAGTCACTCGAAGACCTCCTTGTCGAAGGGGAGATGTATCACCAATATCAACTTTCCGCGAAGCTGGCGGAAACGGTGCAAAAAATCGACCAGACATTCCCGGGCGCGGAAGAGAGGAACCAGAGGGTCCGCGATCTTTACGACGCTGCGGCATATACTCCCAAATTCAAAGCCCCGGCTGCCGCCCCCGCGGCTGCGCCAGCTCCGCGGGCAGATGCTCCCTCGCCAGGCTCGGGGTCATTCCAATCACTCGACGACCTGCGGAAGATCTCTGAAATCACTGCCAACATCTATCGTGAGTCGACTCCGCAGGGAGTGCTCCAGATTGCCGTCAATGAGATCGGCCGTGCCATGAACGCCAGCCGGTGCTGGGGAGCCGTAGGGGCGCCGGACGGGCCTCCCGTCCTCACGGCGGAGTATCGTTCCCCTTTGGCACCGCCCTCCGAGCCTGTGGCTGCGCTGAAGGTGTTTGCCTTCCTGATGGGACAGGCCGCCTCCAGTCCCGACGGGTGGTCGCTCGATAATGTGGCACATGCTCCTTTGCTCGCTCCGATAGCAGCGGAAATCCAGCGATTGGGAATTCGCTCCTTGCAGGCGTTGCCCCTGCAAGACAAGGACGCACCCGCGGGATTGTTGCTTCTGGAACAGTGCGATGCCCCGCGCACGTGGTTGGCTGGGGAAAGCCTGCTGCTCAGAGCCATTTCCACTCAAGTGGTCATCGCCATCAACAACACCAAGTTGCGAAGGCTGGTACGCTCGCTTGCCGGCACTGATCCCGAAACCGGCCTGCTCCCGCGAAGTTCATATCTGGATTGCCTGCTTTCCGAGGCGCGGCGCTCCAAGGATCAGTCTCAGCCGCTTTCCGTGTGCCTGCTGGAGCCCGAAAACCCGCATCCTCTCATGAAGTCGTTGGGCGATGCGGGCGTGCAGCGATTCGTGTTGCAAGTGAGCAAAGCCCTTACCCCCGCCCTTCGCCAAAACGACATTTCCGTTCGCTACAGCCCCCTTTCGATCGTGGTGGTGTTTCCGGATACGACCCTGGCGCAAGCAGGACTGGCAGTGGAGAAAGTGCGCCGCGCGCTGGCGCAATTGCGAGTGAACGGCGCCGAGCCCACCAATTTCTGTGCGGCGGTTTGCGACGTCCCGCTGGGCCCGAGCTTTGATGCCGTCGATGGCGTCACCGAAGTGATCAACCGGCTGGAAGTCTCCCTGGACCGCGCGCGCAAAGAAGGCGGGAAACGCATCCTGGTCTCCAAGTTTGCCAATTGATTTCCCGTCAACATCACTTCCACGTGTGAATATCATGCTAAAAGCATAGAGAAGAATTCATGGCCTACGAAACCCTGTTGCTCGACAAGCGAAATTCCATCGGCTACGTCACCGTCAACCGGCCGGAAAAGCTGAATGCCTTGAACCGCAAGCTGATGGCGGAACTGTTCGACTGCTTCCAGGCTCTGCAGAAAGACGCCGAAGTGCGGGTGGTTATTCTGACCGGGAGCGGCGACAAAGCCTTTGTGGCGGGAGCGGACATCAACGAACTTGCCCGGCAAACCCCTGTGGAAGGGAAGGAAACCTCCCGGTTTGGACAGCAGGTGCTCGATTTGATCGAAAACCTCGGCAAACCGGTGATCGCGGCAATCAACGGTTTCGCGCTGGGCGGGGGTTGCGAATTGGCCATGGCGTGCACCCTGCGCGTTGCCGCGGAAACTGCGCGCCTGGGGCAACCGGAAGTCAAACTTGGACTCATCCCCGGGTACGCCGGAACCCAGCGGCTGCCGCGCCTGGTGGGGAAGTGCCGGGCGCTGGAGTTAATCCTGACCGGCGACCCCGTAACCGCAATGGAAGCGCATCGTTTGGGCCTGGTGAACCAGGTTGTGCCGGCGGCGGAACTGATGCCGGCGGCGGAAAAGCTGGCGCACAAGATCATTGCCAACGCTCCCCTGGCCATAAAGTTTGCTCTGGAAGCGGTAAATCACGGAATGGAAATGCCCGCGGCCCAAGGACAGTTGCTCGAAGCGACGCTCTTTGGGTTATGCTGTACAACGGACGATATGAAAGAAGGGACACGCGCGTTCCTGGAAAAACGGCCGGCAAAATTCATCGGAAAGTAATCCGCGGTCTTGGTCTTCAAAATCGAAGACCGTAACTCGGGCCGTTTTTCGAGCTTCGATTTTCGGGCTTCAGATGGTCACGGGCGGCAAGTAACCACTGACTACGGTCAAAGAACCACGGACAACTGACAAAGGACAAATGGCCTCACGACGAAAGTCTCGCGAATATGCAATGCAAATGCTTTACCAGTGGGAACTGGGGAAAAATACGCCTGAGCAAGTTGGCGCCTCGTTCTTTCTTGAGCGCAACGCCGACAGTGAAGTGGAAAGCTTCGGCCGCGAACTCTTTAACGGGGCGGTGAACGACATTGAGAGGCTCGACACGCTGATCCGCGAGCATGCCCAGAATTGGCGCTTGGAACGCATGGCGGCCGTCGATCGCGGCATCCTGCGGGTTGCCGTTTACGAATTGCTTCACTACCCCGAAACGCCGCCCCACGTTGTGATCAATGAGGCCCTGGAAATCGCGCGCCGCTTTTCCGGTGACGGTTCGGTTGAGTTCGTGAATGGAATTCTCGACTCCATTCTGAAAACCCTTCCCGCCCGCGAAACCAAACCCTGAAGCCAGTCCCCAAGTCAGGGGCATCCCGCCTACTTCTCTTCCTCATCCGGCACGCCGATCTTTGCCAGGCGGTATCGCAGAGCGTTGCGTGA
>CAYTMD010000337.1:0-7164 GCA_964438685.1 uncultured Acidobacteriota bacterium
GAGCGCATTGAAGGCATAGCGCGCGTCGCGAGTGAGCATGGTATCAACGGCATGTTGTTATCGGCGGGCTTTGACACGATGGACTTGAAATCTCCGGAGTTTCTCGCGCGCCTCACGCGCCTTAAGCAGACCTGCGACCACCTGGGGGTGGAGATTATTCCCGGGGGGTTCGGGGTTGGCTATGGGGGCGGGGTTCTGGCGCATGACAAAAACCTGGCGGCAGGACTGCCCGTGCGCGGAGCGCTCTTCGTGGCGGGTGAGCACGAAGCCCACTTCCACGCAGACCCCTTCGTAAAACTCGCCAATGGCGGCTTCGAAGAACACTCGGGAAGCATGCCGACAGGGTTCACGGCACATGGAGCGCGTGCCACGCTGGACACAACTGTTTCTCACTCTGGCCAAGCCTCCGTGCGCTTCGAGGAGTTCAGCGGTCCGGAAGGCGAGGTCTACCTCGCGCAACCGCTACGCGTACATCCTTATCGCTGCTATCGACTGCGGGCCTGGGTGAAGACCGAGGGTGCAGGACCGCGCATGGCCATCCACCTCCTCGCCGTCGCTCCCGACGGGCGCGACCTCTCCTACATGGAACCACCCTTACCTGAGACCAGCGACTGGCACGAGGTGATTTGGGGTTTCAACAGTTGGTATGCGGACCACGTGGAATTTCGCGTGGGCGTTTCGGATGGAAAGACGGGCAAGGTTTGGATCGATGACGTCGCCGTGGAAGAAGTTGGGCTCACCAATGTTCTGCGCCGCCCTGGGACGCCAGTGAGAGTTCGCAATGAAAAGACCGGCGCGGTTTACGAGGAGGGCCGGGACTTTGCGGCCATTGCCGATCCACAGCTCAATTTTAGTTGGGACCACGAAGGACCGGCGATTGAACTCTTGCCTGACAGCCGGATCAGTGCGGGCGACCGTTTGCGGGTTGACTATTACCACGGCACCACGATTTATCGCGATCAGACCACCATTGATATGTCGGAACCCGCTGTGTTCGAAGTGTGGCAGCACCAGATTCCGCTTATCGAAAAGTATCTTGCGCCCAAAAAGTACTTCCTCAGCATGGATGAAGTGCGCGTGGGGGGCTTCTGCGAAGCCTGCAAGAGCCGCCATCTCTCCATGGCGCAGATCCTCGGCGATTGTTTAACTCGCCAGTGCCAGATGATTCGCGCCGCAAATCCGCAAGCGGAAATATACGTCTGGTCCGACATGTTCGATCCCAATCACAACGCCCGCGAAAAATACTACTTGATCGACGGGAGCTTTCAAGGCACGTGGAATTACATTCCAAAAGATCTGGTGATCGCCTGCTGGTATTACGAGAAGCGCGACCCAAGCCTCGATTTCTTTTCCAAGCTTGGATACAAGACTTTGGGCGCTGCCTACTATGATGCCGACGACCTTGAGAACCCCAAGGGCTGGATGGAGTCACTCGATCGCACCCGCGGCGCCGACGGCATCATGTACACAACTTGGGAGAACAAATATCAGTTGCTGCCGGCTTTTGGGGATCTGGTGTCAAAGCGATAAAGGGCATTCGGGACATTGTACAAATCCCTAATACTCTCCGCCAAAAAGGGTTCATCAGGAAAGTCCTTGACATGGGTCAAAAACTAGGGTAAACGAAAGGCACCGAAAGGACCCGAAAGCGGGTCCATTCTCATTTGAGGAAATTCGGTCCATGCTGACTCGGCCCCGAGTAGCCCGCATGCACGATTCCCTCTTCTGCGCACCCAGCCAGGGTGCGTATTCCCCTTTCCATGCGTCGGTTGGGAGTCCTGAGAACTATGGAGGTAGTTCTATGCGCAGATTGTTACGTATTGTTGCCCTTTGTCTGACGCTCGCAACGTTGCCCCAATGGATTTATGCCCAAGGCCAACTGGGCGGTTTGACGGGATCGATTCTCGATCCCAGTGGGGCAGTGGTCCCAGCGGCGGACATCAGCATCACCAACATGGCCACGCAGATTACCTGGTCGGTCAAGAGTTCCTCGGCAGGTTATTATCGAGTGGATGTTCCCCCGGGAGAATACCAGCTCGAAGTGCGCAAGCAGGGCTTCAAGGCCTCTGTGGCAACAAAGATTGTCGTGCCGGTGGCCCAGGTTGTAACCATTAACCTAACGCTCGAGATCGGCAGCGCCGCTCTATCCGTCACGGTGACCACCACGGCGCCGCTGCTGACCACCTCCACGGCGCAAGTGAGTAGCAGCGTTTCGCCGCAGGAGTTTCAAACGCTACCGGTGATTCTGAGCGACGGCGCTCGACCGCTGGACAGCTTCATCTACACCAGTCTTCCCGGTGCTGTGTCGGGTACCGGCGGCAATTCCATCAGCGGCGGTCAGGGGGTTTCCAACTCAATTCTTGTGGATGGCCTGACCCTTGGCCGTTTTGACGCCAACGACGCGTTAGGCGAGTTCAGCCCCTCGACGGACGCCGTCGGCGAGTTCAGCGTGGTGATGTCCAACTTCTCCGCCGAGTACGGTCAATCCGGCGGCGGCGTTGCCAGCTTCTCCTTGAAGTCAGGGACGAATAAGTATCACGGCACGCTGTACGAATACTGGGAGAACCCACTCTTCAATGCCGCGGGCTTCACGGAGAATGCCAACGGTCAGCCCAAGAGCAGCATCCGGCAAAACGACTTTGGGGGAACGTACGGCGGGCCCATCCGCAAGAACAAGACGTTCTTCTTTGCCGCCTTTGAGGGCAACCGCCGGCACGAGTTTGCGCTCGGCGGCCTGACCACCCTGCCGACGTCCGCCATGCTGAAGGGAGATTTCAGTTCCTGGCTGGGGGCGGCGGTGGGAACGGACGCGCTCGGCCGTCAGGTCTTCAAGAATGAAATCTACAACCCCCTCACCACTCGAACCATCGCCGCCGGCGCGGTCGATCCGGTCAGCGGCCTGACTAACAGCAGCGGAGCTGCGGCGATCATTCGCGACCCCTTCCAGGGCAATCAGATCCCGCAAACCTACTTCAGCAAATCCATTCAGCCTCTCCTTCCGTTGTTTCCCACGCCGGAGTTCGCGGGCAACACCCGCAACCAGCCCTACTATACCGGCACCTGTTGTCCCCTGTTCAATGAGAATAAAGGGACGTTGAAGGTGGATCATGTTATCAACGACAGCATGAAACTCAGCGGGTCTCTAAGCTGGAACGCGCGCGACCGGTTCAGCCACAGTACAGGGCACGTTTTCCCGCCCTATCCCGGCTATCCCCTCAACCCCGTCAAGGAGCAGACTAACGGCGGTCCGCTGGCGCGCCTTCAGTTCACCTGGACCCTCAACCCTTCGACGGTGAACCAAGTTTCCGTGGGCTACAATCGTTTTCCGGATAACAACGGCATTTCGAACGATGCCACGTTTGCCGCCAAGATGGCCATCCCGGGAACCGATCCGAGTTGTTTCCCGCCCCTAAGGTTCAGTGCCGGTAACAACCCCGTCACGGCACTTCAGACTGGACTCGGTCAGGGCTGTGCGACCAGCGAGCTTTCCGAGAGCTACGAGTATCTGGACACCTTGACGCACGTGCGGGGCAAGCACAGTCTGAAAGTGGGAGCGCAATACCTCCACTATCGCTACAACACCAAGGATGAAGGCGACGTCGGTGGCACCTTCAACTTCAACAGCGCTTCGACCAACCTTCCCGGATTTACCACGGGGACCGGAAACCCCATCGCAAGTTTCCTGCTCGGCGCGGTCAATAATGGCACGCGGGGCATCTATACCACGGAACCCGGCTACCGCATCGGCGCCTTCTCCTTTTTCGCGCAGGACGATTTCAAGGTCTCTCACAAGCTCACCCTCAACCTGGGAGTCCGTTGGGAACTTCCCACGCCCAGAACCGAAATCCACAATCGGATGTCAGGCTTCGACCCCACCCTCCCCAACCCCGGTGTCGATAACTTCCCGGGTGCGCTGTCGTTCCTCGGCAGTTGCGGGGCGTCGAATTGTATCGGCCGCAACTCTTTCCAGGATTACAATTTCAAGCTCTGGGCGCCCCGCTTCGGCCTTGCCTATCAAATCACCGATAAGCTGGTCTTCCGCGGCGGCTACGGGATCAACTACGATCCCAATATCGAGTTCGGCTTTGGAACACAGAACATCAACGGCTTCAACGACGAGATCTCCATGAATGCGGGGACTTCCGCCACCGGATTCAAATCCGATCCGGTGATCTACCTGTCTCCACTCGCCAGCGTGTCCCTGCCGGCCAAGGCCCAGGTGGGCGTGCCGGCGTACACCGGACACTTGCCCAACTACGACCCCACGCAGGTCAACGGCGGCAGCATCGACTTCGTGCCGCAGAACTCCCTGGCGCTGCCCTATATCCAGAACTGGAGCGCCGGGTTCCAGTATCAGGCGCCGCACATGATTCTGCTCGAGGCCAATTATGTGGGCTCGAAAGGAACGCGGCTGTTCGAGGGCAACTTCACCCAGAGCTTCAATATCTCTCAAACCCCGATCAAGTATATCGGCATGGGCGACTTGCTCAATGGCGATCTGGGGGTCGACCTGGCGAATCCGGTGACGTCCGCGGCCCTCGCCAAATACGGCGTCACGAAATTGCCCTTCCCCAGCTTCGAGAACAACCCCACCGGCAATACGGAGGCGATCGGACTCCAGCCGTACCCCCAATACGGCTTCGTCGGCAACAACTACCCCGAGGTGGGCAGTTCCACCTACAATTCCCTGCAATTAAGCGCCAAGAAACGGTCCTCGCACGGCTTGACCTTCATTGCCGCCTACACCTACTCGAAGACCCTGACCGACGCCGACTCCGCCATGTATTATGGCGCCGGCACCTTTCAGGACATCAACAACTTGAAAGCGGACAAGTCGGTGGCTTCATTCGACTTTACGCATTACGTTAAACTCACCTACATCTACGAGCTGCCTTTTGGCCATGGCCAACGCTGGCTGAGTTCCCGGGGAAAGTTGGACCGCCTGGTCTCCGGTTGGCAGATCACCATGATCCAGAACTACCATTCCGGCGATCCCCTGGCCATTCTCTCCACCGTGAGCGCCGGCCTCAATAATCCAGGTATTCGTCCCGACTTAGTCCCCGGAGTGCCTTTGAAGCTTTCCTCCAGCGGCATTGACGCCATCAACGGCACCCCCTATATCAACCCGGCCGCCTTTGTGAATCCGCCCACATCACCCACCTACCAATTCGCCACCGCGCTCGGAAACTCGCCCCGCCTCTTCTCCAACCTCCGCGGACCGTGGGGGCAGAGTGAGACCATGGGCCTCGTCAAGGACACAAAGCTGAGTGAACGCGTCACCCTTCAGATTCGTGCGGACGCCTATAACGCCTTCAACCGGGTGATCCGCGGCGATCCGGATACCAGCATGGGTGACGGCTCGCTGTTTGGAACGATTACCGCCGACGCCGAGGGCCCGCGCGTCCTCCAGTTCGCGGCGCGGATAAACTTCTGATCAATGGGCCGCGCCGAATCCAGTTCGCGGCGCGGCTGAACTTCATGTCATTTGTCTCTTACCATCATCTCGACGGCCCGCCCTGCGGCGGGCCGTTTCTTTGCGGTACATCGAAACCCAAGCGGTTGGCCCATAAGCGTTAATCTGAGGATTCCGCTGCCCGCAACGTGATTTGATATGCTCCCCTCACAGGCCCGGAGGGCCGGAAGATCGTACCCCACGGCGTAAGCCGTGGGTGAAGGAAGCGCCCCGCAGCGAGCCCCAGAGGGGCGAAAGAAGTAAATGGCGGTACGGCGAGCGCCGGGAGTGTCGCGGCCGACTTCCATGCTCGTTTTCTTTCGCCCCTCTGGGGCTGGCGGTCCTCACGTGCGCTTGACCCCACGGCTTACGCCGTGGGCTACGATCTTACGCCGCTACGCGGCTGGTACGGCGGGATGGTCCTAGGTTAACGCTTATGGGCCGTTGGCCTGGGCTATTATATTGACACACCCCTTGGGGGCTTGTTGGTGCTGCGGCCATGCTTGCCCGCACTCGTTCATCGCCAGGACTTGTCCCGATGCTTTTGATCGGGATGGCCATGCCACAAACGTCATGGCCAGGACTTGTCCCGATGCTTTTGATCGGGATGGCCAGGCGCGAGGAGAAGCTCTATGAAATCCAGCACGATCGTCATGCTCTTCCTTCTGGTGATCTCGCGTCCTCTGCTTGGGCAGGAAACTGATCCTCTGATGAAGTGGGCAACGCTTGCACCATGGGAATTCCGGATGACGAACAATATCGTCTACAAGAAAGCGAACGGGTACGAATGCAGGTTGGACGTGATTACCCCAGGTGAGAGGTCAATTACCCGCCCCACGCTGATTTGTATCCATGGCGGTGGTTTCGTGGCGGGGAACAAGGAGGAAGCAAGCCTGGTGGGGCTCCCATACTTAGCGAAGGGAATGAACTTCGTTAATGTGGAGTATCGTCTGGCTTCGATCTCACCTGCACCGGCAGCCGTGGACGATTGCCGATGCGCGCTGCGCTGGGTTTTCAACAATGCCAAGGAATATGGCTTCGACCTCAACCGGCTGGTGTTGCGGGGCGCGTCCGCCGGGGGCCACCTGGTTCTGATGACGGGCTTGGTGCCGGCCGGCGCGGGTTTTGACAATGACTGCGAGGACGGGGACTTTCCCGATTTGAAGGTTGCGGCCATCATCAACTACTTCGGGCCGACGGACCTTACGGCTCTGCTGCATGCCCGACCCCCGAAATGGTACGTTCTCCGCTGGTTGGGGGACTCACCGAACATGGAGGAGTTGGCGCGGCGGCTTTCTCCTGTAACTTACGTGCGCGCGGGTAGTCCTCCGGTCATTACCATACATGGCGACAAAGACCGGTCGGTGCCGTACGACCAGGCGCTACGACTGGAGGAGGCCCTTCGCCGCGCCGGAGTCGCACATCAACTCCACACGGTTCGGGGCGGAGGGCACGGGGGATACAGTCAGCAGGAAACCCTGGGGATTCAGCAGGAAATATTCACCTTTCTCAAGCAGCACGGGGTGCTGTAACACGTGGCACGGGCATCCTGCCCGTGAAGGGGTGATGGCGGGAACACTCTTGCCCAAAACAGATCGCGTCAGGTTGGGAATGAGGTGCGGCACAAGCGCTCGCTATGCGGGGAAGCTGGGTCTCTTTCGCACGCTGGCGGTCAAGCCAACCTGTTTCCAGCGGAGATCGAGGAACTTAAG
>CAYTMD010000338.1:0-7145 GCA_964438685.1 uncultured Acidobacteriota bacterium
ATTCCATCCGCGCCGTGCCGGGGAACTTTGCCAAAACGCTGGAGACCATCGAGGCAATTCAGTCCTGCCGGCAGAAGTATCCCCGGCTGCGCGTCAACATCAACACGGTGATTTGCTCGGAAAACTTTGACCAGGTAATGGGAATCGCTGAGTATGTGAAAGCGCATTGCGCCGTGGACGGGCACTACTTCAACATCATTCGCGGTGAGGCCAAGGACGCCACGCTGAAGCAGATTCCCACCCATCGCCTTGCCGCGCTCTACCAGGACATTCAAAAAGTCTACGATTACTATGCGGAGCAGGTTCTGAAACGCCGCACCGGCCTTGCCCGCAGAATTGCCCAGGTCTACTACCACGGTACGCTGGCCCTGCACAACAAGATCCAACTGGAAAACATCGCCGCACCGCATCCCTGGCCCATGCCCTGCACTGCCGGCGACACTTCCATCGTCATCGACTTCAATGGTGAGGTGCGCGCGTGCGAACTGCGCGGCAAGCTTGCCAATCTGCGCGATTACGATTGCGACTTTGAGAAATTCTGGCAGGCCCAGGAACGGAAGGAAGAGCTGGGATCTATCGTGCAGGACCAGTGCTGGTGTACCCACGTCTGCTTCATCCACGACAGCCTTCGCCATTCGCCCAAGGTATTGCTCTACGACATTCCCCTGACTTACCTCGAGTCGAAATTCACGACGCCGTCCGCCCAGGGTGAAAGTTTTCAGTCCGCGCCCGCCAAAATGAATCGATGATCCGATGGCTCAATGACTCACTACTTCCACGCCCCAAGCAATCGCCGCACCAGGACCAGTTGCCCCAAGTGATAGGCGTTGTGGTCCGCCACCAGAAGGGCCTCACGCAGAATGGTCTGACCATCCCCATGGGCAATGGGCGCGTACAAATCCGTGCGTGGATTGACCACCAGCGCCTGCATCCGTTTGAGGTCGCGGCGAAACTGCTGGATGCTCTTCTTCCATGCGGCATCGGAGGGCGGAGCGTCGTCCTTGGGCCAGTACCCACCTGGCCATGCCGGTGATACATGCTTTGGATTGACGCTGAATTCCAGAATGTCCCACTGGGCAATCCGCATGTGTTCCAGCAATCGCCAGGCAGTGAAAGGAAGCCTGGCGGGTTTCACTCCGCGTAAACCGGCGGGAAGTCCGGCAGCGGCATCCTCGAAGCTCACGTGGGCACCACCGCCGCCCAGTAAATAGAGCAGGTGGTCGCGAAGAGAGGTATCACCAGCCAAGCTCATCGTCTTCTTGCCAGGTTTCGCAGACTTCTTCTTCATAGAGTTCAGGCCCTCCTTAATCAGGTTTCGCCGCTGCCACAACAGCTTGCTTAGATGTTAGCACTAAATTAAGACATTCTGTCAATGCTATTTGTTTTCATCAACATACCCGGATGCACCTTCATTTTAGGTATGTATCCGCATCGGCTACCAGCGGTCGCCACCAGTACGCGGGGTTCGCCCGCTGTTCCCTGTAACCTGTCCCCTGCAACCTGCTTCTCGTCCCCCGACATCTGGCACCTGAAATCTTCCTTCCTTTATTTTCATCAACATACCCGGATGCACCTTCATTTTTGGCATGTATCCACACAGACTCACCTGCGGTCTCCACCAGTACGCGGGGTTCGCCCGCTGTTCCCTGTAACCTGTCCCCTACAACCTGCTTCTCGTCCCCTGCCGAGGGGGAAACACACGTCCGTCCCGTCTCGGCGCTCGCCGGCGGAAGGAAAGGCTTCGATTGGAGGTTCTATGGCAGGAGACCTGGGGGAAAACATACGGCCACCTTCACGACTCATCTAGTGTAGCCTATTTGCGCGAGCCTGTCAAGACCCGCAAGGGGTCTTGCAAATAGGCGGGTGGTCCCGCGCGGGCGGAGATCGCCTTCATTCCCAGGTGAAAAAGGAAGCGGACAACGGCTGTTTAATTGGCGGAAGCCATCAGGGAATCGAGGAATTTCCGGAAATCTTCGTCATTCATAAAACGCTGGAACGAGGAGTCCTGCCGCGGATCGGGCATCTTCTCCCCAACGATCACGTTTTCACGGTATTGGAAGGCACGGGTGAGAGAGTCCCTGGTCATCTTGAGGTCCCCCATTTCCCCAAACGTGCACGCCAGATTGTAGTGGAAAAGAGGGTAGGTCGGGTCTTTGCTCACTCCGTAATCGAACGTCTCTTTGGCATGCTTCAAATCTCCAGATATTCCATACGCCATCCCGAGATTATCGACGAGGACTCGGAAAGTGGTCTGGTTGAGCTTGGGCGTGCTTTTCTCACGCTGTATAACTTTCTCGTAATATTCAATGGCTTTGGGGTAGTCATGTTGCATGTAGTATTTGGTCCCATCAACAAAGTCACTGTCACGCATTTGGAGTCCCGAGGGATCAGTAAAGCGAACCGATTGAAGGAGAGATTCCAGACGTGGTTCATCCTGAGGGATGCAGAGAGTTTTCGAGATATGCACAACCACATAAACGTCCTCCCGTGCCATACAGGCGAAGACGTTCTTCTGATGGATCTTGAAACCCTTTAGTTCCGGAATAATGAAATCCAGCCGCGGCTGCAGGCCTGATTCCGAAAGGTGAGTATCCTGGATGATCGATTTCATGTTATTCGCTCTTTGGGCCAGGGTGTCGCGACAGTCCGCGACGTCGGCCCGCCCCGATACCCTGGTGAGGGAAATCGAAAATGCAAACGCCGGATCGTCTTCATGCGCCATCAGGTAATAGTGCCCATCTGGTTGCACGCCGTTTACATCAATCGTAAAACCCTTCAAATCCGCTATCACGGACCAGCCCTTCCCAGGCAGAGAAATTTCCACCAAGTCCGAAGGCTCGGAACTGCCCCACAGTGATGGAACAATAATGACTGCAAGCAATGCCGCAAGGGTAATACGCAACCTCATGACTTCATCCCCTCCCAGAGGCGTATAAATTCCGGGCGATTATCAGCCTGGTGAAGGACGGAGTCAATGGTCCGATGGGAAAGATGAAACACTACGGTTGGCCCGTCCGCTGGTTGACGGGCGGGAAGCGCCGGCGATGGAAGTGGCCGCGTGGGGGGGGCACGCACGGATCAATGAGGGTGATCGTCAGTTCTTTTCAGGATCACCGGTTTTATAAGGATTGCCGAGGGGGTCTTTGCGCTTGGCGACGGAGTAACCCCAGCGGTCGGTGGCCTCTTTATAGACGTGAGTCTTGCGCAAGGCCACGAATTCATCCGCGGTTTTCATGACTTCGCTGGGGCGCCGTTGGCTGCGGACCAGGAAGTCGGGTTCAGGTGGATAGCAGGCCAGCGGCACGCCAACGGTCGGGGCGCTGATGGCTTCGCCGGGGAGGCGGGTGATTTTTGCATTGGTTGGCAGCGCGGCACTTTCATAACGCAGGTCCATGCTCCAGCGCACAACGTCAGTCTTGTTCTCAAAGCTGGCGTGGGGCGTGCGATTGGTCAGCAACAGAATTCCGCCCTTGGGAACCGGCGCAACAACGGGCTTTCGTCCCCCAAACTCTTTTCCGGGAATAACCAGGTAATGGGCCATGTCGTCAGGGTGGTGAAAGAACAGCCCGCCTTTGTGCGCGCCCGGCATTACCCAAAGGCAGCCCCGCTCCTCGGTAGCATCCACAAGAGGCAGCCAAACGGTCAGCACCAACCCCATGTCGCAGTAAGGCTCAAAGTAGGCCGAGTCCTGATGCCAGGGCACGGGACTCCATGCGTGGCTGCGTACTTTCGGGCGCAGACGGTAAACGGCGGAGGCAATCAATTCCGGACCGCAAAACTGCTCCGCCACATCGAGGAGCTTGGGGTTGGTCATGAGCCCAAAGAAGCTCGGCAGGACGACTTTCATGTCCCACATGGATTTTGAAATTGTTTGGTTTTCCGCATCAACGTGCACAAGGCGGTGCTCGAAATCGTATTCCTCGTAGGTTCGCGAAAGCGTCCCCGCCGCCACCGCATCGCGGCAGCGCTGATCAAGGTCGGCGCTGATCTCATCAATCACAGGCTGCAGTTCGGCGTCGGTGAACAGGCGATCGATGATGAGATATCCCTCCTTCTCAAAGTGCCGGATTTGATTGTCGCTAAGGGTGAATTGCAATGTGCCGCCCGGCATAGGAGAACTCCTCAATTGGGATTTAGTGGCCCGCCCTGCCACCCATTATCAAGTTCTAAACCCAACGCAGGGGCTTGTCAATGAAGGAGTGGGCTTGGCGTGCTTTCGCATTGATTCTGGTTGGCGCGCCCCTTTGGGGCTTGGCGTATCACCTGATCATGCAAACCCAGGCCGCTGGCCCATAAGCGCTAACTTGGTGTGTCGATCCCCTTCCGAAGCCGCGTAGCGGCGTAAGATCGTAGCCCATGGCGTAAGCCGTGGGGCAAGGGAGTGCCCCTGCGACGAGCCCCAGCGGGGCGAAAGAAGTAAATCGCGGCGAGTAGGGCGAAACCCCAGAATTGTCGCGGCCAACGCCCACGGCGCCTTTCTTTCGCCCCTCTGGGGCTGGCGGTCATCGTGCGCGCTTACCCCACGGCTTACGCCGTGGGCTACGGTCTTCCGGCCCTCCGGGCCTGCGAGGAGGGCACGTCAATTCAGACGGAAGCCTTAGATGGGCCGCTGGCCAGGGCCGTGATAATGCGCCCCTTTGGGGCCTGAAGAAACTACCGCGCAGGGAGGCCAGCCGAAGCTGGTGAAAAGTCCTGAAGAGAGGTAAACCTATATTACTCGCCCCCCTTGGGGGCGAGGGCCGTAATTCTTGATTCCTGTGCCACTCTGGCTTTCAAGTTTGAGAAAGGCCTCCAGCCGCGCGACCTCAGCATCCAATTCCCTACGGAATTCGAGGTCCTCAGGACGTTTCTCAACGAAGCCGAACTGTACGCTCAACTTCTGTCCGGCGACCTCCGCGTTCACCCAGCCAATGACCCGGTCACACCACAACACGGGCATGGCGTAGTAGCCGCGGAGGCGCTTGGCGGGCGGAGTATAGGCTTCGAAGCGGTATGGCCATTGCCACAGATGCTCGAATCGCCGGCGGTCCCAAACCAGCGGATCGAAGGGAGCAAGAAACAGCACGCGGCGCGGTGGTTCTTCGTGGACGGTCCCGGGCGCGGGCCAGACATAGCTGATCTTGTCGATAGTCTGTCTTTCGAGTTCGCCGGTGTGGAACAACTCGCGGAGCACGGCCCGATGATCTGCGATGCCCGGGACAAAGCGCCGGAGATGACTGGCAATTGCTTGCAGGGTCCTCTCGGCAACCGGTGCAAGAATATTTGCCACCACCAGCACCATTTTCCGGACCCGTTGGTGCGGTGGAATCGGCTCCACGGGTAAGCGGGCCGCCTCATACACACGGATGCCTTTTTCCCTGCGAGCAATCCTCAGCAGTCCACAATAGTGCAGCCGTTCCAAGGCGCACTTGGTAGCCTTAGAGTAACCGCCCCAGGCATTGATGACCCGGTGGCGCCCAAAATCGGCTTCCAGTTCACTGGGGTGGATGGGCCCCGACTTTCGAGCGGTTTCCAGGACCTTTTTCTCAAGGGCGGTCAATTTCGTTATCGCCCTGGGATGCACCAAATCCCAGACTTCACGCGAAAGGTATCCGTAGGCGTAGAGGTAATCTTCCTCGATGTCGAGCGATGAATAGCGCCGTTCAAGGTCGCCCGCGCGATAACCCTTGACCCTGTGGCGAAGGATCAAGTCCTGCGCCCTCGCGGGGCAGCGGATGGGGTCCGCCTGGACGAACCCAAGGCGGCCGATTGCGGCTTTCAAGGTCGTTGGACGGAGCAAAGATTGCGATATCGCGTGCAGGCGCAGATCCTGGAGATTTAGCATTTTTCGCAGGTATTATCCTGGGTGAACCGTGCGTTGCGCAAGAGCCGGCGAACCGCTAACCTCCGGCTTGGCGCCCCGTTTCAGCACCACCCCGTCGCTCAGCGCGCCACCCCTCCCCATCTGAGGAGGGGAGCCTTTAAAACTCCCCTCCTGAATCAGGAGGGGCGGTGCGCTCGCGCCGGGGGTGGTTTCCAGCGGTAGCACGAATCCCCGCCAAGTCCGCAGTTTTTCCTTCGATACGCCAAGTCAAAGTTATTACGGCAACGAGTGCTGTAGGGCGGCGCGCGCCAGGTCGATTTGCGGAAGGGTGCAACCGGAGTTTTCGAAATGCGATAGGAATTCCTGGTACTCGTTGGCAGCCTGGTCGCGCTTTCCCGTCGCTTCGTAGACCTGGCCCAGATAGAAGTGGGCCAGCGAGGCAAGCAGGGGGGAGTGGCCGCGCATAGTGTTGAAAGCTGACAACAACCTTTCATCAATCACAGCGGCGCGCAGGTCCTGCTCTGCCCGGGTATAGTCCTTGTTCTGTAAATAAGCCCACCCACGCGGGTATCGCAAGATGGATTCGATGGAGTTCGGCAATCGTTGCGCCGCCGCGATGACACCCTGCGGGTCTTTCCGTACCAGGGCGGCATAAAGAGCGGAGTAGTTCCGAATCCGATCCAAGCCTTGGGGACCCAGTTCCGGGCGCGCCGCGGCATACAGTTGGAAGCTGCGTTCGGATGCCGCCGTGTCACCCCGCGCCGCCTGCAAAATCGCGATCACCCCGTTCTCCCGACCGGCGAGCTTTTGCTGGCGGGCAAAGGCCAACGCGGAGTCGGCTCCCTGTCCACTCAAAAGAGAAATCATGGCCAGCGACCGGAGAGTGGCCGCGGCGCCATCGTTTTGCCCGGCGCCGGCCAGGTCCCTGACGGCGCGCTGATAGCTCGCGCGGGCGCCTTCCCAATCACCGCGTGCTTCCAGAAACTGGCCCGTGAAGATTGAAACGTAAAGTTTCGCTGCACCCGTGGCTCGTTTGCCGTACTCCTGAAGTGCCGAATCCGCCAGCGCAAATTTCTTCTGGTCCGCGTAGACAACGGCCAGTTTAAAGTACTCCTGGTATCCAACGAAGTCCGGCTTCAGCTCCAGGGTTTTCCGGTAAGCCGCCACTGCTTCATCATCGTGGTTCAATAAATAGAGGATGTCCCCGCGCGTGTCCCAGGGATTCGCGTCGTTGGGGCGTATGGCCATGTATTGATCGTTCGCCTGGAGGGCGGCGGGCAGATTTCCGGCGACCGCCTGCGCGTCACCGAATTGGTTCAAGAACGTGTCATTCTTCGGATCG
>CAYTMD010000339.1:0-7113 GCA_964438685.1 uncultured Acidobacteriota bacterium
CGAGGACGATGCGCAAATCACGCGCCCTTCAAAAGCGCGTCGAGGATTTTGGGTGTGAGGCCCCGCTGCACGGCCTGCTCCGAGACCTCGTCGAGGATGTGCGTGAGCGTCGCCGGTTTTTCGGCGGCAAGATCGCGCAGCCACAGCCTGACCAGCGCCTGCATTTTCTTTTTCTCCGCAGGCAAAGCCCCCCGATAAGCCTTTGCGGTCTTGGGGTCGAGCGGGATGGTGATTCGGCTGATTGCCATCTGTCCCTTCCCTTTGCATTATAAAACACGTCGCAGACGATTTCCAGCGGGTGGGCGCACAATCGAAAGTCTATAGCCGGCCGCTCCCACACTCCAGGGAGCCGTGGGCGACATAGGCTTTCAGTGCAAGGACTGGACTTCGGCATTTCGCAAATGTAGATAACTCTTGTAGTACCTAAAAAGGTGCTGATATAGGAGCAGGCCCATGCTTGACATTACCAAGGACATCCAATTACTGACGACCTACCGCCGCCGTTCGGGTGATTTCATGAAGCAGCTACTAAAAAGCAAGCGCCCCGTGGTGCTCACCGTAAAGGGGAAGGCAGCGGCCATCGTACAGGACGCCGAAGCCTATCAGCGATTGCTCGATATTGCCGCGCGGGCCGATGCCGGGGAAGCGATCCGCCAGGGCCTGGATGACGGAGCCCATGGACGCACTGGCCCGGCGAGAGAGGTATTTGACGAGATTCGCCGCAAACATGACATGCCTCGTTGAGTTTGCCGCTCGCTTTTGGGATGTGTGGAGTTCTATTACGGTTCGATCTTAATGTCTTTTGGATGGAGCACAGTCAAATCAGGTATCTGCTTGAAGTCATCTTTTTCGTCAAACGTCAGGATTTCGGTGATGCCATTGTTTTTCATGATGACGCTGTGGATGACGTCGCCGACTCCGGAGTGGTACTTCAGGATACCTTGTCTCACGTGGTAGAAGAATTCGGCAAAGTCGTAGTCTTTCTGAGGGCTGACCTCAGCGAAATATATTTTAAGATTAGCAAGACGTCTCTCGCTGACGAGTTGGCTCTCGACTTCGGCGACCGTGCCGCGATCCATCTTCTTCTGGGACACCAGGATATTGACCATCTCGGTTAACGTCCACATGGATGTCCAAAGCTGAACATCCTTGATCTCGGCGAAGACGGCCAAGGCACTCTCGACCATCTTCTTCTTGGGCTCCTCCGCCTTATCTGACGCGAAGTGCGCAATTAGAATATTGCTGTCCAAATAGATACGCTTCATTTGTTACGGGCGCGGGAGCGAACTTCCTCTTTCTTTCTGAATGTCTTGATCGCCTTGAAGGAGACTGTTCCGCCTGCCTTTGTCTTGAACCTGACAGTGGCGGGTTTGGTCACGGTTTCGACCGCAGTAAACCTGACGTTTTTCTTGGCCATACAAGTATATTATCACTGTTCGGCGAGTATGGAAAATGTCGCTGATACCGTGAAGAGCAGGGGCACATGCCAGGTGAAGGTAGCGCGGGACTTTCTTGTTGGACGGCGCTACGCTTGCTGAATGATCATTCCGACGGGTCAGCGGAATCGACTTTTCTGGTCGACTCCCCCCTAATTATCCAGTCCCCTTTCTCTTTAACCCTGTGTAGTTTGGGTAACCTCCGAATGGAGGTGCCTGGCAGGCTATTCAATAAATCCACGTGGGGCTGGTTGAATTCCCTCGGCTTCAATTTCTCGCATAACTTGAAGAGGTAGTCTTCAACTACCTTTTCTTTAATCCTGAAAACTGGCTCGCCCGCCCGCATGATGTAGGTATCGGTGTGGATGCCCACGCCCCCCGCGCGTTCCCCAAAGTACTTCCCTTCAATCGCATGATATAGAACCAGTCGAAGTGGCATTGACCGGCTGACTTCCCGGTAAGCCATCATATACATCGCACCGTAGCTGCCACTTCCAATAGCGCGATAACCCGGAATATCGTGCCGCTGGGGGCGCCCCCGGTTGTCATCGTCGTCTAAAGTGAAAAGGTGCCCCTCACCACGGTCATCAAATCCAGCCACAAGCAGACCAACGTCCAAACGGTAATCTGCAATCTTGGCTGCTATCTCTTTCCGGGAGGATGGGAGAATCACACTCGACAAAGGGGAATTAAATTGTCCCATCTTCCAACCCAGAGGAGCCAAATATACCGCCTCGGCTTGAGCATTGCGTTCGGCACAATAGGAGTCGTAAATCGTCCTCATCGCCTTGCCGACGCTCACGCTACCCTTGCCAAGTTTAGATTTGGCATCATCAATGATTGGAAAGCTCGGAGCAATATCGTTTCCAGCTATCATTACGCGCCAGTCCTTATGCAACTGGCGAACTTTCTTGATATCGGGCTCACCTTCTATCATCCCCGTTCCAACCATCCTGTCTGCCACTAGGATGATTGACTTCCCCCCGTCGCAAAGAGCTGCCACGCAACATGTCATAAGCCGTCTCCAAGGATTGATCGTACACCTCTGCGAAGCAAAAGTGTAATTGGTTCGACCGCCTTTGTGCGGCAGGCCTCATCGCTCGATTAATCCCCTTGACAACTGCAACTCAAGGGCCTAATTTTAGAATCGAGGCTATTTATCTTGTTTAACAAGGTATCGAGCGAGGCTATGGAATACCGCGGCAAGCCCCCCTCAGCACGCCGGGAGGTTCCGCAGGGCACGGGGGAAGAAACCGGCCAGAACCCAACAGAGAGATGCCGACGGCCGGGAGGCGGCGGCATGGCCCCATTACCCCTGCGGGGCGGGAGCGGACTTTTGCCGGATGTGGGGTCGTATCAATGACTTGGGGAAGTCCAGACAGGGGAACTGCAAAAAAAGATGTTAAAAAAATACGAACGAAGCCGGAATGTGTATGAAAACAAACAAACCTCGGACACAATGCCTGGAAAATAATCGGACATTTATGTCTAAGATTCGGACATTTGCGCCTAACCGACTCGAACTTTGCAGTAAGAAGCGGCCAGGTGACGGCATTTGCCGACATCGAGAATCGAAACTGGAAACTCGAAATTCGAAACTCGAAACTGGAAACTCGAAGATCGACCGATCTACCGATGGCCCGATGTGCCGAGGGCAAAGCGAGCCGATGCTCCAATCACAAATCGCTAAATCACCCAATGACCCGATGGCCCGATGGCCCAATGGCCCAATGGCCCGATGCCCCGATCATTCCCGCTCAAATTGACCTGTTGCCAAGTCAAGTGTAGACTTGCCCTTCGCATTTAGGCAGGTGACAGGACGACCAGCCTTCGGCATGAGCCGGACGGCTTGCTTGTCACATGTCACTCATCACTGGTCACTGCATCTGAGAGGAGGATTATGAGCACAGCACTTTTTGACTACTACGAGGCGAACAAGGAAAAGCATCTGGACGGACTGCTCCAGCTTTTGAAAATTCCCAGCATCAGCACTCTGGTGGAGCACAAGCCTGACATTCAACGCGCGGCAGAATTCCTGGCCAGCGATTTCCGCGAGATGGGCATGAAGAACGTGGAAATCATCGCCGGCAAGGAAAAGCAGAATCCCCTGGTTTACGCCGAATGGCTGGAAGCGCCGGGCAAACCCACGGTGCTCATCTATGGCCACTATGACGTGCAACCCGCCGATCCGCTGGACGAATGGACCACGCCGCCTTTTGAGCCCAACGTGCGCAACAACAACATCTATGCGCGCGGCGGATCGGATGACAAGGGCCAGGTCTATATGCTGGCGAAAGCGGTGGAAGGCTTCTTCAAAACGGAAGGCAATCTGCCCCTCAACATCAAATTCCTGCTGGAAGGGGAAGAGGAGGTCGGCGGCGAGTTCATTGATGAATTTGTCGAGGCGAATCCGGACAAGCTGAAGGCTGACGTGGCCCTGGTATGTGATACGGAACTGTTTGCACCGGAACTTCCCACCATCTGCACCGGCCTGCGCGGTCTGGTGTACACGGAACTGGAAGTGCGCGCGGCCGCCCACGATCTGCACTCGGGAATGTATGGTGGAGCGGCGCCAAATCCCATGCAGGCCCTGGCCGAGATGATTAATAAACTGAAGGGGCCCGATGGCAAGATTCTCATCCCCGGCTTCTACAAGAAGGTCAAGAAGCCCACAGCGGCCGAGCTGGCAAGTTGGAAGCGGCTGCCCTTCAACGAGAAGAACTTTATGAAGAAGGAGATCGGAACCACCGCGCTGGTGGGAGAGAAAGGCTTCTCCGTGCTGGAACGATTGTGGTCCCGGCCAACGCTGGAAGTTCACGGCTTCCGTGGCGGCTTTACCGGCGAAGGCGCCAAGACCGTGATCCCCGCTGTCTCCACAGCGAAGATCAGCATGCGCCTGGTTCCCGACATGAATCCAAAGGAAATCATCCGCCTCTACAAAGCCTACGTGAAGAAGATCACGCCTCCGGGTATCAAAACGCAGGTCCGGATTTTAAGCTCCGCGCCTGCTTCTGTCGTGAGCACTGACAGCCGCTGGATCGCTGCCGGCGCTGAAGCCCTGGAACAGGTCTTTAAGAAGAAGACCGTTTACATGCGCTCGGGCGGGTCAATCCCCGTTGTGGGAACCTTCCAGAAGTTCCTGAAGGCGCCGACCGTCATGATGGGCTTCGGCCTCCCGGACGATAATATCCACGCCCCCAATGAGAAATTCCATATCCCGAATTTTTATCGCGGCATCGAAACGGTGGGGAGGTTCTTGGAGTTGTTGGGGCAGTAGTGGCGGGGTCGAAGAGTTGAAGAAGTCGGATGGTCGAGAGTTTAAAGTGTAAAGTTTAAAGGATAAAAGGGGCCGGCGGTTGCCTTGAAATTGCCGGCCCCTTAGGAAAGCCGAGATGCTGCGTCGCATCGGGTTCCGATACTTGCTTCCACCTTTGCAACTATTTCTGTATTGTGCCCTCTGCTTTTGTGGTTATCGCGACTGGCAGGGCCAAAAGCCATGCACAAATTGGATTTCTTCGGGACGCAACTTTCTCGCTCAAAACGAGGAGGATTTCCCCCTACCGCCCCCCTGCCGCAGGCCAAACGCATGGTTGGTCGCAGGCAGCCTGAACGCTCCGGCGCAATTGGCGGGCACAATTCCGGCGGCTATACTGGCAACCGCTTTGCACCGTGAAGGTGATCTCTGGTCATTCGCAATTTCTGCTCCACTGGTTGTTCTGCTCTGGCATTGGGTGGGACTGTGGATTGACAGGCGGATGGGGTATGTAGGGCTTCAAAAATGCCGTTTCCGCGTTCCCCACCTTTTTGTGATGGTGGGCTTCGGCTACTGTGTGGTTACGGTTTTCATGTCGATAATCATGTTGCTACATGCTCCGTTTTCTCGGGGCAATCGTGTGCAAGAGTTTTTGGTCACCATCTGTGTTGCTTGTTGGTCAGTATTTCTACTCGTGGTAACGTCGCTAAACCTTCGCTGGCGTGGGGCTTTGGCAAAGGGAAAAGGTTCTAATCCTATTTGAGGCTTCATGCGGTATGTGGTCTGTGGCTGGGGTTTGCCGGATCGACCAGTGAGAGCGACCGAAAGATCTCTCGGTAAAAGCCGCGGTCGCGGGTAAGGAGTTGTGACGCTTGAATCTTAGCGTGGGCGCCGACGAGGAAGTCAGTCAGAATCCGAGTCCTCTTGCCCCCTTCCTGACGGTAGGTCCTCCAAAGTCTGCTCGCCAGGAAGCTTGCCTCGCGGGTTAAGGGTTCGATACGGATGTCGTTTTGTTCGAGAAATTCGTCGCAGTCGGTCTGGCGCGGAAAATGAACACACAATTCGGCATAGACGAGATCACAGATCACCAACGACCCGGCTTGGGCAGCTTCCTCAATGGCCTGAACGGAGCGCTCAAAGTATTGAGGGTCAGGAGCGAGGACATCAAAGAGAACGTTTGTGTCGATGGCGGTGATCATCGTCCCCGCACGTCCTCGATGAATTCGTCTACTCGGCGGTAGCCCAACTCGTCAAAACTCTTCTTGCACCGGCCCTTCCAACGGCCCAGTGCGAGCTTTCGCGGTTTCTTCCGCAGGAGGATGGAGTTGTTGACGACTTGGAATTCCACTTCGGTTTCAGGATTCAGGCCGAACTTTTCCCGAAGCTCCTTGGGTATTGTAACTTGACCGCGTTCGCCTATTTTCATATTTTGAAGTATGACTGGGATTACGTACAAAGGCAAGGCCGTTGACGAACGCCTTCCGCAACCTGATTGGAGCGAACCCGTGCCTGACTTCAAACCGTTTGTACCTCACGACTCCACCGAGCGTGAATTTACACTGAAAGCCGTCCTTGCCGGTATCATCATGGCGGCGGTATTCGGGGCGGCGAACGCCTACCTTGGCATGAAGGCCGGGCAGACGGTGGCCGCCACCATTCCTGCCGCGGTGATCGCCATTGCGCTTTTCCGTTTGCCGTTTTTCCGCGGGGGCGTGCTGGAGCAGAACCTGACACGCACCGCGGCCTCCGTGGGTGAGGCGCTGGTGGCGGGGGCCATCTTCACCATCCCCGCTTTCATGATGGTGAACGTGGGCGGCCAACGATTGTGGACTGATCTTCGCAGCCATTTTTGGACGGGCACGCTGATCCTGCTTGCGGGCGGGTTGCTGGGCGTCTTCTTTATTATCATCCTGCGCCGGCCGCTGTGTGTGGAATCGGATCTACCTTTTCCGGAAAGCACCGCCAGCGCTGAAATCGTCAAGGCCGGCCAGCAGAGCAACACCGACGCGCCCAAGTATATTTTCGGAGCGATGGGGCTTGGCGCATTACTGCAACTCCTCAAAGATGAAAAAGGCTTCCAGGTTTTCCAGGACTCGGTGAGCTTCTTCTGGAATTTTCCCAGGTCGGTGGTGCAATACTTCGGCTATCAAAAGGAGTTGCTTGGCAAAGTCAATTATGCCGGGGGCGTCGCCTTTGCCACACCTTCGGCCTCGCCGGCGCTGATCGGCATTGGCTACATCATCGGACCACGCCTCGCCGCCATCAACTTCTCCGGTGGGGTCATCGCCTGGCTGGTGCTGATTCCCCTGGTACTCTTCATTGATCCCCAACTTCCTCAACGAGTGGGCACGACGACGGCGGGTGGCACCGCGCCATGGGACCTGGTGAGCTACACGGTTTGGTACAACGTGGTGCGGCCCATCG
>CAYTMD010000340.1:0-7110 GCA_964438685.1 uncultured Acidobacteriota bacterium
GGCAAAATCTGCATCAGGCCCCGGGCGTTGGCGGTGGAAAGCGCATTGTGGTTGAATGCCGATTCCTGCCGGATCAGCCCCATCACCAGATAGGGATCAAGGTTGTTCAGGCGGGCCTGCGGCTCAATGAGTTTCCGGTACGCCTGGGGGTAGAGGAAATTCCAAACCTCTTCCGGCAAGTCGGAGAACTCCAACCGCGAGTACGCCGGGGCGGTTCTCATGGCACCAAACAGCGCGCCGGCCGTGTTGTCGGTGGCGGCGGACATCTCCGCCAGCAACAACCGCAGTTCAGCCGGAGGATTGTTGGCAGCAATGATCGCCTTCAGGAAATCCGCCTCCAGGCTTTTCAAATCCATAGCTTGCAGGATCAATGCCGGTCGTGCGGCGTCCGTGGGAGCGGTGGAAAGGCACGCAAGATTTTGCGGAATCGCCGGGGGCGTAAGTACAGGAATTAACGCCGCCGCCAATGGGGCCGCAGTGGAATCATCCGTAGCCGCCGGGGTTGCCTGCCTCAAGCCAATTGCCGCCATCCGCGTGGCAGCCTGGGGCTCGTAATAACTGTGCACGAACCGTCTGATCAGCAAGGCATAGAGAGAGCGCGCCTCGCCGAGGGATCCCTTGTCTTCCTGAATTCGCGCCAACCAGTAAAGGGCCGCCGGCGCGTGAGACGAATCCGGAAACCACCGCAGGTACGAGCCGATCACGTCCGATGTGCTGGGATCACTCAATAAATAATCACACCACGCCAGTCGCCAACCATCATCGCGCAGATGGTCATTCTGCGGGAACAATTCATAAAGCCGCCGGTAAGCGCGCGCCGCCTCCTGCCAGTTGAGTTGGCGATAATAGAAAATTCCGGCTGCGGAAAGAGCGTCGGCGTAAGTGGGAGAATTCTGATAGGACGTTTCCATCTCCGCCAGAACCTGGGTCATCGCCAAGATATCAGACTGTTGGGCATGAACTTGTACCAGCAAAGCGAGCCGCTGCGCTTCCATGTCAGGCGCTGTGAAATGGGTGAACAGTGCCTGCAAAGCGTCGGCGCTCCGGTGTAATCGCACCAGGCACCGCGCCTGTCCCAACTGCCAACGGGGAAACAAGGGATTTGCGGAATCACCCTTGAGCAATTCGTCGTAATCCTTTAGAGCATCGTCGTAATGCCCCGCGCTGATGAGCGCCTCAGCCCGCGCCGTCCCACTCTCGGCACTGGGTATCGGGTAACCAGAACCCAACCGGGTTCGCAACTGTTGCAGCGCGTCGGCGGCAGCTTCGGCTTGTGACGATGCCGGGAATCCATAACAAACATCCTGAAAAACCTTCGCCGCTTCCACAAGGCGGTGGCTCTGCAGGTACGCATGCCCGAGCAGCATCAGGAGTGCCGGCTGTTTGTGGGTTTCAGGTTCGGACAAGAGCACTTCGACGGCCTGCTGCTCTTGCTTGGCGCCCACGAGGGAAGTGGCAAGCAGGGAGAAAGCACGGTCACGCAAGTGGCTGTGCGGGAAGCGCGCCGGGAATTCCCGCAGCACGGCGGCAGCATCCTGTGGCCGTGTGGCCTGGCTCAGCGCCGAGGCTTGATAATAGGCCGCATAATCCGCCAGCACGAATCCGCTCCGCGCGGCAAGGGATAGATCCCCGGCAGCCTCGGAATAGCGCTGGACTTCGTATTCCTGATAACCGAGAAGAAAGTACGCCCAACCGCTCCATTCGGGGCTGGTTTGTGCTTGCGCATACTTCCGCAGGCGCGGCCACGTCTCGCGACGGGTGGCACTGGCGGCAAGGTCGCGAAGGCCCGCGGGGAGCAAATCCACAGCAAAAGCAGATCCCTGCATCGCCGCCAAACATGCGAAAAGGCAGAGGATTCGAATTAACGATGAATGGAGGAATTTCACGCGGAAGGCCCTGGATATTCCGGTCCCAGAAGCTCAGGGTCGTTTAATGCCAGGGCTTTGACCAGCTCATCATGAAAGTAATCAAACTGCTTGCTCAGAACTTTGCCAAAGCGCTTTTCGAAGGTCTGCCGGCTGCGGTCAACATCGGACTTGAGCCGCTTATATAAATCCCGGTTCTTGCGGCCGTCGGCCACCTTGGACTTGTTGTACAACTCGATTTCCGACACCAGGATCTTCGCGAAACGCTTCGCATCCTTGTGCACCTTTTGCTCGGCTTCGCTAAGCTGCATGACATCGATCACGGCAGGAACTGCCGGGGGCGGTGCGCTTTCGACAACAACCACGGGAACTGGCGGAGCAATCTCCGGTGGCGGAGGAATTATTTCCGCGGGCGGCACAATGACGGTGGGTGCAGAGTCACTTTCGACCGCCGGCAAAAAGGGCTCCGGCGCTTCCGCGACCACTTCCACAGGCGGCGCGGGCGGTTCCGGCTCAGGCACAACTGGTTCCGGCACAAGCACGGGAAACTCAAGCACTGCGGGTTCCACATGCACTTCGGCAACGGGCGGCTCGACGACCACGGCTTCCACGGCGAGTTCCACTGGCGGAGGTTCCACAGGCGCGGGTTCTTCCACTGGAGGTTCAACGCGTGCGGGTTCCTCCCCAGCCACTTCCACCGGAGCGGCTTCCACCATCGGCGGTTCGGTGGGCTCTTTGACCTCTTCTATTACTTCTTCCCTAACTTTTTCTCGAACTTCTTCCACGGAAAATCCGCCGCTCAGCGCAATCAGGCGATCGATGTGCGCACCGGCGAACTCGGCGAGTATCTTCAGTCCATTGACGGGAAGCGGAAGTCCCTTTTCGCCCGGATCGGCATAGAAGATCGCCGCGACGGTGCCGGCAGAGCGAATGGGCAGCAGAAGAATCGGCGCGTGGGCGGGAGGTTTCAGCTTATCAAGAATATTGCGATTCTTCCTAAGCGTTTCGGCGCTGGCGTCCACATGTCCGGCAGTCTCGCAGACCTGCCCGAAGGGATTGTCCTGATTGAGCTGGACAATCAGAGAGCGCATGAGGTTATCCGTGAGCTCGGGTCCGAACCCATGAGCAGACGCGCCCCAGGCTGCTTTTCCCCGCACGTCGAAAATCGCCGCACGCACACCCCATTGCGCGGCTTCCTCCGTGAGAACATTAAAGAGTTGCTCTGGAATCGTACAGGTCATCAGGCCGCGGACCGCCGTCAAAACGTTTTCCAGGGCCCGATCCGGCAATAGCTGCGACTCAGCCGCAGCAGCATCGGCGGCGCGCACGACATCATCCCATTGACGGGAAACTTCCTGCTCGGTTCGTCCGTGAAGCAGTTGCAGTTCCGCCAACTCTTGATTGAGCTTTTGGATTTGTTCGCCCTGCGCGCGAAGCTCCAATTCCAGTCGCTCGCGGGCCCCGCGAATCGTATCCGAAAACGAACCAGGTTGAGTTTCGGCCAAGGGTAGACACCTCAGGGGAAAAGCTACGCGCTCATTATGAATCAAGCCACGGCGCAGGCGCAACGGCAATGTAAAGGAAAGCCTTGCACACGATTGGGCAGGTTATCGCGAGCACGCCCCACGGGGGCTGCCCAATACTTGACAACCACCTATTAGGGCATGATAGGACTTGATAAGGCATGTTTTCCGGCCAATTGCTCTTTGGGCCGAAGCGGACATTATGTTCGCCCAACTCGAATTGTTACCATGTTTGGAAGCACTCATGAAGCCCACGGGTAACTCACCCATGCATATCGACATAAAGTCCGCCTGCTTTGGCGCCCGGCGAAATGACTTTTGGCACGACCACGGCAAGGTGAAAAGCCGTCGCCATGGGCGAACCTCACCTCCGTCTGCTTTATCCCATCCAAATGCGAGGGGCCGTTGGGGGGGGCCCCTCGCTATGGCTGGCGGAAGTCAATTCAAGCTGGCGGCCTGCTTGGCGCCAGGTTTCTCCGGTCCCAAGAGCACTTTCAGATCATGGGCATCGAAGGGGAAATAGCGATGGGACACCTGGTTTGTGGGTTTCAGGCGAATGTCCACGCGACGGTTATTCGCCCATTCGAAAATCACGATTTCATGAAGCACCTGCTTGCGCTCCGCCGGGGTAGCAGAGGGATTCTGAGCGGCCAGCTCTTTCACTTGTCGTTCGGTGAGGTTCCGGCTCTTTCCGAAGGCCCGGATTTCAATTCTGTCCGCGGGAATCCCCTGCTCCACCAACAGGTCCTTTATCCGTTCAGCGCGACGTTCCGAGAGGGCCTGGTTGTGCGGGACAGATCCCCGGACGTCCGCGTAAGCTTCCAGAATTACCTTTGCTTCCGGCTGATAGGCCAGGTACTTCTTGAAGTCCGCCGCATTTTCCTTCGCTCGTTCCTCCTGGCTGGAAACCAACCCTCCCTGGGGCTCTTCCTTGGTGGGCCAGTCAGTGGGAAAGTAGACGCTG
Organism: uncultured Acidobacteriota bacterium; assembly: GCA_964438685.1. GTDB lineage: Bacteria > Acidobacteriota > Terriglobia > UBA7540 > UBA7540 > Bog-366. The sequence goes on from CAYTMD010000340.1 coordinate 4,353, forward strand.
TTGAGGCCGAGCTTGGTTTGGAGGGTGGTCTCGTTCGCTGCTCCGTTTACCACCTCCGTGGGGCCCGTTATGTGCAAGGTAGCGGTGCGCGTTTCAGACCCTCCGCAGGCGTTGCTGGCGTGCAAGGTATAGGTAACGGTCTTCTCCGCCGAGGCCGCCGAAGTTGTGGCGGGTGTTACCTGAACCTCGCGGCTGCCATTCGCCCCTACCGATCCAAGGGGATCCACGGTAACGGAGTCAGCATTTCCCGCCGACCAGGTAACCGTCGCCGTTCCCTGATGGTTGGCTCCCTCGCCGGTGCGAACCTCCGGCGGCGTCACGTCCAGGGAGGCGGAAATTGCTTTGTTGACGTTCACCGTTGTGCCGTACGTGTAAACTCCCCCCGGCCCCATGGCGGTGAATTTGTAGGTGGTGGTTTCTTTGGGTGCGACCGACTGATCGCCCGTCGGACTTACGGGCACGCCATTGAGTTCAGCTTTCTCCGCCCCGACGGAGGACCATTTCAGGGTCGTGGAATCTCCGCAATTGACCTGACCGGCGGAAGCGCCGAACTGCGCTGTAACCTTTGACACCACCACGGCATCACTGGCAATGCCGGCATGGAAGCGCGGCAGCTCCTTCAACTGCTCTCCCCGCGACCACGCCACCGTCTTGCGAACACCTTTGTAGGCGTCAACCACGACGCGCTTGTTGGCTGGTACTTCAAAGGCGGTGGTCCAGGTATCACGGTTGGCGTAGGCGATCGTCAATTGATGTTTGCCCGGAGGCACAATCAGTTCCTGCTTCCACACAAACTCGTTGTTAAATTCGTCCACGTGCCCGACGAAGAATGCTGACGGGTCTGTGCCATTCAGCAGCACCGCAGCGCCGCGCGGACCTTCAATGGTGATGCACCCCCACGGGCCCGATACCTCGCCCGGAATGGCGTGCATCGCAACATCGATCTTCGTTGTGTGATGCGCCGTGATCGTCACGCTGCGGGTTTCCGGCTTATATCCGTAGTTGAACAAGTCGATCTTGTGCTCTCCCTCGGTGAGAGTAACGTAGTGACCCTTTGATTCGAGGACGGGTTGGCCGTCAGCGTAGATATAAGTCTGTGGTGGGCTGACTCGGACTATGAGACTGCCTTGATTCCCTGCGAATGCCGACTGCATGCAGATGATCGCTAGGGCAACCCATGAGACAAATGTGCCGACGAGACGGATACGCATGTCTAAAACTCCTCCTTCCTTGCTTATCTTCTGAATTTCGTGCGCCTTGGACAGCTTGAGCGGTCTAACGGGATATTGAGTGTGGACAATTATTAATTAGCACATTTCGGACAATTTGTCCACTCTGTATCCTCCCGGCAACATCGCAATGAGGTATTTGCCCGGTGGGAGAAACGGGATTGGGAATTGGGGATTCGGCGTTCCGCCAGCGTGCCTGCCGTGGGTCAGCAATCAGCACTTGGCCAAAATGGTTACGACACGGAAAACAACATGGTGGCCATCACCGACGCGGCGAACCACGAAACTCAGTTTTCCTACGATGCGCTGGGACGGGTTACGCAAGTAACCTTCCCCTCCTCGCTCAGTGAGGGTTACACTTACGACGCCATGAACAACCTGCTGTCCAAGACGGACCGCAACCAAAGCTGTCAGCAGAAGTCGTAGAGATGCGCCAAGGGAAGAGGCACCTCATCCAAGCTGCGTGCGCGACGCGCCTTGGAGTGCGGCGGCTCGACGCCGCCTTGGAATGCAGGTCGATCTTGATTGGATCGGGATTCAAGCTTGATGGGCCGGCTGGCACAGGGCGACCATAGCCCTGCGGTTTTGTGCCAATCAATTAAACCGGTCCCTGGTCAGGACGGACGAATCGCGCAGAAAATGGGCTGTTCGGCGGGCGTGGATAAAAAAGATGTGAATCGCAGAGCTGAGATCGTTCTGCGCCAGTCGGCCCATTTCCATCTTCAGTACATACCCCGCCGTGGAGGGGCGTCTGGCTTTGCTCCATACATCCATGCACACGGACATTAGGAGGAGTAAGGATATGAGAGGTCTGATGGCCTGTTTCATTATTCTTTTGGTTGTGCCCTGCACTAAAGCAGCCAACAAGCCCGAAAAGTATGTGGGGCGAAGCGGTTGCGCGCCGGAACTTGACTCCTCCCCTGGGCGGCACGGAATCCGTCTTGATGGAAGCAAACGTGCCTATCTTGAAGCGTACGTATTCAAACATGAAACCATCCTTGTAATTGTGCAGCACAGAACCGATACAGATCAGTGCGGGATCGTGCGCGACGCAATTAAGTCTCAGCATACTGACAACTCTTTCGTGTTCGAATGTGTTGACGAAAAGGACCTCTCCGCAGTGGTGGTGGGGACTTGGCCTGCAGAACACCCGATCGTTTCGGGTCCTGCAGTCGAGGCATGGAAAATAGACTTGAAGGGATTGAAATTCGTCCGAGTCAATGTTCCCGTGGCTTGCAATGCTGGGAATTACGCAGGTGCCGACGAGGGCGACGATTTAGTAAGCTGGGCGCGAAAACGAGCCGCAAAGCACTAATTTCTAACATGATAACGGACACATACTTATCAATGTCCTATTCAACAATACCGCGGCGCGGCAGGCTGGCGGTCGCGGTAGGGACGGCGGTTACCCGCTGCCCCCCGCACAGACCCGTGCTGGCGCTGCTAACGCACACGGTTCCTACCTCGGATCGAGGGGTGGTTAGCGTCGAAACGCAGGTTAGGGTAGGGTTGCAGAATTTGGATGGGTG
>CAYTMD010000341.1:0-7023 GCA_964438685.1 uncultured Acidobacteriota bacterium
CCAATCACCTGTTCTTGCTTTCGCGGAAGGAGTACCGGTCGTGTGCGGTGTTGCTCTTGCTCGACCGCGACACCCAGCGTGTTTATCGATTGCATGACTTCACCAAGTCCCACCACCTCGTGCCTGGCCAGGCCTATTGCGTGGCGGGCAAAGTCAATAGCGCCGATAAATTCTACCTGGTGATCGAATCGGTCCGACCCGACACCAAGCACGCCCGGTCCTCCTCATCTCCCCTTCCTTCTGACGGCGCAGGAGAGAATCCCTTGGCCTGAATCGTGCCCCAGCAGACCAGCCCGGCATCCCCACAGCGCCTACGATTCGCTGCTTCCGCTCTCGTGTGCCCAGCCCTCAAAAATCACCCCGCCTGCTGCTCATCAAACCGGCAGAAATGATGCTCTTTCGAACCGGCACGGACAGCCAAGAGGGACCGCGTGCAGGCTAGTGAAAATCTCTATGGGAATGAAAAGCTGAATCTACCTGCACAGCTGCGACACCTGGATCAAGCCCTTGCTGGGAGCGCGCGTGAGTGAGCATAATCTAAGCCCATGCGCGATAAAATGGGCAACACCTGGGACGGCCGGTAACAGCGGCACTCCACGCATACCAGGTGCGGAAGCTCTATCGTGCTGACGTCAGCAAGTCCGAGGTTGCCCGCCGATTGCTTATCGGACGAACCTCTGTGCGCCGCATCCTGGCGAAGTAATCCCAAGGCAGGCCGCACCAGGCAATCTCACGCACTCTTCCCGAAAGCTCACGATGTGCTTAAACGCCGAAGATTCGATCACGGAGCTCGTGCCTTCGGCTTAGTTTGCGGCATTCTTTCCGCGCCAAGCAAAGCTGAGGCGATTAGTGAACCGTCGCAAGTGTCGGCTTCCCCTGCACACGCACGGTCACGATTTCATACGGGTTGACGTCAAACCTTGCCCCCTTCTCCGCGACCGCGAGGGACTGCTGATTCTCCTCCATGGCATTGCACCGCCAGGCGGATTGAATATCCAGAATCGGCGAGGTCACACCTATTGTCGCAGCCCGCCCCTCGGTTTCCAAAAACCTCAGGATATAGCCGTTGAGATCCTCCGACTGCTTCCACGCCAACAGCACTACTCCGGGGTTATTCACATTCAGGAAACTGCCCTGAACGGGATCAAGGGGAGCGGGACGGTTTATGGACTTATCCTGATAGGTGATCACGTCGGTTTCAATCGGGGTCAGAGCTTCCCACCCCATCCGGCTGAGGGCAGGCGGATCGAGCGCAGAAGCGCTGGTGATGACGTAGCGGAAGGTGAAATCACCGCCCTGTCCGGCAACGTAGTTGGTGTCCCAGTAGTTGTTCATCACGTAGGAAAAAATGGTCCCCTTGCGGTTGCCGAATTCCCGCGGCCAGGTCCCCCGAACAATATCTCCCATCGTCACCAACGGAGCGTCCACAGGCACAATCGCCGCAGCCACGTTATCCTGTTGCAGGCCCACCCACTGCTGAATGGAAAACCACTCGCGCCCACCGCCTGGCAGAAGGTCTTTGGCAGGATCGATATACCCATTCTGAATGGCGTACTTGAACTGTGGGTGCTCCATGGCGAAAGGAAACACAAAATAAACGCCTTCTTTCGTATAGACTTTGTCCTTGCGCACGTGATTGACAATTTCAATACGCTTCTGGTCCTTGGGGAGAATGATCTCTGATTCAATCCGCGGAGTGCTTACGCCAGAACTCTCCAGCCAGGCCACGTCCGCGAACGGTAGGCTTACCACGGAGTCAATTTTTCCGCTGCCCGCCCCGTGCGGCGTCAGTTGGGGAACCGGCGTGACGGTGCTGTAGTCGATGAGGCGGTTCGGCCCCTCGTCGGCTCCCGTGACGTACACATATTGGTTGAAACGGTATGGACTGGAGCTATCCACCAAATCGCGTTTCAATTCCTTGTCAAAGATGCTGCGAATTGCCCCGCTTGCTGCATCCAGCTCCACCCGATAGTAACGATTCTCAAGGACGGAAGCCCCAGGCGTGGCCGGCGCCGGCGTTTCCGGTTTTGCCGCACGTAACTGGTAGCATCTATAACCCACGGCGGGGATGTCCGACGCCAGGAAGCGGACGTGCCGAAGGGATTTTCCGGTGTTAAGCACCTCCAACGGAATCGCCTGACGGGTGGAGAGATCAACGATCTCCAAGCCATTGTCGAGGTCGGTTTCCACTAGGCTGGAGCGCTGCCAATTCAGGGAATTGAAAACGATGAGGGTCCCAGGCCCATCCGGAATCAAATCCGCCAAGGCCGACATGGTTCGTTCGATGACGTGGTTCACCAGCCTTTGGGCATCGGTCGAGCGCGCATCCTTCACATCGCGTTGCTTCACGCTTTCATTGCTTTGCGGGTCGGTGATTCCCCGGTCAGCTTCCCAGGTGTGTTCATCCGCGAGCAGAAGATTTCGCCAAAGCGCACTGAGAGCCGTCTGCTCCGGCTGGAGGCGCGGATTCGCCAGCGCGCTGATGCTGGACAATTTCTCGGCGGAAAGCGCCCGGTACTCATTCTGCCGCGCCATCGCGGTGTGCAGCGCATCGGAGACCGCCCCATCCTCCCAATAGGGAACGCCATCGCCACGCAGCACCGGCACGGCGTCGCCCATCTGCCGGGCCACGTAGTCCATGGCTTCACCCACTCCGGAAATGTGGATTTTCGGGTAGGTGTATAACTTGTTCCATGCCGGGAAGTCCCCCATCTGATCGGGGTTCAGGTCCGTGTTTTCCCACTGCGTACCGAAGACGATAACGCCGTCGGATTTATAATCAGGCCGGGTATAACTCTGAAGAAAAATGGGGAACGAATCCCGCAGGGCGGGAAGCCGGGGCGGAAGCCCGAACATGATGCGTGACTGGTGATAGCTGAGTGACGACCAGGTCAGAATCCGCTTGCCGTCAGGCCCTTCCCAATACCAGGGTGATTTCTCATTCATGCGGCTGAGCATGATGAAGGGACCCCGATAGCCATTGCTGGCATGAAGGAAGTACTTCAACCCTGCTGCGGCGAGAATGGAGGGATAGGACCCCGTGTAGGAAGGCACGTCGGAGATATTGGCGTATGTAAACGATCCACCATTCACATGGTTGATTTGATATCCGCCATAAAGCGAGCGGACGAGGGTTTCCGCGGTCGGCAGGCCCGTGAGAAGATTGGCGTACTGGGGTGGAACAAAAATTCGCTCCTGGCGGACAAGCTTCAGGAACTCTTGGCGGTCTTCTTCTCTGCGGTTGGCAAGGAATTGCTCCGCGCTCCAATATCCGTCAATGCTGAAACGAAAATCGGGCTCTCGGCGCGCCACCGCCATGGCTTCGTCGATGGCCCGGCTTTGCACTTCGGCGACCTTGCCCTGATAGTCCGAATAGCCGACGTCAAGATGCTCGTGCGGGACGACAAAGACATTCCACTTCTTCCCGGGAACCAACTTCTGGGGGAAATCACGGGAGCGTCCGTTCCATTCGACCCTAAGGTCCGCGGGCACCTCCGCCGCGAACTCTGGAACCTCAAAGTCCAAGCGCTGCTCGCCGAAATCAAGGTCGCTCGCGAGCGGGGCGGTGAACTTCTGATTCCCCACCACCATGGTGATGCGTCCGCGTTTCGACAGTTCGCCGAGGCGCAGGTCAACCTCGATGATTTCCGCCTGCTTGCCATCCTTCGATTTGTAGAAGATGGTCGGAGTAACATTCGCGGTGATTTGCGCGGGCTGGAATCGGCCCGCGGCAACCTGCTCCAGCTTGAGCGCGTCGTAGTGAATTCCGGAGTTGCCGAGCACCATGACGGCGCCTTCGGAATCGTCCCGCGCATTGGGGTTGTCCGTGGCCGTGAGCACCAGTTCGTTCTCGCCGGGTTTCAGGTAACTCGCGGGGAAGTCAAAAGCGATCGTAGCCGTGGAATAACGAGGCGCAAACACGCTGCCTAGGTCCCCTGCGTCGTAATTCAACTTGGGATGCTGGTAGAACCAGCCGTGACGCCCATTGATGCTGACGTCGAGCACCGGGACGCGTGGGCTGTAAGCAAGAAGCGCTGCGGTGAAAGTGTAGACGCCGCGCGGGGGGCCGGAAAGAGAGAACTTAATCGTGAACGGATGCACTCGATGGCCAGCTTTGCCATTGGATGAGCCTGGTTGAAACCCCAGCCAGTTCTTACCAGGCTGACTCTTGCCGATAACATACACGGGGTCGTCAGCCGGGTTGCTGTAGTCGAGCGGACCACCCCGAGTAGGGCTGACGCCCCGAGCGAACTCTCGGGAAGATTTATCGAAATCTCCGATCTGCCAGATAAGGGTGGAAGCCGCGCGGGAGTTTAGAGCGCAAGCGAATACACAAACGATCGGAAGCCATCGGATTTGTGAGCGCATGAAACCGTCCTTAGTCAGCCTCACCGACTTGAGCAATAAGCGAACCGTGGGCCTGCTTGAGGAAGCAGCCATTTAGTTGATCGAGGGCCACATGTCCGGTTGCCGGATCGCGGACCCGTTTTTCCAACAGATTTCGCAAGTAGTGGTGGATGTCGGCGAAACAGACATCAGGGCTGTAAAAACACGCAGCACTTTCATACGTTTCCACCAACTCGCGAACGCGTTTGCCCGGGACGGCGCGTATGAGAATGTTGGCATCGAGCACCAGCTCTCTCCGCCGGTTCATTTACGCCTGTCGGCGCGCCAACGGGAATGGAGAAGATACTTCGCTCTTGCATGACCAGTTCTTATCCTGGCCCACGTCAGGGAGCCATACTATTCGTCGAGCGCGATGACCCGGCCGCCGCTTTCCGCTGATTGTCGGGATGCGGTCATTACCTGCATGACCTGGCAGGTCTCTTCCGGCGGGCAAAGGCGAGGCAGCTTGCGATCCGCAACACAAGACACGAAGTAGCGGAGCTGGGCAGCGAACATATCTTCGGTCGGCGTCGTGAGGTCGCTCACGGTACCGTTGTTTTTGTACAAGCGGAAGATGTGCGAGGCCTGTTCGCGCTCCTGAATGTTCGCGCTCACGCGGAAGGTGTATTCCAGCGCCCCTTCGTCACCGAGAACGCGAATACCGGTGGTGAAGGGCCACGACTCCGGCATCAAGTAGGTCGCCTCGATGCTGGCCTGTGCGTGGGGGTAAGTCAACGTCGTGTGCACGTGATCCCAGCTTCTTGTCGGCGCCTGGATTCCCACGGTGTACACGCTTTGCGGATGTCCCAGAATCCAATGGATGAAATCCAGGTCGTGGATTTGCAGGTCCAGCAGGCAGCCGCCGCTCTTCGCCGGGTCGCGGAACCAGCCGCTCCAGGGGGGGTACTTCGCGAGCCGGCAGGCGGTGACGGAACGGATGGAGCCGACCTCGCCCGCCTCAATCATTTGCTTGATGCGCACATACTGCGGCCAGAAGCGCAGAATGTGTGCGACCACAAGGATGCGGCCGTGGGCCCGGGCCATCTCAAGCATGCGCTGTGCCGAGGTGGCATCAAGCGCCATGGGCTTCTCACAAAGGATGTGGAGGCCGCGCTCGGCGGCTTCCACCGTGGCCGCCTCGTGGAAATGGGTAGGGAGGCAGATGATGACGGCATGAAGCCGGTCGTCAAGAAAGAGTTCCTGGTAGGTGGGGTAAACCTGCAAGCCGGGCAATCCATCACGGAGTTCTGCCGCCTCCTGAGTAGCCACCGCCAGGACCTGAACGCCCGCAACTTGTCGGGCCGCCTCCAGATGGGTCCGCCCGATGTACCCCATGCCCGCAATTCCCAGGTTGATCATGTGTTATCCAGCCTTGTGCACCGCGGCTGGCTTGAAATCCAGGCGATGCTCGTGAATCTTTTCGATGGCGTCGGCGATGTCGTCCATGTCTGCCTGCTCGGCCAGGAGCAACCGATGTTCCAACCACACGGCTTCGCGGCAGATTCTTTCCGAAACCGGGCAAAGTGCGGCGAATGACATGTAATCGAGCCGTTTTGCATAGTGCCCGCACGTAACGGGGCAACCATGTGGGTAGAATGCCTGGTTTACGAACATGGGATTTTTGTAAAGCGGGTCGACGTACCCGCCAAAGCAAGGGATGCCTTCTTTTTCCAAGGCGAGAAGGAAATCCTGCCGGGTTACACCGAATTCCGCCTCATTGATGCGGAATGGGTAGATGTGGAAAGAAGGCTTGGTAGCAAAATCGCGCACCACAACCGGGCGAATGCCGGGAAAACTCGCCAGACGCTGGGTCAGGTAGAGCGCGTTCTGTCGTCGCCGCGCGTTTTGGTCATCGATGCGTTTCAGTTGCTCCAAGAGAATCGCGCCCTGGAATTCCGTGAGGCGATAATTCCAGCCCAACCAGTGATGCTCGTACCAGGGCCTTCCCACTTTGCGGCCAGCCCAGATAAGCGCTTCGCACATCATGGCGAGGTCACGGTCGTTGGTGGTGATGAGTCCGCCTTCGCCGGCGGTCATGTTTTTCGAAGCCTGGAAGCTGAAGGTGCCCGCGTTGCCGATGCTCCCCAGGCCCTGGTCGTTCCAGGTGGCACCGTGGGCGTGCGCGGCGTCTTCGACGACGAGGAGATTATGGCGCTGGGCGATCCCTTGCAAGGCTTCCATGTCGGCCGCTAGACCTGCGAAGTGCACGGGGAGGATCACCTTGGTGTTCGGCGTGATAGCTTCTTCAACTCGCCGCGGATCGATGTTGAATGTGTCCTCCTCAATGTCCACGAAGATGGGAATGGCATTGAGCATCAGGACCGAGGATGCAGTGGCGATAAACGTGTAAGCGGGAACAATGACTTCATCGCCCGGTCCGATGCCCAAGGCCTTCAGAGCGACCTCGATAGCGGCGGTGCCGTTGGCGCAGGCGATGCCGTATTTCGCCGTCTGCAAGCGCGCGAAGGCTTCCTGAAATTCCACCACGCGCGAGCGCGGCTGGCCCGGTTCCGGGTCACGCATCTCCACGCCTTCGCCGTATGAATAGCGCCACCACTTGCCACTGCGAAGCACGTCCAGCAACGCGCGTTCTTCCCTTTCGTCAAAGACCGGCCACGAGGGAAAGGGCTTGGTCCG
>CAYTMD010000342.1:0-7023 GCA_964438685.1 uncultured Acidobacteriota bacterium
CTGGTCCCGGATCTTTACCCGGCGAATCCTTCTTCCGCACTCAATTTAGCCGGCATCTTCTTCGGCGTGGGCGCGGTCTTCTTCCCCGGGTTGGTGGCATTGATGGCGCGTCAACTGGGACTTGTGGCCACGCTGTGGTCCATCGCCCTGCTGGTGGGACTGGTAGCCATGGTGGCGCTGGTGCAAACGTTCCCCCCCGCGGGTATGGCGGGCGGCTTCGACTGGGATCAAGCCAGGTCGTTGGTGACGAATCCCGCCGTCATCATTCTCGCCGGCGTGCTGTTCTTCTATTCCGCCCTCGAGGTTTCCACCTCCGGCTTTATTCGCACCTTCCTGGAGAAAGATCTGGCCGCCACCTCCGAGAGCTCCAAAATCATCTATACGTCGTTCTGGATCATGATGATGTTGGGCCGACTGATCGCCAGCCAGGTGGTAAGGCGAGTTCGCGGTCCGCAATTGTTGCTGGGATGTTCCATCGGGGCCATTGCCGGGCTCACGATCCTGGCTCTGGCGCCCAACGTCTTGATTGCCTCCGCCGGAATAATTCTTTGCGGACTCTGCTACGCGCCGGTATTTCCCACCACCGCGGGAACCGCCAGCACGTACTTTTCGCGAATCTTCGGGACTGTCTTCGGCATGCTGATGACTCTCGCTCTCCTGAGTGGGGCGGTGGTTCCTCCCGCCATTGGCTTCGTCGCCCAAAACCATTCGGTGCGAGCCGGCATTTGGCTTCTGGTGGGGATCGCGGTTCTGTTCCTCATTACCCAAGGAATCTTCAATGGCTACGAGCGGCGCAAATTGCTCGCGCAAGTCCCGGGAGCGGCGTGATCCGGTGGCAAGCCAATAGCTGAGATTTGACAGCTTGCAAATTCCAAGCCCGAACCCCGGATTCCCAGCTTCAGGCCGGCCCTGACCTTGATTACCAGCCGCGTCGCATAACGCCGATTTGAGAACCAATAACTGCGATTACGCGCGAGCGTGCGGTCTACGATCTTGGAGCTAACTCCTTTTATTTCAACAACTCATCCAGGAAACAGGATAAGTCGTTTGTTTTCATGAACTCATTGGGAGCACTTTTTTTGCCCCTTTGTTTTCAACATACTATTGGGAGCAACCTTCATTTTTAACATCTTTTTTATAGTCGCCCCTTATTTTCAATAACTTATTGGGAGCACTTTTTCTTGCCCTTTGTTATCAATCGGTTATTGGGGGCGATTCTCATTCTCAATCTCCTTCAGTGTGTGGGCACCGCCGTCTGATCTCACGGGCAAATTGGCCCTTCCCTAGTCCCGTCGCGACCCTGCTTGCCATCATGGGTTCGGCGCCCGACGCTGCTCGCCTTTCCGCCCTCAGACCTTCCCTGCCCCCCGCCACGGTTAACCCGTCCCTGGCCTCGATGGTGGGGCCGCGCCTCTGCCACCCCTGGTGCGCAATTCCACCCAGGCACAGCTCTCCGGTCCCTCCCCCTGCATGATGGCATCCATAGCCTAGTACGATTTCTTCGCTTTTCCTGCCGGTGGGAATAATCGCGTCAAATTCTTCTTGCCGGACGCGCATTTCTCACCAGACGCTGGAAAGGGCGGAGCTGAACAGGCGCGGAAAAACCCTTCGGGACCGCTCGTCATTGATCCCCGCAGGGGATCGAGAAGACCACGAGTTTTTCCGCAGCCTGTGAAGCCCTACCCTTCCATGCAAATCCCAAATGTGATAAGAGGTCGGACTATTCCCCTGCCTCCAACTCTGAAATTCTTATCTCGGCCACCGCGCTTCCAGCGGCGGGAACTTGGGAAACGGGGCATGAGGTTCCGATTGATACCAATATGCGGTGGAAGCAATATCGTCCGCGAGGGGCTGGTAACGCTTGTTCGGCCACCATCCCAAAGCCTGTATATCGACGCGCAGGTCGCGCCGGAAGCACACGGGATCCATGATGTGCCAGCGGTAGAGGCTCCATTTTCTCGGGCCATCTCCCTCCTCCCGTTTAAGTGTATTGCCCATGTACGCGGTGGAGTAGACCTCGGGGAAGCCATAACTGCCGCCGAAATAGTCCTCCGTGCCGGTGCCGCAAATCGTTGGGAACTCGCTGTCGCCATCAAGGTAGAACTTCACTTCTCCTTCCCCGAACCACCCATCGGATAGCTGAGTCCAGGCCAGAAAGGTTCCAACGTAGCGGCCATTGCCGCGAACACCATCCAGAATCGTGTGTACTGGAAACGACCGCTTGGTTGTTTCGCGCCTCCACTGGGCATGAAAGTAACCAACCTGTTCGGGAACCTGCGTTTTCAGGAAATCAATCTGATACGTCATTATCTTAAGATCCCTGGACAGTTCATTGGTAAAGGTTACTTTGGCGTGCCGCTTGAAAGGCATGGGCCAATAACAGTTCAAAGCCGCCGTGGGATTGACGATCACTGGAAGCGAATTGACCGGCGCGAACCGGTCATTCCCCACGGCGAAGAAATCGGTTAAAGGGACTTCAATGGAGGGCGATTCCTCATGGTCCCAGTAAAATCGAAGCACGCACCCGCGCCCGTTGTTGGCCCAGTTTGACTCGGTGGCCATCCAGATATGTTCAATCACTCCCGGACCCTCGACGTCCATGATGACCAGCGTTTCACCCGCCTTGGGCTGGCAAAAAGGATTGACCTTCCACCCCTTGCCCAAATCCGACGACGCAGCAGAGAAAGGAAGATTGGGATCGCTGGGATTGGGCGTGGTCCGCGCCCCCATGCCCTTTTCGCCTGTTGGATTTTCCGGAGAGACCTGGCGGCTTTCGGCGTCAACCAGGATGGGAAGCATTCCCAGCCCGGGATTTAGCCAGGGAGTTTGCATCAAATCGGGGTGGCCGAACGTTGGCCCGGAACCCGCCAAAGATAAGCTCGATGCTCCCCAGAGCGTTTTCAGGAATCCATTCCGCGTGATCTTGTGCACACTGCCTCCTCGCCAAAAGTCTGTAGCCGCTGATGCGTGCGTGACGCTGCGCTGAGAAAAATCGGAAACATCGGCATGGCGGTGCTTCGGACCAATTCCTGACCTGCCGGAAGTCGTCAAAAATCAGAAATCAGCTCTTGCCGGGTTGGAACGGTATCACGGATAACGCAGAAATGGATGGCCCATCTTGGACGGAAGTGCAGCAAACATCATGTGAAGTGCTGGGCAGCGGCCCCGCGAGCTTAGAGGTCGTGCTACGTTGCGGACTTTACTTGATTGAGGAGGCTCCCCACAATCCTCATCGTCTTTTCCGAATTTAAGACCGCCCGGAGATAGTCCAGCAGTTCCTTTTCCGACCTGATCCTCAGAGGCTCGATAGGAATAGTTGAAGGGTAGTCGGGGAGGTGCAATTCCTCAAGGGACGGCGCGGAAACCGGATACGTGTCGGCACCGTGTGAGATGGAAAAAAGGCCGTAGGTATAATTATCAAGCGTGGGGGCGACCACATAGAACGTATGGATGAAGTTCCCATCTCCATCAGTTCTAGTACTAACGCGCCCCTCCAACAGGTGGCCAGTCCTATTCCCGAGCGCCGCAGCTTGCTCCCGCAGGATTGCCACTGGAGGCACCACTTTGGATTGCTCAATTTCCGGCCAGAGATCGGGGATTGCGTTTGCCATGGTTCAGGCTCCTTCTACAATTCTACCTCAAATAACAGCGGGAGGTGGTCGGAGAAATCTTGATTGTTGGGCCTGCCGTTCTCAAACAAAAGGGAGGTTTCTCCGATCTTCGTTGGAATTCTAACCTTTTTGCCGTCGAAACGATCCATGAGTTCCGGCCGGACCATTACTTGATCAAAAACGTTCCAGTAGTAATTTACAAGCTCCGACCGCTCATAGTAGTACGTGCCAGGCGGGCCATCCTGACGATCTCCAAACTGCGCCCACATGGGATTGAAGAAGAACGGGTATTGCCGCGACATCACCGTCTTGCTCTTTCGGGAAGCAACCTGGCGGCTCATCACCGCATTCAACCCGTTGGCGCTTACGACACCCTTCTCGAAAGGGTTCATGTTAAGGTCCCCGACCAAAAGTGTTCGTTGATGGCCGACCTTCACCTCTTGCTCCATAATGGTTCGTGCGAACTCGGGACATTGAAGTGCTAGGCTATCTTCAGACTGATAGAGTTTGCTTGGAAGATGCGCAGCGACGAGGAGGATTTCCTGTCTGGATGGCAGTTTCAATTGACGGATGGAGACATAGTCATCTTCGGCCTTGGGCGTCAGGAAGGTCGAAGAGAAGCGAGCGAAAATCTTGATACGCTCACATTGGCCGGGCGCATATTGGAAATCCTGTGCCCCTCCGGAGTTCAAATGCTCAATCAGGCTCGCCGGACTATCGGCAAATTCACTCAGGATAATGACGTCGATATCATGGGCCCTAGTCAGCGCGCAAATCTCCGTGTACAGAGGCTTGCGGTTGGTATTCCAGTACAAGAATTTAACCATTTGGCATCAGTGGCAGTTAAGTATTAACTCGCCGGCGCGCATTCTATCACAGCAGATAAGGACACGTGCCGTTCTTCCCTTTATGGCAAAGGCTTAAGCTACATGAATGGCTGAATCCCGTCGGCAGATTCTGTTCTTCCTGCGGTACGTGACTAAACGCGCGTTTGACGAAGACCTGCCCGGCTGAAGCCGGTCTCTACGAAAGGCCGTCCGCCTGCGCCCACATCCTACCTGGCAAATAAGTTTCATCATTTGCAAGGCCCTTCCTCTTCCCATTAGCAGGCAACTTTCAGTGGTTCGCTGATAGTGGCTTCTTCCATTGTTGGCAATGACATGGCCTGCTGTGATCGCCTGAAACGAATACAAATGGAAAAGAGAATAGCGCACGGCAAGGGCTGCGGTGACCGTCGTTACCCGCTTTCGCCAAAGCTCGCGGGCCAAGCCCGCGCCCCATGGATGACAGAGAGGATTTGAATTTGATCCTGGGTATGGCGATAGACAACGATAAACGGGGTATGGGCGATGCTGAGTTCACGGGTCGCGGGAACACGGCCAAGGTGCCCGGCGGACGGATAGCGGCTTAACATCTCTGCGGCTCGGAAGACGCGTGCCACGAGTCGAGAGGCGGCCTTCGGATTGTCCTGCCGGACGAACTCGTAGGCCGCTTCGAGATCCTGTTCGGCCAGTGGCATCCAGCGAATCTTCAATGTTCGGGCCTCATCGCAGGCGGCGCCGCCACTTGGCGCGCACCTCCTCGTGATCCCGGCCCATCCCGGCGTCGGCTTGCGCCACGCCTTCCTTGATATGCTCAATCTGCCAGCGCTGCACATCCAGGTAAGCGTCCACAGCCTCATTGAGCAGGAAGGTGCGATCGCGAGTTTGAGCCTTGGCGAGCCTGTCGAGGGCGGCAACCTTTTCCGGCTCAAGCCGGAAGGAGACGGTCTTCTTGTTAGTGGCTCCATTTTGCATGATCGAATAATACAGCGTATTATGCCATAATTCAAGCGCGAGAAGCGTGAGTTGCTGACCTCACCGCAAATCTCAACAAGGGCGAGGGCGGCGCTTGCTTTGGGGGTGATGAATGCCTAGAATTCCGAATGCTGGAGTTCTTCTAATCTTCGCAATGGTTGGGTTAATCGCGGTTTCCCCAGCGCTGGGCCAGACCGTCAAGCCAGACCTACCCGTTGCCCTTATTCTCGCGGATAATGCCTACAATCCGATCCCGAGTCCTGACGGCAAGACGATCGCCTTTGTTGGGACGGGTTGGGGAAGGCATCTCCCAACGAATGGTCTGGGCCGTTCTCACCTGACATCTGACGTGATGATTATGGACCTGGCAGGCACAGTGCTGACCTCAAAACCCTTGGCGGACGCGTTCCTGCAAGCATGGACGCCGGATGGGAAGAAATTGGTTTGTTACCGCGATTGGAAGGCTTTCCTGGTGACGCCGGATGGGAGCAAATCGGAGGCTGTCGACGTGCCTCGCGGAGCTTTCACCGAGCGAGCGCAGTACTTCTCCTCCCGCCATGCTTTCTGCTGGTCACTGGGATGGACGACAAGGGGTATCGCCTGCTCGGACGGCTCCGTGCTCGCCGGAAAGGATTCGTATTTGACGGATCTGATGGTGCCTTCACCTGATGAGAGGTACTTGGCGGTGCTTGGAGCCTCCGGTCCGAGGGGCCGCATCACCGACAATAACCTTTGGATTTACGACAGGTCGAAACAATCATGGACGAACCTCGGCAAGATCATCATTAGTCCTGACCACGATTGGGATTACATCAAACCCTCATGGAATCCATGGTTCGCGGACAGCTCAAGGCTCGCACTCAGCACACAATCGGGAATCGTCGTAGCATCTCCAGATGGCAGCCAAAAAGATGTAATTGCCCAGCCCGGTTCCCCAGCGGGACTGGCGGTCCCTTCACCTGACGGCCGACAGGTCGCCTATGTCACATTCGAGGGGACTCCAAAGAAGGCGAGACCCGATCTGATGTTCTGGGGCAACACCACGATATGGGTGGCTCCCGCCAATGGAAACGGCAAGCCACGGCCCGTAACTCGACAAGCCGAGGAAACTACTTACTGCCTGCGTTGGCTGAGCGATACTGAAGTCGTGTTCGACCGGTTTGCTGATGAAATGTTTTACCGCCGGGCGCGAATCTGGAAGACGGTCGTCCCGACTGATTAAAGAAGATCATCTCGACAAATAGACAGGCAGGTGGCTCAGACGCTAAAGAACGACCGTTTGCGCCAGCCCGCCAATGGTAAAGTGGATAGCTTTCATCATTCGCAGGCAGCTTGACAGGATTACAACTATGCAAAAATATCAGCAGAAGAATCTCTTGACGCACGATTTGTGGCAATACTCTCGGCGCGCGCAGCCGGAAAGGACCGCGCATTGGAATTTTACGTTCATCCTTCTTGTGACACTGGTTTGGTTGGCGCCCGCACCCCTCCGTGGTGCGGATGCATTCCAACCGCGCGCCGTACCCTTGGTGACCACCGATCCGTACCTCAGCATCTGGTTATTTGCGGATCACCTTACCGACGACGTCACCCGCCACTGGACCGGCACGCCGCAG
>CAYTMD010000343.1:0-7020 GCA_964438685.1 uncultured Acidobacteriota bacterium
TGTCCCCCATCGGCCCACTGCCCCCAGCCGAGGCATACCTTACGGAATCGCTGGCGCCACGCCGGAGTTTTGCTAAAGGGGTTGCGCAAGAACCTGTCATGAGGTAATTTGAAAACATGCAGACGGTAAATGTGGAAATCCCAACGGAGCTTGTTCTGGCTGCAGGATTAGACACGGGCAACCTGTCAGCGGAAACGGCTCGACTTCTGGCGCTGGGGCTCTACCGCGAGGACAAGGTCTCGCTGGGGCGTGCCTCCGAACTCTGCCAGATGCCCGTCGAGCAGTTCATGGAGTTTGCCGCCCAGCACGACGTCCCGCTCCATTATGGCGCGACCGAACTGGAAGAAGATCGCCGCACCTTAGAACGGCTCGGCTTGTGATTGCCGTTTCCGACTCCTCGCCGCTGGTCTCCCTCGCCCGGATTGGCCAACTGAATCTCCTCGCCTCCCTCTACAAACGAATTCTGATTCCCGTCGAAGTTGAGCATGAGGTGACGGTGGCAGGGCGTGGTCTTCCTGGTGCCGAAGAGGTACGGAAGGCGAACTGGATCGAAGTCGCACCACAGAAACCCGTAGCGGACTCTTCGCTTGAGCAGGCATGCCGCAATCTCGGGGCGGGTGAGCGCGGCGCTATTCTCCTGGCCAAGAGCCTCCCCTCCGATGTCGTTCTCTTGGATGAGTGGAAAGCCCTCCGTATTGCGAGAGATGCAGGCCTTTCCATTGTGGGATGTTTGGGAATCCTCGAGGCGGGCGCCCGGACGGGCCTCGTCCCGGATTTGCGCCAAGCTTATATGGACCTGCTACGGCAGGGGATCCGATTCGATATTAGACTCCTTCAAGACAGCCTCGCACGTCTTGGCCTACCGACCCTGTAAACAGCGGACGTGATGCAAACCTCTGTTTTTGAGGCCCACGTTTCTTCCCGAGATTCGCGTTTCCGAGCATGAGGACGTGTGTGCGTATTTGAGATTTGTGGTTTTTGCTACCGAAGAACCGCGGACCTCAACAACGGAGGTCCGCGCTACGAGGTCGGCGTTACACTCGCTTTTCCCAGATTAATTCTGTTAGAATCCGCGCCGTAGGAGAGTTGCACTGGCGCCCATGAAGACATGCCATACTTGCCAGCAAACCTACTCCGATGATGTTGATCTCTGTCCGCGCGACGGTGCTCACTTGGCCGCCCAAGCCACGGAAACCGGAGCGAAGCATGCGGCCGGATTGTCCCGCCGTTTTCGGCTTATACGCCGACTGGGGAAGGGCAGCATGGGCAGGGTTTTCCTCGCCGAGCAGATTGGGGTGGGGAATCGCCGCGTGGCGCTTAAGATCCTGAACCGCAAACTCCTCGATGACCCTGGCTTCCTGCTGAGCTTCCAGAATGAGGCGGGTTCCACGGGCCGCATTCATCATCCGAATGTCGTCTCCATTTTCGAATCTGCCCAGGCCGATGACGGCACCCCTTACATCGCCATGGAATTTCTGGAAGGCGAGTCTCTCCGCGACGTCCTCAAGCGGCGGGGCGCACTTCCCCTGCCGGAGGTTGTGGAAATTCTCCACCAAGCGGCGCGCGGCTTGAACGCCGCCCACAAACTTGGCATCATTCACCGCGACCTTAAACCCGATAACATTTTTCTGACCTATCCCGACGACAATTCTGTAGCGCGGGTCTCTCCGGTTTCTGGAGTCCGATGGGCTCAGCCGGAGTCCCGAAATCGGACCCCACCCGCGCAGACCGTCGCGCCGGCGTCCCCGCCGGGACAGGCTGTAGCGCTGGCGTCCCCGCCGGCACAGGTAAAAGGCGCGGTAGCGCCAACATCCCCAGCGGCGAATTTCCTGGTCAAAATCGTCGATTTCGGCATTGCCAAACTGCGCGAATCCAGCGCCCACACGCAGACGGGCATCGCGCTCGGCACGCCCGCTTACATGTCCTATGAGCAAGCTTCCGGCATGAAGAGCGAT
Organism: uncultured Acidobacteriota bacterium; assembly: GCA_964438685.1. Taxonomy (GTDB): domain Bacteria; phylum Acidobacteriota; class Terriglobia; order UBA7540; family UBA7540; genus Bog-366. The sequence goes on from CAYTMD010000343.1 coordinate 1,956, forward strand.
GAACTCGACGCGCGCTCTGACATCTACTCGCTGGGCGTTGTGGTGTATGAGATGCTGACGGGGCGCACGCCCTTCCATTCCGACACGACGCTTGGCTATTTACGCCAACACGTGCTGGAGCAGCCGCCGCCTTTCCGGGAGGCCGCCCCGGACCTGGCAGTGCCTTCCACTGTTGAAAGCGCTGTCATGAAGGCGCTGGTGAAAGACCGCAACCGGCGCTATACCTCGGCTCTCGACTTTGCCCGTGAACTGACCAGCGCCGCGCAGTTTTCGCCCTTGGCCGAAACACACGTGCATGTTCCTTCTACTCGGATTGTGGCTCCGCCCACGAAGCCACCGGTAATGCGGGAAACTGATGCGCCCAAACCGCTACCCGGAAATGCGCAAGCTAAGGTTGACCCTGCCGTTCAAACTCCGCCTCTTTCTCCACCTCAGATAATTACCGGACCCCCAACCGCCCAGCCGCAAAGGAGCAAGCCCGAAGCGGCCAAGCCTCCTTGGCCTTGGACTGTGCCCGAGCCACCCAGCAGGATGAAGTTCGTCGCCATTGCGGTGGTGGCGGTGATTTTAATCGTCGTGGGTGTCTGGTATATCTTGCAGCATGGAACGGAAAAAGGGGATACGTCTTTGCCCGCCAAAGCCGGGCCATCCCCGGGCGAGGTGAGGGGCAATCCCAAGGACGGGCTAAAGTATGTCTGGATTACGTCAGGGACTTTCATGATGGGCTGCTCACCGGGGGATACTGAATGTGCCGCGGAAGAGAAACCGACACATCAGGTGATCATCACGAAAGGTTTCTGGCTGGGGCAGACGGAAGTGACGGTGGGGGCATACAAGCGCTTTGCAGGGGCTATGGGCTTGCAGATGCCACATGAGCCGTATTATAGCGAAAGGCCGTTGAACCCTGGGTGGGGTGACGAGGCCATGCCCATGGTCGATGTGACATGGGATGATGCCCAAGCCTATTGCGGCTGGGCGGGCGGGCGCCTGCCCACGGAAGCAGAATGGGAGTACGCCGCGCGCGGCGGGAGCGCCGAAGCGCGATACGGGCCAATCGAAGAAGTTGCCTGGTACTTTAAGAATAGCGGCCTAAAGACGGACGAAGTCGGCAAGAAGCGAGCTAATAGATTCGGGTTGTACGATACGTTGGGGAATGTGTGGGAGTGGGTGAATGATTGGTGCGACCAGAGCTACTACCAGAACAGCCCGTTACAAGACCCCACAGGGCCCGTGGTCGGTCAGTTCCGTATTCTGCGTGGGGGATCATGGGTCGGCGTTCCCAAGTTCGTCCGCGTATCGGCCCGCTTAAGGGCCTCTCCAACCTTCGATAGCAACAATGTCGGGTTCCGTTGTGGCAGGGAAGTGTTCGCTCACTGACCCTTTTCCCTCTTCGCCAGACCACCCTGGCAGCCGAACCTAACCCTTCCTTTCCTCTGCGCCACCGCTCCTCGGCGGTGATAGGACGAAGCAATCTGTTGACTTCGACAATCGCAAATCACAAACCTCCAATCACAGATTGCCCGATGATCCGATGGCCCGATCCCCCGAATTGCAATTTCCCCGACCCCCGACTAGAATCGAAATCGAGGTGAATAAAATGGAAAATGACGTCCTGCGGATTGCGGGAAAGGAATTTCATTCGCGCCTGATTGTGGGCACGGGAAAATATCGCAGCTTTCAGGAGATGGCGAAGGCGCACGCGGCTTCCGGCGCCGAGATCGTAACGGTGGCGGTGCGACGCGTGAACCTGACCGACCGCAGCAAAGAGTCCATGCTGGATTTTATTGACCGCACTAAACTTTTTATTCTTCCCAACACCGCAGGTTGCTACTCCGCTGACGATGCCATCCGCACCGCGCGCCTGGCGCGGGAAGTGGGCCTTTCCAACTGGATTAAGCTGGAAGTGATTGGCGATGAGAAGACGCTGTTCCCTGACAACTTCGAACTGGTCAAAGCCACCGAGGTGCTGGCCAAAGAAGGTTTTGTAGTGATGCCCTACACCAATGACGACCTCATTTCCGCACGGCGCCTGATCGATGCAGGTGCGGCCGTGGTGATGCCGTTGGGCGCGCCCATTGGCTCCGGACTGGGCATTCAGAATCCCACCAACATCCGCATTCTGCGCGAGATGATTACGCAGGTACCCTTGATTATCGATGCGGGTGTGGGCACGGCCTCGGACGCCGCCTTCGCCATGGAATTGGGCGCGGACGCCGTGCTGATGAATACAGGGATCGCCGGAGCGCAGGATAGCGTGCTGATGGCTGAGGCCATGAAGAATGGAGTGTTGGCCGGACGCCAGGCCTTTATGGCAGGCCGCATGCCGAAGAAACTTTACGCTACCGCTTCCAGCCCATTGCAGGGAATAGTGAAGTAGTAGGGGAAGGTAGGGGCGGTTCGCGAACCGCCCCTACCTTCAAATTCGATCCCGTCCCGCCGGCACGTGTCTAATTCTTCTGCAACTCACTGAGCGCCGCCAGGATCTCTTCGCTGTGCTCCGACGGCTTTACTCCGGTCCATACCTTAACGATTTTTCCCTTAGGATCAATCAGGAACGTGTTGCGCGAGGCATACCCCCGGTCGCTCAGCGAACCGTATTCAGCCACCACTTTCTTATCTGTGTCCGCCAGGAGCTTGAACGTCAGGCTCTGTTTCGTGCAAAAGTCCTGGTGGCTTTCGCTGGAATCCACGCTTACGCCGAGAATCACCGCGTTCTTCTCCTCGTACTTCGCCAGGTCGCGTTGGAAGTTGTGCGCCTCTATCGTGCAGCCCGGCGTGTTGTCCTTGGGATAGAAGTAGAGCACCACCCACTTGCCGTGAAAATCCTTCAAACTCACTTTGCTACCATCCTGCGACGGCAGCGTTACCGCCGGCGCCTTCTGGCCAACCTGAGGAAGCTCCCCGGCCGAAGCCAACGACATTGCGAACCCGGCGCAGAGAACGGTGAGAGTGACAAGACGAACGACGTGTTCCATATTCATTTTTGGTTTCCTCCTAAGCCCTTTCAACCAAAATACACGTTTCCGGGTTGACTCGCAACCGGAGAAGATTGCTTTCCCAAGGGTGCGGGGCCTTCGGCAACTAGGGAGTTGGAGACGTTTCCTTGCGGGGTGGGGACGAATTGGCCGGCGCTTTTTCGGGAAGCGTATAGATCTTTTCGCCGGGCTTCACCAGGTGCATATCCTCGCGGGCCTTGCGTTCAATGGCGTCGGGGTTTGACTTCAGCTCTCGGTTTTCCTTGTCCAACTGATCGTTCTCCTGCTTGAGCTGCAGGAGTTGTTGCTGAATCGTCTGAAGCTCTTTCCGCTGCCGGCGCAATGCCAAATATCCATTCTGGCCGAAGATGTTATGGACGATCAGCGCGATCGACAAGAGCAACAGTACCAGGATGCCGTTGCGGTAAAGCGCCGAGGATTCGAAATTTGAATCGCTCATGGTCAGAAGACTACCCTTTGGAAAGTCACATACCTGCACTCCCCCAGTCAAGGGGGTTGCATCTCACAATGCCCTCATTGTATCTTCTGTTGCAAGTTCCGTGCAACCGAGCGTCTTGCGGCCGATGTGTGGCCCCGAGGAGGACCTTTGACTGACAAGGTGGTCATCCTGGTAACCGCGGCGAGTCAGGAGGAGTGCCGCAAGATTGCCCGGCATTTGGTGGAGAGCAAACTCGCAGCCTGCGTCAACATTACTCAGCCCGTTGAATCCATCTATCGCTGGGAAGGGGAAATCGCCGACGAGCACGAGTATCAAATCATCATCAAAAGCACGCGAGAGTTATTTCCTGAAATTCAGACGGCAATATCCGCAGTGCACAGCTATCACACGCCGGAGATCATTTGCCTTCCCATCATCGAGGGCTCGCGGAATTATCTCCAGTGGCTGGGTGATTCGGTGAAAGCCGCCAATTTCGTGGAAGAAGACGATGCGGAGCAGGGAACCAAGCCGTAGGAGATTTCTGAGAGATTAATAGCCAGGGTCACTTGCCCGCGGTCATTACTGCTTTTGCCGCACCGGCCATGCCCAAGCCACGTTGTGGATAGCGTGGTAAACCTGCAGCCACGCCAAACTAATCCACAGCCCTTCTTCCCGTCCCCCCGATTTTTTCCCGGATGAGTTATTATAGTTGGGCCGGTAATCAGCTCGGCCGGAAGCCAGGATCGCGCCGCCAGCGTTTCATTGGACATACTCAGCGCGAATCGAGGGGAGCGGTACGGCTTTCGCATATCACTGAACATTTGACAAGGAGGTTCCACCCCATGTTATCGTCCCCGCACACCAAGCACTTTGTGGCCGCGTGGGTTGCCGCAAGCCTTCTACTCTTAGCCAGCCTCAGCCGTCCTGCCCAAGCTCAGCGAGTCCCGCTAAGCAGCGAAACCACCAACATTACCGTGGTGGTCAAGGAAGCCGAAACCGGTGAATCCATCAGCCAGGCGCGCATAACCCTGAACTTCACCGAGCCTGGCGGTCCCGATCGGTTTGGAAAGTCCAAGAAGCTCTCCTATAGTGCCAAGACCGATAGCCACGGCCGGTGCAAATTTCAGGACATCAACAAAGGGAAGATCGTCCTAACAATTACCGCAACGGGTCACCAGAGTTACGGAAAAGAACTCCTGCTGGAAAAAGACAATCAGGTTTTCGAAGTAAGACTCAAAAGGCCCCAACCGCTCGTGTAGGATTGCCAGCAACCTTGGAGTGAGGCGTTGGAATGCGGCAGCTTGCTGCCGCTTTTCCTTCCCACAAGCTTGCTTGCAGGAAGAATGTAATGGCGGCTTTACGCCGCCATGCAACCGGATAGATCTGTCTCCAAGAAGCGATTGGACGGGGCTACTTTGTAGCGCGGGAACCCTGCCCATGGCGGGATAAACCCGCCGCTACGTTTCGCCCGCGAGCGAGTTCGTAGAGAGAAAGGTGCCGGTGAGTTGGCGCTCTCCTGGGTCCGTCCGCTTGGGCTATTTCTTGTGGTTCCCTGTATATGCCCACCGTCATGAATCAATGTGGAAAAATTCAGGTTAGCCGAACTTTCGCAGTTGGGGCAGTTGTCGGAGGGTAAGTGGTTTATTTTCAG
>CAYTMD010000344.1:0-7018 GCA_964438685.1 uncultured Acidobacteriota bacterium
CTCTCGCTTATTAAGCGGACGAAGGTTCCAAAACTTGGGGAGACGGGTAACGTGGAATTCCGGGCTGAGGCCTTTAACCTCTTTAACCAGGTTCAATTCTCTAATCCAGACTCGAATTGGAACGATACCGTGGGGTTTGGAACTGTGGGTGGCCAGAATAACGCGGCAAGGGTAATTCAGTTCGGCATAAAGATTAACTTCTAACCCGACACGTAATCTGAATCGTGTTGGAACAAGGTTGCCCGTGTGAGAACTTGGATGAGGCATTGTCGGCGCCGCAAATCCAGGTTCTCACACGGATTTTTTGCAAATTCCACAGGTTGAAGTTCCTTCCTATGGCTCGAGCCAGCCCCACCCGCCAAGAGTGCATGTCCCACGGGGAGGGTTTAGGATGGCGAAAGCTGTCACATCCATGCTCACTACAACATCTGTGCATGTCCCAAGGCCGGGAAGGGGGAGGCACGACACGAAATGAGTAGATCGAAGGAATCTCCCGATACACCTGGCCACCACGGAGGGCATGGCCAGTTCCGTTCCAGCGTTGCGTGGCAACAATACTATCGACTTGAGGTTAATGGCCAAGGAATTTGAGCTAGCAATATCTATAATCGGGACTGCAAGGCACACGCGTACCCAACAGCTCATTAAGGGTGATCGACACACCAGGGAAGTGCATATTCCGGCGACAATTGTTTTGGCCGGCAATCGCGCGAAACGCGAGGAGAAGGCGAGTTTACCTGGCCCGGTTGCCTGATGAAGGAACGAACATGCGGATCATACATGTGGTCATCGGCTGCTGCCTTGCGGGGATCCTGACTTCCTCCGCCCTCGCCGGGACTGCGAGCTTTGACATCGCTCCTTTCGGCCGACGGTGCTGCGTGCGGGATTCGCACACCTCACAAGTGGCCTTTGATTATGGAGAAGCACGGCCCGCCGGGCAGAACGCTGAACGAGCCGCGGATGGGCGCTACATCTATGGTCTGCAATGGGCGGAAGAACGCGACCTCCGGGAGATCCGGGTGCGCGTTCGGGCCGGCATCATTCCCCCCAAGGCGATCGCGGAATACTGGTTTCGAAATTGGCCCTATCCACCCCCGAAAATGCCAACCATTGAAGACCCCGTGGACGATCCCTGGCAGGGTAGCTGGCTGAAGGCTTCGACCAAGGTGGATTGCCGGGGCCACGAATGTCGATACACGTTTGAGCCTTTGGAAAAAGCGGAAAATCCCCTTGCCCTGAACCTGCCGGGTTTGGATTACCGCCGGACTCTGAAGGTGCGACTGGTCTTCTCTTCTGACCCGCAGATCGAGGCCGTGCAGGTCTTCAGCGGCTCGCAGGAAAAGACCGTGAGGGTGCGCTTGGAACTGGGAGCCGGGGAGGGATCGGCTTATACCTGGGACGGGTCTGTACATGTCTATAACGGCCGGCTGCGGAGTCTACAGCTCTGGAAAGGATCGGCGGAGGATTCGGCCCACGGAGACTCCTTCCACCTGGCAACCTCCGGCGCGCCCAAAGGTTTGACCTTGGCGCTGGTGGCTGCCGAGCCTTCGCTCCCGGGTTCTCACGATGTTACGGTGGTGACACTCGAAGCCGGCGAACGAACATTCTCTTTCGGCATCCCCGATGTCGAAAGGGGGCCAGTCTACGTTCCCGACTTTCACGCCTACGTGAGTTTGGGCTCCGACCCGCACTTGTTTTCCCCGAGCATCGTCAAATCCGGGGAGAAGATTCGCGACAAGCTTGCCCACGAGCCCGAGCAGACCTACGAGCGTGCCACGAGTGAGATTCCTCCCCTGGACCCGGTGATACGCCAAGGTGGAAGACTTTACTTGCCGTTGGCTGCGGATGCCAGTTGGCAGAAATTTGCTTTTGAGTGGGGCGGAAACATCACGATTTCCAAAGACGGAATCAAGGCAAAGGGCCGGGAAAGGGAGCGGCTGGAATGGCCAGGCGATCGGATTACCTGGCGGGTTGGAACGGGAGCAAACCCCCAGTACCGGCCAGCATCGAAGGATTCCCATCTTTCTGTTCTTGATAACTACCTGCCGATTGCCACGGCGACTTGGTCCACCGACGGAGTCAATTACACCGAAGAGGGTTTTGCTACGTTGCTTTCCGGGCCGCTGAGTGCGGACGATCCGGGGCGAAATGAACAAACACCTGCGGTTCTGATGCTCAAAATCAGGGCCCGAAATCCCGGCTCCCGGCCGACGACTGCACACTTATGGCTCGCCACCAATCTGGACGAGGTTGTCTCCCTTGAGAATGGCGAACTTCTTGCGCAGGGCGGCCAATTGGTCCGCGCTCATTTCGGATTCCCCACGAATGCCCACGAATCGGTAGCACAAGTGGCTGACGGCGCCAAGAAGCTGCAGGGCATTCATGCCGAACTCGTTCTTGGTGAAGGTGAAGAGAAGAGTGTACTGGTTTCCCTGCCTTTTGTGCCCAGGCTCTCGCCTGTCGAACGTCAACAGTTGGGCGATCTGAATTACGACGGCGAGCGTACCCGCGTCATCAGCTATTGGCGTCAAGTGACAGACGCGGCGGTCCCTTTTGACGTCCCGGAGAAGCGGTTTGTGGAGTTTGCCAAAGCGGTGATTCCTCATATCCGGATCAGCACGACAAAAGATCCGAAAAGCGGGATCTACATGGTGCCCGCCGCGAGCTACGACTATGACGTGTTTGAAAATGAGGGGTCCTTCCAATGTGTTCTTCTGGACGCCCTCGGTGACCACAAACTTGCCGCGGAGTATCTGGAGGCATTCATCCGCCTGCAAGGTTCCAAACCCTTCCTTGGGACTTACACGGGTGACCAGAAGGATGTTTACCATGGGGCGCGGGTGGACAAGGAATATGATTACACCGAGGAGGATTACAACCTCGATCACGGAACCGTTCTCTGGGCTCTGGGTGAGCACTATTTCTACACCCGCGATAAGGAGTGGTTGAAGCACGCCGCCCCCGGCATGGAGCGTGCCGCCGACTGGGTGGTCGAGCAGCGAAAGCTCACGGAATTGCGCGATGGAGATCAGCGGATTCCGGAATATGGCCTCCTCCCCGCGGGGCACCTGGAAGATAACAAGGACTGGGCCCACTGGTTTTCCGTGAATGCCTTCGCGGCCGCCGGCATGACCAGCCTCGCCAGGGCCTTGGCAGACGCCGGGGCGCCGGAAGCGGAGAAATATGCTCAGGAAGCCGCGGCGTACACGGAGGACTTGCGCAACGCGGTTCTGCAGGCTTCCCGATTGGCCCCGGTCATCCGGCTGCGCGATAACACTTATATTCCCTACCTGCCGTCTCGCCCCTATCAGCGAATTCGTCTCTTCGGGCCCATCCGCGTCGCCTATTACTCGCGCTATCCCCAAAAGGTATTGCCCACCTACCGGCTTTCCGCCACGCGCGAGGTTCTCTACGGGCCCATGATTCTGCTGACCACCAATGTCTTCCACGCCGATGAGCAATTTGCCAATTGGGTGCTGGATGATTGGGAAGATAACGCCACCCTGTCGTCATCGCTGGGTCTGAACGTGCACGGATGGGTGGACGACAAGCTTTGGTTCAGTCGAGGTGGGATGGTCTTTCAGGCCAATCTGCAGAATCCCACCCTGACGTATCTGCGGCGCAACGAAGTGCCTGCCGCTATTCGGAATCTCTACAACGATTTTGTCTCTTGTTATTATCCTGATGTTAATGTATTTACAGAGGAGTTCCGCCAGTGGCGTTCTCCCAGCGGGCCATTCTACAAGGTTCCAGACGAAGCCAAGTTTGTGAATCGGGTTCGGGATTTGCTGGTCCGGGAGGATGGGGACACTTTGTGGTTGGCCGCCGGAACCCCCCGGAGGTGGCTCGCCCCCGGGGAAAGGGTGGAAGTCCGGGAAGGGCCGAGCTATTTCGGTCCCGTCAGTTACCGGCTGGAAGCGAATGCGGATGGGGTGGAAGCCCGGGTGACGCTGCCCAATCGGAACCCGGCTGGAACCGCGTGGTTGGTCCTCCGCGCTCCCGGGGGAAAGCATCTGCGTTCGGTGCAGGTGGATGGAAAGCAGTGGACGGACTTTAACCCCAGTCTGGAACGAATTCGGCTGCCCCGTCAGGCCGGGGAAATTCACATCACGGCTCGTTACCAGGATTAGCAGGACATATGTCTACAAGCCCCACAATTGTTGAACCGGCATCCCGCCAACCGGGCAGCTATAAGTGGCTGTCTTACTCACTACTGACCATCCTGCTGTGGGGAGGATGGGGAGCGCTTTCCCGGGCGGTGTCGGATGATATCAATGCCTACATGAACCAAGTTGCTTTCACCCTGGGGCTGTTTCCGCTGGCGTTGCTGGTTTTTCGTTCGCCTCGGATTGCGGGGGGGCGAAATCGGAAACGGGGCATCTTCTTTGCATTTCTCACTGGGATTTTGGGTGGAACGGGCAACATTGCCTTCTTTAAGGCGTTGACCACGGGCGGACAGGCCGCCGTGGTGGTCCCGATGGGCGGATTGGCTCCCCTGGTCACGGTGCTGGTTGCCTTTGTGGTCTTACGCGAGCGCATGAGTACTTATCAGAAGGCGGGATTGGTGGTCGCTTTGGCTGCCATTTATCTCCTCAGCCTGTAAGCCGGGTGCTTACGAGGGATTGGATTTTATGCATATTCCGTTATGGCTTGTTTTTTCGCTCATCTCCATGTTGTTCTTCGGCCTTAGCGGCATCACGCAAAAGCTGGCGACGAATGAAATCTCCACGGAATTGTCGTACCTCTGGTTTTCCCTGGCCATGCTGGTCATTGCCCTGTGTATTTTCGCGTTGGTGCCGCTCGACTGGCACGTCAGGCGAGCAATGATTGCGCTGGCTATTGCCGGCGGGGTGCTGAACGGTTTCGGATGCTTGACGAGTTTCAAGGCCCTGGAGGTTGGGGGTAAAGCATCCATCGTGGTTCCCCTGTGCTACCTGTATCCGCTGGTCACCATTTTTCTGGCAGTGGTTTTCCTGCATGAAAAATTGACGGGCACGGCAATCGCCGGAATCGCCCTGGCGGTGGTGGCCGCGTTCCTGCTTTCTCAGGAACTTCCCTCCGAGCCTCCGGCACTCGACGGGGGGAAGCTACCATAGGGCATCGCCCGGGGCCATAGACCGTCTCGTTAGATGACTTAAGGACTTACGGATACCCATTGTGAGGTTTTGAAAATGAAAATTACGGATGTTGAAGCTATTTATGTGCGCCTGCCGGAAGTGAAAGAACAGTGTGACAGCGGCCAGGACGCTTTGATTGTGAGGGTCCACACGGATGAAGGAATTACGGGTATCGGTGAGGTTGACTCGGCGCCCTTGGCGGCCCAAGGCATGATTCTGGGCCCTTATTCACACACCACCTCATCCGGTTTGCGACATCTCTTGATCGGTGAAGACCCGTTCGAGACCGAGCGGTTATGGGAAAAAATGTATCGCGCCAACATATACGCCGGGCGGTTTGGAATCGCCATCCATGCCATGAGCGGCATTGACATCGCTCTCTGGGATATCAAGGGGAAAAAGCTGGGGATGCCCATCTGGAAGCTATTGGGGGGAGGCTTCCATAAGAAGATCCGGTGCTACTCCAGTTCGCTGTTCGGGAATACTCCGGAGGAGACTTACGAACTGGCTCGCCGATTTGCCGATCAGGGCTTCAGGGCAGTCAAATTCGGGTGGGGGCCCATGGGCAAGAATGCAGCCACCGATGTCGCGCTGGTGGCCGCAGCACGGCGGGGCTTGGGGGAAGAAATTGATCTCTTGATCGACGCGGGATTGGTGTGGGACGCAAAGACGGCGATTCAACGCGCCCGGGCGTTCGCAGAGCACAAAATCTACTGGCTGGAGGAGCCTCTCTCTCCCGATGATTATGAAGGATACCGGAAGTTGACCCAGGCTACGGAGGTTCGTATTGCCGCGGGAGAGGAAGAGAGCGGGGTTCACGCCTATCGCCGATTGATGGAGGAAGGGATGGTCGACGTGGTGCAAGTGGATCTGACCCGGTGTGGAGGCTTCACCGAAGCCATGAAGATTGCCGCCATGGCTGCGCAGCACGGGCTCCCCGTTGCGAATCACGGATTCACGACTTATATCAATGTCGCCGCCGCCCTGCAGTGGTTGAATTCGGTCCCCAACGCGCTGATTGTGGAATTCGTGGCCCAGGAAAATACCAATCTTCGAGAATCCCTTACGCGGCAGAAGATCCGCGCCCGTGACGGGTATTTGGAGATGCCGGAGTCGCCAGGCTTGGGAGTGGAATTGGACGAAGAGGCTCTGGCCAGGTTTCGTGTTTCGTAACTGGCCGAACCTTGATCGGAGAGGGAAGTCCCTGTTTTGAGCGCGCTGGCGGTCAAGCCAACCTATTTCCAGCGGAGATCGATTGAAATCTACGTCCCTCGCCCCCTTGGGGGAGAGGGTGGACTGCAACCGGCGTTTTTACCAGCCGGGGCAGGACGGGTGAGGGGGTCAAAAACTCTGGGGCCTAGTGAGACAATGCCAGAGGTCTTCGTTCATACTTTTGCCTTTTGCATTTTGTGTTTTGACTTGTTTTTGTGGCTTCGACACGATGTAAGCATCTTGGTAAAGACCCCCCACCCCCCGCCTTGCGGTCCCCCCTCCCCGATTGCTGGGGTCCGATGGACCCATCGGGGTCCGGAAATCGGACTCCCCCATGGGGGCGAGGGGAAATGTACCCTTAGTTTCGATGTCGAATTCATGATGGCTGAGCGCGGTCCCGCATGGTCCATTGGCTGCGTCTGCTATTTTGGACAGCAGTGAGATGACAACACCCGTGTCCAAAACCGATCGTGTCAGGTTGGGAATGAGGTGCAGCACAAGCGCTCGCTATGCGGGGATGCTGGGGGTCATTCTCACACTAGCGGTCGAGCCAACCTGTTTCCAGCGGAGATCGAGGAAGTTCACTGCCCTCGCCCCCTTGGGGGAGAGGGTGGACTGCAACCGGCGTTTTCACCAGCCGGGGCAGGACGGGCCTACGCCCGCCGAAGGGATACAGGAGAACTAGAAAG
>CAYTMD010000345.1:0-6981 GCA_964438685.1 uncultured Acidobacteriota bacterium
CGCCATGGTTCCGGAGTGGACATGCAGTCCGCGCTTATTTTAACGCCTATGCCCCTAACCCCTAGCCCCCCGGCAGTTACTTGCTGCCATTGCCGTTCGCAAAACGGCTAAGCACCTGCGTCAATTCCTGTTCCGATCGCAGCCCGACAATCTTCTCCACCACGTTGCCGTCCTGCAACAAGACGAGCGTGGGAATGGACCGGATGGCAAACTTGTTGGCGATGTCCGGATTTTCATCCACGTTGACCTTGGCGAAAGTTACCTGCGCGCCAAATTTATCCGCCAGGCGTTCGAACGTGGGCCCCAGCATCTTGCAGGGACCGCACCAGTCCGCCCAGAAGTCCAGGAATACCGGCTTGGTGCTGGTTTCGAGCCCCTGCCAATCCGCTGGTTGAACATGTAGAACCTTTTCCATAGTCTTTTCCTTTTACCTCCCGCATGATTGGATGCGACACGGAACAATTGGATACGGGAGATCTTGCGGCCCCGCGGACCTTCTTGCGAAGGCGCCTGTGCAGGACAAGGGAACTTCCCGTACAATAACCCTGTCACTTCGGGCAGATCAACGTGAATCGGAGGGTAAAATATGGCGGCCAAGTGGTTGTTGAAGTCCGACCCCGAACACTACTCGTTTTTCGACCTCGAGCGCGATGGGAAAACCGTCTGGGACGGCATTTCGAATAACCTGGCGTTGAAGAATCTGCGCAATGTGCGTCGCGGCGACCAAGTGATGGTCTATCACACCGGAGACGAGCGCGCCGTGGTGGGGTTGGCCAAAGCGGTCAGTGACCCCTATCCCGATCCCCAGCAAAAAGACGCGCGCCTGGTGGTGATCGACCTGGAGGCGAAGGAGAAACTCGCCCGGCCCGTGAGCCTTGACGAAATCAAGAGTTCAAACGCACTCAAGGACTTTGACCTCGTGCGTTTGCCGCGCCTGTCCGTAATGTCGGTTTCGGATGCCCAGTGGAACAGCATCCTGGCGATGGCGAGGACAAAAACTACCACAAAGGCGCGGCCTACCAATAGCATTTAAGCCTCTATCATGGCCTGGGGTACCGTTGTCAAGTAAATGCCTGCGCCATGAAGTAGTCCTTCTATGCAGAAAACGGCCCGTGAACTCGCCGAACTCCAACGACAGGTGGTCTCCTGTACTCGCTGCGAGTCCCTCATCACCTACTGCCGCAAGGTGGCTAAAGAAAAGCGCCGCATGTACCGCGATCACGACTACTGTGGCAAACCCGTGCCGAGCTTCGGCGATCCTCGCGCCGAACTCTTGATTCTGGGCTTGGCCCCCGGAGCTCACGGCGCCAATCGCACTGGCAGGATGTTTACTGGTGACCGCTCCGGCGACTTCCTCTATCGCGGGCTCTATGAAGCTGGATTCGCGAATCAGCCCACCTCGCGGGATCGGGACGACGGGCTGGAACTACGCAACTGTTACATCACCGCGCCACTACGGTGTGCACCGCCCGCGAATAAACCGCGTCCGGAAGAGTTGCGCAATTGCCAACCGTACTTGGAGAAGGAATTGGAAGTCCTGACGCGCGTGCGCGCCGTCCTGGTGCTGGGCCGCATCGCGTTTGATGCTTACCTGCGCTTGGTCGGAAATCGCGAGGGCTTCCCGCGCCGGTCGAGCCTGGCGTTTTCCCACGGGGCGAGTTTCGCGCTGCCTGCAGGCCTGCCGCGCTTGTTTTGCTCCTACCACCCCAGCCAGCAAAACACTCAGACCGGACGCTTGACCCAGGAAATGTTTCAGCAAGTGCTGCGGGACATTCAGGATTTTCTCGGTTCCTCTGCGCTAACATGATTTCATCGAATCTTCCCATTGTGCTCGGCGTCGATGTCGGAACCAGCGGGGTTCGCTCCCTGGCTGCTACCGCGAAGGGCGAGGTACTCGCGGAATCTCGCGCGGCGCTTTCCGACTTGCCCTCTACAGGATCGGCGCATGAGCAGGATCCGAGCGAGTGGTGGCGGGTAGTCTGCCGCACTATTAAAGACCTAAAGGAGAATCTGCAAGCGGGCGGGCATAGGGCTTATGTCGCGGGGATTGCCGTGACATCGACCTCGGGTTCACTGGTGCTGGCGGATGCGCAGGGTGAACCGGTTCGGCCGGCAATGCTTTACGATGATGGGCGCGCCGCAACAGTCGCCAATGAATTAAACCGGCGGCTTCCTTCCGGGCAAGCGGAGGTGAACGCGTCTTTCTCTCTCGCCAAGGCTCTTTGGGTGCGGCAGGAGGAACCGTTCGCGTGGAAGCGTGCGTCATTCATCATGCATCCCGCCGATTGGCTGACCGCGAAGTTAACCGGGCAATTGGGAGTTTGCGATTATTCCAATGCGCTCAAGCTTGGTTACGACCAGGAGAAAAGCGCGTGGACCGCGGCGGTGGGTCTTGCCGATATCCCCACCTCAATGCTCCCCAGGGTTGTCGCTCCCGGCAACCAAGTCGGAACGGTTTCCGCACAAGCAAGTGAGGAGACCGGATTGACTGCCGGCGTACCAGTGCTGGCTGGAGCCACTGATGGCCTCGCGAGTCTCATCGGGTCGGGAGCGTGTGAACCGGGCCACGCCAACACGACGCTGGGAACAACACTGGTGTGGAAAGTCCTGACCCCTGCCAAGCCGCGGCTGGGACCGGGAATGTACTGCCACCATCTCCCCAGCAACTTATGGGCACCGGGCGCGGCAAGCAATACGGGGCCGGGCAGTCTTAAATTCAATGAGCCCGGCGTTGCTCCCGCGGAGATGGATCGGCGCGCAGCGGCACACCTGCCGACCTCGGTTCAGTGCTACCTCCTTGGAGATCGCGGGGAGCGCTTCCCATTTTTGAATCCTATCGCCAAGTCCTTTTTCGAAGGGAAACCAGGGTCGCCAAGCGAGACTTACGCCGCCCAGTTGCAATCGCTTGCCTGCGTGGAACGATGGGGTTATGAGCGGCTGGAGGCCTGCGGAGTGGCCGTTGGGAACGAAGTGTTTTCCGCGGGAAGTGCGGCCGCCAGCCCGGTGCTTTCGCAACTTCGCGCCAACGTGCTTAATCGCACCATCGTGCGTTGCGCGAATCCCACGGCGTCATTCGGGGCAGCCGTTCTGGCAGCGGGAACAACCCTATTCGGCGGGGATTTGACGGCGGCCATTCGAAGTATGACCCGCGTCGATGAATCCCACTCGCCCAAACTGGCAGCGGTGGAAAGTTTCGAGAAGGCTTACCATCTGCTCCGCGCTGCATGCGAGCGCCACGGTTTTGAATGAACCTTGCGAATCAAGGCAGGGCTTTCAGTTTGATATTCCGGAACTCGATCCGATAGCCTTCCGCTTCCAGGCCCCAATATCCCTTGGATACCTCGGGCGTCGCGAATTCGCCCGTCAAATCACCATTGACCCACAGAGTGATTTTCGGGCCATCGCAGCGAATCTCGTAGGTGTTCCATTCCCCAATGGGGTGGAGAGGGTTTACTGCCGGGGGAGGAGTTTTGATCATCGGCGACAGTTCCCCGTGGATCAAAGTTTGCCCAAAAATATACGCCTGGGCTCCCACCTGCGCCTGGTGCCAAACACGTCCCTCCCGGTCGTTCCGCACGAAAACTCCACTGTTATACCCCTTTAATCCTTCACGCTTTTCGAACCGCCATTCTACGTGGAGAAGGAAATTTGCGAGTTCGTGATCGTAGCGCAACCATTCGTGCCCATGATTGCCTTCGCAGAGAATGGTTCCATGTTCTTTGTCGAGCTTCCACTGGTTGACGGGATCCAAAACCTTCCCGGGCGGCACGGTCATGCGTGTCCAATCCTGCAGGGAATCCTTCGGCATGAGATCAACCCACCCCGAAGGTTCGGAGGACAGGAAATCACTTGCCTGCGTCATACCCTTTCCTGAAGCAGGTTTGGCCGCACCCATCTGGCCGGGAGTGAGCAAGCGCCCATCGAACGGCGCCGCCGGCATGGTTTGCGCTTTGGTGCGGGACCCTGGCCAAACCGCCAGGACTGCGAGCAAGATCAGTGTGGACCACCGAATGCGCCGCCTTGTCTCCATAAAACCCACCTCCAAACGATTCCAATTGGAGCCCCGTCCTCTTGCATCTGCCCGAGCGGATCTGTGAGCAAACCCGGGACCTGCAACAGGAGAAGTTACTGCGCTCCGGCAAAAAAAGGAAGTGGTTTGGTGGGGGTGGCAATTGAAAATGGGAAAGTTTTGCCTGGCTTCGCGAAGGGCGGGTTCGCGATCCACGGCAGCATAGAGTTATTACGTTGATTCCATCGGAAGGAGAATCTCCGGTTGGATTGAATGCGCGTGGAATAGGATATCCGTGTACCCTGACGCGGCGAGGATGCGCGCCCAGATTAAACCGCCGAATCCACTGACTCTAACATCCGCCGCGCCCAGCCTGATGGCATGGCGCAGAATCGTGTTTGCCATCTCCGAGGGGTCAGAGATACCGTCAGCGGGAACTTCCACGGGATGATGCCTGCTGCGAAGCTCCGTCAATGCCTGAATAACCTGGGACTGCAAGGCCAGGCACGGCTCGGTGTGACAGTCCAGCATCTTTTCCACGGAATAGAGCGCGGTGTAATTGATGCGGTCAACAAACGCCATGTAAATGGTCTGGCTGCTGCGAATGTGGTGAACGGGAAGCATTTCTGCCAGTTCCAGCAGGGGAAAGGGTATAAGGTTGGCGCATTCCAGATACTGCCGGCTTTGGTTGATGGGAAAAACCGGAATGGACCACTGCAAACCCAACATCTGAGTCACTTGCTCTTCGCTAACCGCCCCGATATGTCGAAGCCATTCCCCCACGCGTCCGCTGCCAGAATCCTTCTGCGCTTTCAATGCCTTTTTGAGTTGTTCGTTATCTACAAGACCTCGGGAAAGCATCAGCAACCCAAGGGGAACCCGGTGTACCGGAGCAGGTTGAGCTGTCCCGGGAAGGGACTGCCCAATGGCGAAAGCGAGAGCCTGTTCAAAGCATCCGGGACTGCAATACCAGTGGCCGTCAAGGGAAAGGCCGCGCACGGGGTCCAGCCACGCCCGCCAGGATCGTCGCTGGCGGGAGCAGGCAGGGGATTCGCATTGTAGAAAGCGCTCAGATTTGAGTATCGCCATGCGGCGTGCTCCATGACTTCTTATTGTCAGGCATTTGCGTAAGTCCGTCTCCTTGGCCGCACTCACACCCTAAGAGATGCGATTCTTTCCATCGGGCTCACGATCTCCAATACCCGCAGCCCATAGCTACCGTCCACCACCACAACTTCCCCGCGGGCAATTACCTTGTTCCCCACCAGCAGCTCAACCGGGTCCTGAACATATTGATTGAGCTCCACCACCGACCCGGCGCTCAAATCCAGGATGTCGTGGAGAACCATTTGGCGTTCACCAAAGCGCAGAGTAACATCCAGCTCCACATCCATTAATAATTCCAGCTTGGGATCACGCGCCGGCACCAAAGGGGCGGGCGGATGGGTAGGTGTCGGTAGCTCCAGAGCCTGGACAACCGGCGCGGCCACAGGGTTCAACGCTGTCATCAATCCTGCATCGAGCTCGGCGACCAGAGCGATAGATGCGAGCCCCGGGCTGCTCCACTGCATACCAGCCCGTTCGGCCGGCTCCCCCGGGAACGGATCCAACCCCGACCACTTGAAGCTAACCTCTCCTCCCGCCAATCCCTTGAGGGCGGAAGCGGCTGCGCCTGCAAACTGACGGAACAACTCAGCAATGGCGTCCCGATGGTCATCGGTCATTGCCGAGCTTCCGTCCTCGGGCTCCGCCAGTAACAACTGGGACAGCCGTACAGCATCTTTCTTCGAGAGAACAAATCCCTGCTTCCCCGTCAGGTGCTGGCCTGCCTCGAATTGGAGGCTGATGCCGTCTTCCTTCAGAGATGCCAACAGTTCCTTCGTTGCTTCCGGCAGAAGTTCCTGCCAGGTGTGAGGTGCGCCGGCCACTTCCTGAAGGACCCGGGAAATGCTTGTACCCCAGGCTTGGAGGTACGCCTGCATTTTCGGGCTGTGCGGGGCCTGGGAATCAGTGCTCATGCAGCCTCCTTTTGGATCGGATCAAGGGAATGCACGCGTGCATCCACCTGTGCGGCCCGTCGGCTTCCGGCGCGAACCGGGCGGGCATGAAACAACTCCTTGTCACTCACCAACAGATTCGCGAATTCCCCTACGGAACAATTCAGTTTCAAGACGTCACCGTGTTCCAGTGACAGGATTTGGGAGACGCGAACGCGCTGTTTTGGCAGGACCAACTGGAGAGGAAAAATACAATGGTCAAGGCGCCTGCGCATTTGCGAGGTGCTATCGGTTGTGCCGCGCTGCTTGCGGTAGGAAGCCTGCGCCGTAAGCTTCCGCAAAAGGGCATTGGAGACGGCGGCCGGCAGGGCCACATTCAACATCCCACGCGCTTCGGGCATACGGATTTCGAAGCTCAGGGAGAGAATCTTTTCACTGGGCGGCATGAGGCGGGAAATATCAGCCTGACGCAGCCGGGACTCAAAGGTAAACTGTACTTCCAACACCGGAAGCCACGTATTTTCAAGCTCCCTGCCGATGATTTTCACCACGCTTTCCAGTATCTGCTCCTCGATTTCAGTGATCTCCCGCACGGTCGGTTCCACCCGGCCCGGGCCTCCCAACAAGACATCAATGATCGGAAACGCCAGAGGAAGATCAATTTCCATCGCCGCAGATATTCCCATGGGGCGAAGAGCCATGGAAACCAGATAGGTGACCTCGGGAATGCGCTGCAGGAACTCGCCATAGTTGAGCTGCTCCGCCGACACAAGGTTGACCTCGAATGCGAGTCGCAGATAGGCGCCCAGCGAATGGGTGAGATTTCGCGCGAAGAGCTCATGCAACTGGCTAACCGAGCGGAGTTGTTCCTTGGAGATGCGGGCCGATTGGCGAAAATTGCACGCCGTCAGAACACGCTGATCGGCGGGGCCCTTCGGTGACTCGGCAACCCGCCCTTGTGCCGCTCGAAAAAGG
>CAYTMD010000346.1:0-6979 GCA_964438685.1 uncultured Acidobacteriota bacterium
GATAGTTCGGCGGCGCGGAGTGGTGCGGGTGATTTGCGAGAATCCCAAGCACAAACAACGGCAAGGATGATGGGTGCCGGCGCTACAAACCAGGGCTCTTCCCCGGTGGCGCTGAACATGGATGAGACGGGAGGGTTGAAATGGCAAGAATTGCGGGCGTGGATTTGCCGCCCAAGAAACGCGCGGAAATTGGGCTGACTTATATTTACGGTATCGGCCGTGCCCGGTCACTTTCCATTCTCATGCGCTCGGGAATCGATCCGAACAAGAAGACAAAGGACCTGACAGAAGAAGAGACAAGCAAAATCCGCCAGATCTTGGAAGAAGAGGGAGCGGTGGAAGGCGATCTGCGCAAAGAAACCGCGATGAATATCCGGCGCTTGATTGAAATCGGATCGTATCGCGGCATGCGGCATCGGCGCAGCCTTCCGGCACGTGGCCAGCGCACCCACACCAATGCGCGTACGCGCAAGGGTCCGCGCAAGGGCACGGTGACCAATAAGAAAAAGGCCATGTCGAAGACTTAGTTGGGTTTGACTGGACCAAATTCTTGAGTGAGGATTCATGGCGAAAGCGGCGGCAAAACCAGGCAAGAAGAAGGTTTTTAAGAAGAAGGAAAAGCGCATTGTCCCCGTTGGGATCGTGCATGTTGAGGCCACGTTCAACAACACCCACGTTGCCATTACGGATTCCGACGGCCGGGTGATCTGCTGGGCAAGCGCAGGATCGATGGGCTTCAAGGGTTCGCGCAAGGGTACCCCGTTCGCCGCGCAACAGGCGGCGATGCGGGTGGCAAATTCCGCCCGCGACCACGGCATGCGAAGCGTTGAAGTGCGGGTGAAAGGGCCGGGGGCAGGACGTGAATCGGCCATCCGGGCACTGGCCACGGCGGGCCTGGAAGTGCGGAATATCAAAGACGTGACACCCATTCCACATAACGGGTGCCGTCCGCCGAAGCGCCGAAGAGTTTAGGACGATATCGGAAGTTCGGGTTTCGCTCCTTAGGAGGTTAGTTTGGCAAGATATCGTGAGGCAGTTTGTCGGCTATGCCGGCGCGAAGGAATGAAGCTGTTCCTGAAGGGACAGCGTTGCTTGACGGACAAGTGCGAGATTGAAAAGCGCAACTTCGCTCCCGGACAACATGGGAAATCCCGTCGGCCAAAGGTCGTCGGGTACGGGCTTCAGCTCCGCGAGAAGCAGAAGCTGCGCCGGTTCTACGGTATCCTGGAGGACCAGTTCCGCAGCTATTTTGAGAAGGCGGCGAGGATGAAAGGCGTCACCGGCGAAAATTTGCTGCTGATGCTGGAGCGGCGGTTGGATAATGCCGTTTACCGGCTGGGCCTGGCTTCTTCGCGCGCGGCGGCCCGGCAATTGGTGCGCCATGGCCATATTCAGGTCTCGGGGCACAAGGTTGACATCCCCTCGTTCGCCGTCGTTCCCGGCCAGGAGATCGCCTTGAAAGCACCCAGCCAGAAGTTGGCGGCGGTGCAACGCGCACTCGATCTTTCCGGAGGCCGAAGTGTTCCGCCTTGGCTCCAATTGGACCGCGAAGGCTTGAAGGCGCGGGTTATCTCGCTGCCTAAGCGCGAAGACGTGAATTTCCCGATCCAGGAACAGATGATCGTCGAACTTTACTCCAAGTAGTTGAGATCGGCGTGTACGAGAGGTGGCCCGCCAAGGTGGGCCGCGAGGGAGGTTTGAAAGCGATGCTTTGGAAGGGATTCCAGAAACCGAAGCGGCTGGTAGCAAACACCGATACGCTGACGGATAAGTACGGACAGTTTTCCGCGCAACCCTTTGAGCGTGGTTTCGGGACCACTATTGGCAACGCCCTGCGACGCGTACTGCTATCTTCGATCGAGGGCGCGGCCATTACCGCGGTGCGGATCGAAGGCGTCATGCACGAATTCTCATCCATCCCGGGCGTTGTTGAAGACGCCACGGATATCATTCTGAATTTGAAGCAGATTCCTTTGAAGATGAGTGCCGAGGGACCCAAGACGCTCCAATTGCATGTGGACAAGCCGGGGGAAGTGACTTCACGGATGATTCAGGAAGATGCGGACGTGGACGTCCTTGATAAGGATGTATATATCGCCACCGTAAGCGAAGGTGGGTCTCTGAACATCGAAATGCGGGTAAAGTCCGGCCGCGGGTATGTTTCGGCCGAAAAGAACTTTGACGAGGATCTTCCCATTGGTTACATCCCCGTCGATTCCGTCCATTCGCCCCTGCGCAAAGTGAATTACACCGTGGAAGCAGCCCGCTTGGGGCAAATGACGGATTACGATAAGCTGACACTCGACTGCTGGACGAACGGTGCCATTACTCCTCAGGATGCAGTGGGTCTGGGCGCCAAGCTCATCAAAGACCACATGAACATCTTCATCAACTTCGAGGAAGAGCCGGAAGTTCAGGAAGTGGCGGCGGATCGGCCAACGCCCGTTCATAACGAGAACCTGGACCGGTCGGTGGAAGAATTGGAGCTATCCGTTCGCTCCTATAATTGCTTGAAGAATGCCAACATCACCACGATTCGGGAACTTGTTCAGAAGTCCGAACAGGAGATGCTGAAAACGAAGAATTTCGGGCGGAAATCTTTGAATGAAATCAAAGAGATTCTCACGGCCATGGGGTTGAGTCTGGGACTGAAATTTGATGAGAAAGGCAACCCGATGACTCCGGCTCCGGAGCCGCCTCAGCCACAAGTATAGGGATAGGTAATCGACATATATGCGACATCGAAATCAAGGAAGAAGAATGAGCCGGAAGACGGAGCATCGGCGTTCGCTGCTCCGGAATCTGGTGACTTCGCTGATTGAGAAGGAACGGATTGAGACGACTGTCTCCAAGGCCAAGGAAACTCGTCCGCTGGCGGAGTGGATGATCACTCTTGCCAAACAAGGCGACTTGGCAGCTCGTAGGCAGGCGGCCGCTTACCTGCTTAATCCCAATGCTGTGAAGTTCTTGTTTGAAGAGTTATCCAAGCGCTATGCAACGCGCGCCGGCGGGTATACCCGGTTGGTGCATGCTGGCTGGCGGAAGGGTGATGGCGCAGACGTGGCTGTCCTCGAGCTTGTGGATAACGAAGTCCTGCAGCGGCTTTCTGCCAAGCGTGCCAAGAAGGTTGAATCGCGTCGCAAGGCTGCGGAAGAAGCCAAGGCTCAGGAACCGACGCCTCCGCCGGAAGAAGAGGGCGGCGAGAAGAAGTAGTCGCGCAAAGCCCCATCAGTTTATAACCCTAAGCTTTACAATCCCGGTCCGAAGATTGCACTTCGGGCCGGGATTTGCTTTTGTAGGGAAGGCATCGTCATGAGAGATGAACACCCTGCTCAAACCCCCACGCCTGCAAAGCGGAAAGCTCATCTCCCCAGAAACGTGTGGATCCTCGCCTGGGTGGCCTTCTTCAATGACACCTCCACGGAGATGAGCTACTGGCTCCTGCCGCAGTTCCTTGTAACAGTATTGGGCGCGCCTCCCATGGCCTTTGGTCTTATTGAAGGCGCGGCGGAGTCCATCGCCAGCTTTTCGCGGCTGCTTTCCGGTTGGCTTTCGGATCTCTCCGGCCGGCGCAAACCCCTGACTGCCGCAGGTTACACGCTGGCCAATCTCGTGAAGCCACTGCTGGCGATCGCGCATTCATGGCAGCACGTCTTCTGGATTCGCTTTGCCGACCGCGCCGCCAAAGGGTTCCGTGGTGCTCCTCGCGATGCGTTGATTGCGGATTCAGTTGATCCTGCGGATCGCGGTTCAAGTTTCGGTCTGCGCCAGGCCATGGATACCGCCGGCGCCATTGTTGGGCCGCTGAGCGCCATTCTTTTCCTGCGGCTGTTTGCGGGGAAGGTTCGCGACGTCTTTTGGATGGCGGCGATCCCCGGCGTGGTGTGTATAGCTTTGGTGTGGTGCGGCGTCAAGGAAGTGCGCAAGCCCGCCTCCGCCTCGGCGCCATCCACCCACTCAAAAGGCCGCTCCCGCCTGTTCCCGCAAGGCAAGCTGCTTCTGATCTTCGCCGCTTTGGCCCTCTTCTCTCTCGGCAATTCCTCGGATTTGTTCCTGGTCCTGCGCGCGCAAAACCTCGGCATAGGGGCATGGACAGCGCCCGCGCTGGGCCTGCTGTTCAACATTGTCTATGCCTTATTGAGCTGGCCGGCCGGGAGGCTCTCCGACCGGGTGCCGCGCCGGTGGCTGATCGTGGCGGGCTACCTGATCTATGCGACCGTGTATGCCGGCTTCGCGCTGTCGCGGAGTCCGCAATTGGTATGGTTCCTGTTTGCGGTATATGGAAGTTATTACGCGTTGACTGAAGGGGTAATGAAGGCTTGGATTGCCGACCTGGCGCCAGCCGATTCGCGGGCTTCGGTCTTCGGAGTGTTTACCTGGGTGGTGGGAGTCACGGCGTTTCCCGCCAGCCTTCTGGCCGGTTGGCTCTGGCAGCACTACTCGCCTGCCGTGCCCTTTGCGCTTTCCAGCGCGCTCTCCCTGATTGCCGGCGTCATACTGCTATTCGCCTAACTCCTCCCCCGAGAATTCGACGAGAAGTTGAAAGGGGCGATTCCTGCGCCACCGGTAGGTTAGAAAGTCCCGGTCGAGAGTAAGGATATCGCCTGTGTTAAGTTGATCGGCCAAAACAATCAGGGATACATCTGCCAGCGATGTGGGCAAGTCACGATATTTTCTCAGAAGCGTCTCGACGGCCGCAGCAGATTGCGAGAGTTGAAATGGAATCTGAATCACTCCCTGTTTGATGTTCTGAATCACCGTTTGGGAAGCTCCCGGAAGGGCGCGTAGGAGATAGCAACTCTCAACAATGACCGCTTCACAGGAGACGAGCGGCCGTTCCAGCGACTCAACAATATCTACACATTGCGCGTGGTACCGTTCCCGCCGGTCAAGCAGGGCAACGATCACGCCTGTGTCCAGCAAAACAGGCTTCACCGGCCCAATCCTTCCAAGTGCTTCTTATTGGAGCCGAGATCTGGAATGCCCGAGTCAAAGCGGCCAATACCCACAAACCGCTTTCCGGCCGGCTTGCCGTAAGAGACATCCAACAACTGCAACCCTTCGCGAACGACTCGTGATGGGCTCCAGCCAAGGCGTTGCATCAGGCGCTTCAATTTCACTTGAGACTGGTGGTCTAATCGAGCTTGCACGGTGATATTCATGAGGCGATTGTATCACAGCCTGGCATTTGTATTACAGCAAGAATCCCGTTAGACTGTGCGTGCCGAAGGGGCGGGGCTTGATAGCCAGGGGCAACGCCACTCCAACTCTTCCAACATCGGCTTGACTTCCGCGTTTCGCCGACCGAGTTCATTGGATCTCAGCATACAGCACCCAGAATGCAAGCGTCCCAATCGCAGAAATTGCACTGTGCCAGCGTAAGGAATTAGGCCTCCATACTCCGCATATTCCAGACACTATCCCTGCCAAGGACAGCCATGTTGCGGTCGGCCCTATCCTGATCCCCCAGTCATCGACATAGTTAAGGCCATGTACCACTGCGTACAGTACTGATGCGGCTGCCGCCACCGCAGACGTGGTGGCAAGGAGGAAGCCTATTAGGGAGAATATTGAGGTGATGCTTCGCTGTTTCGGTTGTCTGATCCACCGTATCCATCCCCAGATTAGCATTGTGGGGGCGACGAAGCAGCCAAGACCGAAAAGCATCGCGAATAACACTTGAAGCGGTGTGCCCAAGGTTTTCCACCCGCAATCGGGATGATCTTATCAATCCAGCCAGTAGTTCGGCGCTTCCTTGGTAATGATGACGTCGTGCACGTGGCTTTCGCGCAAGCCAGCGGAGGTGATGCGCACAAAGCGGCCGCGTTCCTGCAGTTCCTTGATGCTGGCGGCGCCGCAATACCCCATGCCGGAGCGCAATCCGCCCACCAGTTGGGCAACCAGGTCTGCCAGCACTCCCTTGTAAGGAACGCGCCCCTCGATGCCTTCCGGAACCAGCTTGGAAACCTCGCCCCGGGCGACTTCCTTCTCCTGCATGTAGCGATCGCCGGACCCCGCCGTCATGGCGGCAATCGATCCCATGCCGCGATACGACTTGAAGCTGCGCCCTTGGTAGAGGATCGTCTCGCCCGGGCTTTCTTCCGTTCCCGCAAACAGGCTGCCCAGCATTACTGAGCTTGCACCCGCGGCGATGGCCTTGGGAACGTCGCCCGAGAACTTGATGCCTCCGTCGGCAATGATGGGTACGTCAGCCTTGGCGGCGGCGCGCGCACACTCGGAGATGGCGGTAATTTGCGGCACACCGGCGCCGGTCACCACGCGCGTGGTGCAAATGGAACCGGGGCCAATCCCCACTTTCACGCCGTCCACGCCCAGTTGCAGCAGGTCGTAGGCTCCCGCGTACGTGGCCACATTGCCGGCCACCAGGTCGACGTTGGGAAACTTGCTCTTTACGTTCCGCACGGCTTCCAGCACCCGCGTGGAATGGCCATGAGCAGTGTCGATGACCAGCAAATCCACCTTGGCGTTCACCAATTCCGCCGCCCGCTCCAGGTAGTCGCCCGTGGCTCCCAGTGCGGCGCCCACGCGCAGGCGGCCCTGCTCGTCTTTGCAGGCATTGGGGTATTTGAGCTTCTTCTGAATATCCTTTACGGTAATGAGCCCGCGGAGATTATAGGAATCATCAACAACTAGAAGTTTTTCCACGCGGTGGCGGTGCAGTATTCCTTCGGCCTCTTCCAGAGTGGTTCCGATGGCGACGGTAATCAGGTTCTCCTTGGTCATCACCTCTTCCACCCGCAGGTCCAGGCGATCTTCGAAGCGCAGGTCGCGGTTGGTGAGGATTCCCACCAGCTTGCCATCTTTCGTGACCGGTACGCCGGAAATCTTGTACTTCTTCATAATTTCCAGCGCGTCGGCAATCCGGTTGGTAGGGCCGATGGTGACCGGATCGACAATCATGCCGCTTTCCGAGCGCTTGACCTTGTCCACTTCCAGCGCCTGCTGGCTGATCGACATG
>CAYTMD010000347.1:0-6975 GCA_964438685.1 uncultured Acidobacteriota bacterium
AACCTTCTCCCAGGGGAGAAGGTGCTGAGGTACGAAGCGGATGAGGGGTCTCTGCATCCGCCCGCGAAAATTTGGTTGCGGCTCCGCCCCGCTGCGCCCCCCTCCTTACCAAGGAGGGGAATCACGCGCAGCACTTTTACTCAACTTGAAAAGGTGTGACTCTCATGACCATTCATGGCAATCAACGCAGGGTCTTCAGAACGATACCCATGTTTCCTAGGGCCGCCGCCAGCATCTGCCTGAGTCTTGTGATAATCACGCTTTGCGTCCTCGCCGTTGCTTCGAACGCCCGAGGGCAGCAGACGGAATCCGCCGCTCGACTGGCTCCTCTAACGGATCAGCTCCGTCTGGGGGCGGAGTATTTCCGGAACCGTACCGACACCCAGGAAACCGTTCGCCATCATTTCCAGATGATGCACAAGTACGGACTTACCATCGCACGCATTTTCATAATTTGGGATGACATCGAGCGCGAACGCGATCAATGGGATCTTCACCGCTACGACTGGATTTACGACGCCGCGCAGGAGTCCAACATCAAGATTGCCGCCACGCTGTGCGCCGAAGATCCTCCCGGCTGGATGAAGCTTACGCCTTTCTATCACCACCGGATGAACCTGAACGATCCCAAGCTGCGCGAGCGTTCGGCGATTTACATTGAAAAAGTCGTAGGCCGTTACCGGAGTCATCCGGCGCAGGGCCCCTGGCTGCTGATGAATGAACCCGGCCTTGAGGTCAACTATGAGCGAACGACCATGGAAGCCTTCGGCAAGTGGCTTCAGCAACGGTATGGCACGGTTGACCGCTTGAACCTGCACTGGTTCCAACCTCTTCAGAACTTTTCGGATGTGCAGCTTGACCCCGAGCAATGGACGTCGCATTGGGATGATTACTACTCGTTCATCGATTGGAAGGAATTCAACATCGATGACCTGTGCGACTTTCTCCGTTGGATCAAGCAGCAAATCTGGGCGCTCGACACCATGCACCCGACCCACGTCAATCCGCCATCTCTGCTGCGCAACCTGGCGGCAGGCGGTTCAGATCCTTGGAAAGAAGCGGCAACGGTAGATTTCCTGGGTGGCTCGATTCACCCTGCCTGGAACTTCAGCGAATACGCGCGCAGCGACTTTGGATTGCCGTTCGCCTACTGCCTGGACATGATTCGCAGCGCATCAGGAGAGCGTCCCTGGTGGCTGACGGAACTCCAGGGCGGGCCCACTATTTACACAGGCGGCCGCGCCATGAATCCGACGAAGAGCGAGGTGACGCGGTGGATTTGGGATTCTTTCGGGGCAGGATCGCGCGCGGTGGTTTTCTGGATGTGGAACCCGCGAGTGATGGGGAATGAGGGCGGCGAGTGGGGTTTGGTAAACATGGAAGGTGAACCATCGCCCCGTTTGCAAGCGGTGAAAGAAGTCGCCGACGCGCTCAAACGCTTGCCCGAACTGGCCCAAGCGAAGGCGGTGGCGCCACGAGTGGGCATTCTCTACAACCCCGAAACCCTCTTGCTGATTGAGATGGACGGCCGCGCTCAAGCCACAGCGCGACGCGAACAAGAACCCCTTTGGTCGCTCCAGGGAACGTATACGGCGCTTCACCGCACACACATTCCCGTGGACTTCGTGCATCTGCAAGAACTGAAATCAGGGGCAGCGCAACGCTACAGTGTTCTCTATCTGCCCTACTCCTACGCGCTCGATGATCAGGCGGTCGAGGCCCTTCGCAAGTATGTGCAGGCCGGTGGAACGCTTTGGGCCGACGGCCTGCCGGCGTGGAAGAACGAGTACGGGGAGGTACGACCGCGAATTCCCGGAGCGATGGGCGATGTGTTCGGGGCCGACGCAAGTGAGGTCGACCCAGTGGAGAAGCCCTATTCCGTCACCGCCGCAAACGAGCAAGCGGGAGAGCTATGGCGATTGCCCCTAGAGATGAAGGGCGCACAAGTTCTGATCCGCGATCGCGAAGGCAAACCCTTTGCGATTCGGCACCAATTCGGCAAAGGTCAGGCCATCTACTTTGCCACAGCGCTTACCCTCGCCTATCAGCGCAGGAATAACGAGCAGGTTCAAAAGTGGATCGTCCAGCCGGCTCTCGCCGCTAACGCCGAAATGCCAATGAAACTGGAGAAAGGCTCTGGACAAATCTCCTTCCGCGCCCTCGCAGGCCCGGGCAAAGCCTTTGCCGTGCTTTCAAATTGGGGCCAAACTGAAACCGTCGTGGTAAGTTTCTCGGGTGATTATAAGAAAGTGGTAAATGCACTATCCGGCACATTGGTTAAATCCACAATGGTAGGCGGGAAGACACTGGTGACGATGTCGCTCCCAGCGGGCGGAGTTTTAGTGCTGGAAGCGGAGAAACCATAGTCTGGATTGTCCGATACGCCTGTCCGGATTACTCATGGAAACGGAAAGCGAAGTGCAGAATTGGGAATGCTTCACACAGAGTCCACGGAGTATTTTATCGATCGGCTTATTGAAACGCTTGACCGCCGGAGCGCACGGAGACCAGCACGAGGCCTCTCTGCGGTCTCTGTGCCTTAACTTCGCGTCCTCTGTGAGAAACTCCTTAGCGCCCTCCATCGCCGCAAAAAATCCATGAATGATCTGTGCTGGCACGCGTGGGGAGACTGCCCAAAGGTCGGATCACAATTTTGCAAAGACGCGGGCAAAAGTGGCCAGCGTTTCCTCAATGTCCCGATCGTCATGGACCGTGGAAAGGTAGATGCGTCCATCGGGAACCAGGATGACGCCTTCTTCCATGGCGAGATAAAGGAATCGCTGCAAGCGCTCCGAGTCATCGGCCAGCGTGTCCCGGTAATCCACCAAATCGGCTTTACTGGTGAAATGCACACACATTGCCGCGCCGTAGCCGGTTACCTGAAGTGGGACCTTGTGTTGTTGCGCGAGTTGCAGCAGCCCGGCGCGAAGTTTTTCCCCCGTGCAATTCGCACGCTTGATGGCCGCGCCATTGTCGCTCGCCAGTTCCTCCAGAACCGCGTTGGCGCCTGCCAGAGAAGTGGGGTTCCCGTTGTACGACCCACCGAAAACCACTCCGCCGGTAAACATCTGCTCCATGATTTCCTTGCGGCCGCCCACCACGCTGAGCGGGAGTCCGCCCCCAACGGCTTTCCCGAAAGAGGCGCAATCCGGGATAACTCCATAATGGCTTTGCGCCCCGCCAAGCGCCATGCGGAAACCGGTGATGACCTCGTCAAACACCAGTAAAGCGCCGTGCCGGTGGGCCAAATCTTTCGCCGCCTGCAAGTAGCCGGGCTTGGGCATCAGGCAACCACTGTTGCAAAGGACGGGTTCCATGATGACCGCGGCGACCGTATCAGAGTGCTCGGCCAAAAGGCGCTCCAGGATATCCAAGTCATTCCACGGAGCCACAATCACGTTTTCGACTGAATTGGACACCTGTCCAACGGATTCCGTAACCACATTGGGTCTTTCTCTCGGCCCTGTTTGCCCGGCCTGCGGATGGTGGCTGTGCAGCACGGAGTCCATCCAGCCGTGGTAATGGCCTTCGAACTTCAGGATCATGGGCCGCTTGGTAAATGCCCGCACCAGGCGTTGGACAAGCTGCACAGCTTCGCTGCCGCTGGATGTGAATGCCACACGCTCGGCGCAGGGAACGCAGGCCTGAACGCGTTCCGCCACGGTAATTTCCAGTTCATGCTGCGCGCCATAACTATAGGGGCGCTCAGCTTGTATCCGCATCGCCTCCACCATGCGCGGATGGTTGTACCCAAGGATATTCGGCCCCCAAGCAAGCTGGTAATCAATGTATTCGTTCCCGTCCACGTCGATCAGGCGCGCGCCATGACCGTTGGTGAAGTAAAGCGGCACAGGAGCTTTTGTGCGTACCGGGCTGCTGACACCGCCCGTCAGCGAGTGGCAAGCTCTTTCGTATAAGGCGCGCGATCGGTCCCAGGTGCGAATCATTGTTCTGTTCCCTCTTCTTCCTGATAAGCAGGAGCCGTGGATTCACGGATGACCAACTCGGTTGGCACGGTAATGCGTTTCTGGCTCGAGGTTTCACCATGAATCTGGTCGAGCAATGTGCGCACCGCCAGCCTGCCCACTTCGGAGGAGTCAGTACGCATGGTGGTAAGCGGCCGGTCGGTTTCCACTCCCAGATCGTCGAAGCCCATGATGCTCATGCGCTTCGGCACCTCAATTCCGGCCACGGCAAGAGCGTCCTTTGCCCCCAGTGCCACGAGATCGTTGGTGGCAATCATCGCCGTGGGAAGTGATTCCACCGCAAGGATTGACTGCATTGCCCGGTATCCCGAGAGCATGCTCGACTGAAGATCGGGAAGCTGGAGAAACACCACCCAACGAGGTTCGTAGCGAATTCCCAGTGATGCGAGGGTTTGCCAGAACGCAATGTATTTCTCCGAATTAGGAAACCCGATGAAACCGATGTTCCGGTGCCCCAATCCATGGAGGTAGGTCACGGCTTGCCGCATACCCTCGGCATAATCCATGCCCACGGATGCCGAGCGGTCATCCAGCAACAAGTCCACAAGCACCAGCGGAGTGCGAGCCGCCCGCAATCGCTCCAGAAATCTCCGCGGCGCCCCACCCACCACCATGTACCCCGCAACACCGCTTTCCACCATCGGAGCATCGCCCGTCAGCACATGAAAGAGCAGCCGGTAACCACTTTGTTGGCAGGTCTTTTGAACTCCCAAAAGGATGCGATTGTAGCCGACCTGAACAAACTCGAAGATGTCTTCGCTAATGACAAAGGCCAGCGTTCCCTGAAGGGTGTCCGCAGTGGTAGGGGCGGAGGGGTCCGGTGGAGACCAAGGTTCGCTTGGCGCCCCCGCCACAAATGTGCCCTTCCCCGGGCTACGAACCAGTGTCCCTGCTTCCACCAGGAACTCAATCGCCTGGCGAACGGTAGTCCGCGAAGTGCCAAACTTCTCCGCCAACTGGCGCTCGGCGGGAAGCTTTGATCCCCGCAGGAATGTCCCCTGATTGATCTCGGCAAGCAGAAGGTGGCGAAGCTGTTCCCTAACAGGTTCCGGAGCACGGGTTAAAAGTGTATGAGATTTATACCGCACTAGACCATTCTCTTCAAAGGCATACGCGCTGTCAACCCTTAGTTTTGCAGGAATTATTTGTCCTTGACTGGACCAGAGCCGTCAAACATAATGACCGCGATAGACCAACTGTCAATCTCTGCCCTGAGGTAACCTCATGGAAGACCGACCGCTCTGCCGGCTCGACGGAAAAGTCGCTCTGATTACAGGCTCAGGCGGCGGGATTGGGGAAGCTACAGCAAGGCTATTTGCCCAACAAGGCGCGAGCGTGGTGGTGTTCGACCGGGACGGCGCCGGTGCGGAAGGGGTGGCAAGTTCCCTTCGTGCCACCGGCGGAAAAGCCTTTGCCGTTCGCGGGGATGTTCGGGACATCCAGTGCGTCAAAGACACGGTCGATCGGACTGATGGCGAGTTCGGGGGCATCCACATTTTGGTCAACAACGCCGGCATATATCCCCGTTCCTCGCTCACTGAGATGTCGGACCAGCAATGGAACGATGTTCTCGACATCAATCTGAAGGGCGTGTTCAACTTCACGCGCGCGGTGGCGCCGCAAATGATCAAACGGCGCTCGGGAAAGATCATCAATATTTCCTCCGTGAACGTCCACGTAGGTGCCACCAACTTCTCCCACTACATCGCTTCCAAAAGTGGCATTATCGGTTTCACCCGCGCGCTGGCTCGCGAACTTGGCGACCACAACATTCACGTCAATGCCGTCACTCCAGGGGCCGTGCAAACTGAAGCGGAAAAGCTCCTCGTCGCGCAGCAGGGCCAGGCAGGTCTGGATGCCGTGGCTGGTATCGTTGCCCGGCAGTGCCTGAAGCGTCGCATTCTGCCTCCGGAAATCGCGGCGGTTTGCCTGTTCCTCGCCTCAGACCTGTCTGATTCGATGACAGGCCAAACTCTAAACGCGGATTGCGGTAACGCGCTGTACTGAAGATCCACCCGAGGCTCGAAACTGGAAATTCGAAACTTGAAGATAAAGGCCCGGGTTTTGATTTTCGAATTTCCAGTTTCGATTTTCAAGTTTCGAACAACCACTTCAGGACGTGTCCTAAATGAATTCTCCTCTTGGCGGCATCGCGCTCATTCTTGTTGCCGGGGCAATTGGCGGCACCGTTCTGGCACCCATGAAGTTGGTTCGCACGTGGAAGTGGGACCATGCGTGGATGTTCTACGTTTGTTGTGCGTACTTCATGTTTCCCTGGCTGGTGGCCTTTCTCACTGTTCCCCATCTGCTCGCGGTTTACCCGCTGGCGGGGTGGAAGACAGTGCTCATCACGGCGTCGTTCGGCATGTTTTGGGGACTTTCCCTGGCGCTTTACGGCATCGCATTTGACATCGTGGGCATGTCATTGACCAACGGGATCATTCTGGGATCGTCGGTGGCCCTGGGCTCGCTGCTGCCGTTATTATTCGTGCCTGCTTCGAAGCGGGGGTTGGGCCACTCCCTGGAAATCGCCGCTGCTGATGCCATCATGCTCACCGGCGTTCTCATGTGTACTTTTGCCGGCGACATGCGGGAGAAGATCCAATCCCATGCGATGACGCGTGCCCGCGACCCGCGATTCCGCAAAGGCCTCGCGCTTTGCATCCTCGCCGGAGTCATGTCCACCTCTTTCAACCTGGCGCTGGTGAAGGGCCAGCCCATCGCTCTCATTGCCCAGAAGATGGGCGCGAATCCACTCTATGCGTCCAACGCGATCTGGAGCCTTTCCGTGGCCACTGGGGCGATTCCCAGTATCCTGCTGGCGGCGCGCAAAATCACCCGCACCCGCGCCTGGCGCGGTTTTTTCGAAGGTCGGGCCTTTTTGAATGGAGCCCTCTGTCTCTTCATGGGCGGATTGTGGATTAGCGGCACGGTGCTCTATGGCTCCTCCGTGAAGATCCTCGGTACTTATGGCGCCGTAATCGGATGG
>CAYTMD010000348.1:0-6967 GCA_964438685.1 uncultured Acidobacteriota bacterium
ACTCCCCTCCTGATTCAGGAGGGGTGGCGCGCCGAGCGACGGGGTGGTTACCCACTGTGAGGCGCTCTTCCAGCAAAGCTGGCCGCTTAGCCTGGTATTCAAATTCCGCAGTGTTGCCCTGGCTGCCGCCTGCCTCGAAATTGGGTAAACCCCGCCTAAACGCAAAAGTTGCGTTTTGCCGCGGGGTGAATCGAGACAGGCCACTTCGAGAGATAAAGCCTGCGAATAGATCCGCAGGCTCATCGCACGAGTCATTTCAATGGGTCAATTTTGCGGACCATGAAAACCGCCGCGCCCGCCACCGCCGGGAAATCCTGAGTGAACCTGTGTGGCCACAAATTTCCCATCAATTTCGCTTCCCGTGGCGAAGATACGGTCGCCGACTTTCAGGTCTTTCAGCGTGATGGCTTGATCCTGCTTGAAGAAAGTGGTCTTGTCATTGACGACGATCACTCTCTCCCCTTGACGGCCGCGCACTTTGATCTGGTTCCCATCAATGGATAAAATCTCGCCGCCCGCGCGGGTGCCTTGACCGCCACCCCCGCCAGGGCCCCAACCGCCGCCTCCAGGACCACGACCGCCGCCAGGACCACCCGGACCGCCACCTCCTGGCCCGCCACCACTTTGAAACCGTTCGAATTGTTCCGCCGTGACGCGATTGACCCCAACAGCCACCACTTGCTTGTCAGAGTTGGGAGTACCACGCACAAAAATGTGGTCACCAACTTTCAGATCTTCCAGCTCCAGCGACTTCGCCGACTGGTCCTGCTGCGTCGGCCGCTCGCGGAAACGCGTTTGATCGTTCACCAAGATCGTCTGCGAAGTCCCATCGGGCTTCTTAATTTCCAAACGATCGACTCCGACCGATGTGATGGTGCCCAACACCGGCGGCGGACCGCCCATTCCTCGCCCGCCTTGTTCCTGTCCCGGGGGTGGAGAATTTTGTTGCGCTGCCAGAGAACTGGCAAGGCCCAATGCCAAAAGCATAATGAGGGTACTAAACATGACTTTTCTGGACATAGATACCTCCATGAGTTCTTGACGACCCGAAGGCTTTTGCGGTTACCTGTAACCTCGTTGAGTTGCTAATCGTAATCAATCTCTGTAAGCTCTATTATCCAGTGGGGTTACAAGCGAACGGTGTTTACAAATTTTACAAGACTTATGAAGTCGTTGGGCGCTGTCGCCGCTTTCGGAATACTTAGCGCCAGTCTTCTGCTTGGCCAAGCGGCCACAACTACGACGACGGGAACGGTGACGGGGCATGTTCGTGGCCCCGGCGGTGTTTCTGTTCCCGGCGCAACCGTGCAGCTTACCAACCCGCAAACTCGCGAACGCAAAGAAACCTGGACCGACGAAGCGGGGAATTATACCTTCACTGGACTCGTTCCGGGAACCTATCGTCTGGATGTTTCTTTAGTAGGTTTCCGCGCCGACTCTCGCGAACCCGTTCCGGTAACTTCAACCCGCACTCTTAAGGTCAATATTGCCCTCGTTGTCGCAATGCCCGACGATGGCGCTGCGCGGCCAACGCAGGCTTCGACGCGCCCCAATGGCAACTACGCCACCTTGCCGGGCGCTGCTCGCAACAGGGGCGCAGGTGGATTTGGAAACTCCCTGGGCGAGGGGGCAGGCCCTGGCGGAGAGGCTGGCGCGCTGCGCATTGAGGGGAATGGTTCGGAAGCTCCCGCAACGGCCGAGGCGCAGCTTGACGAGGGTGACACTTCCGCGAGCGCTTCCAACTCTTTCCTGCTGGGAGGCGGCATGGGCGATGCTCCCACACCAGGTGAAGGGCGATTTGGCGGGCGCGGTGGGCGCGGTGGCGGAGGTATGGGCGGTTTTGGTGGTGGACCCGGCGGTGAAGGTGGCGGCGCGGGGAGTCCATTTGGCGGAGGAGGCGGACCCGGGGGTGGCGGTGGACCTGGAGGCGGCGGATTTGGTGGACCCGGCGGTGGGGGCGGATTTGGCGGCGGCGGGGGCGGCGGTGGAGCTCGCGGCTGGTCTCGCAATGGTGCTCGAGTGAACCGCATTCGCGGCAATGTTATGGAGCAGTACACCAACTCAGGCTTCGATGCCCATCCTTATCCATTGAATGTCGCGGAGTCACCGCAGATTCCCGCCTATCGCGAAACTTTCGGATTCTCCCTGGGCGGCCCACTCGTGATCCCCCACGTTTATCGCGGCGGCAATAAGACAAGCTGGTTCGCAAGCTACAATCTGCAGCGCGGAAGGACGGGGCGAGACTCTTTCTCCACTGTTCCCACCGCGGCGGAGCGCATGGGAGATTTTTCCAGCACCGTTATAACCTCGGGGGCCTATGCAGGCACCGTCCCCACTCTCTACGACCCCACATCAAGCGCCACCGGGGCTCGAACAGCATTTTCGGGGAATGTTATTCCTCAGTTGCGGCTCGATTCCGCTGCCACCGGGATGCTGAAATATATCCCGTTGCCCAACCTTCCCGGGACCGTGCAGAACTTTCATTTGCAGGTGCCCTTGCCCAGCTCCAACGATCGTGTCATGGGGCGCATCGGGCAGCAGATCGATGCCAAGGACAGCTTGAACTTGGTGTACTTTTTCAATTCCGCGCGCAGCCAATCCGTGGCCAACTTCCCTGAGTTGACCTCGCACGCCACCAGCCGCGGCCAGAACCTGAGCGTGAGCGAGTCTCACACCTTCAATTCCCACCTCGTCAATAATCTGACGGTGAATTTCAATCGCCAGACCACCTCCACGCTGAACGCCTTTGCCTATCAGGACAACGTTGCCGCGCAATTGGGGATTACCGGTGTTTCCACCAACCCCTTTGATTGGGGAATTCCGGCGATTGGGTTTACCAATTTTGGAGGCTTGAACGATCCGCTGCCCTCGCTGGTCCGCCCTCAGACTGTGCGTGCCATGGAGATGCTGATCTGGAACCACGGGAAGCATAACCTCCGCATGGGAGGCGAATTGCGCCGCGTGCAGCAGAATACTGAAACTGACCCCAACGCGCGGGGCACCTTCAGCTTCACCGGGTACGGCACCAGCAACTTTAGCAACGGGTATCCTGTCCCCGGCACCGGCTATGACTTCGCGGATTTTCTCCTGGGCCTCCCGCAAACCACTTCCGTTCGGTTCGGCGTCGCCAGCAATTATCTGCGCACCTGGGTGACCACGGGATTCCTTCAGGATGATTGGCGCGTAAGCTCGCACTTCACGGCGAATTACGGTGTCCGCTACGAGTTCTTCCAGCCCTTTACGGAAAAATACGGACACTTGTCGGACCTGTCGTTTGCGCCCGGGTTCACCTCGCCGGGAGTGGTTACCGGCCTCAATCCCGGTTCATTGCCCGCATCGCTTGTTCACAGTGACGCGCATAACTTTTCGCCTCGCGTGGGAATTGCTTACCGGCCATGGATTCAGCATCATCTTGTTATGCGTGCGGGGTACGGCATCTTTTACGACGGCAGTATTTACTCACGGCTGGTTCCCAACATGCTTGACCAGCCGCCTTTCGCCACTGCCTCCACACTTACCACCAACCCGACGCAGGAGTTGACGCTGGAGGATGGCTTCCCTGCCCTTTCCGCCAACACTATTCACAACACCTACGCGGCCGACAGTAATTTCCGCCGGCCTTATGCGCAGACGTGGAGCTTCAGCATGGAGGATGAACTGTTTCGCAACGTCGTCCTTTCGGTGGGTTACGTGGGCACCAAGGGGACCAAACTCGATTTACTGCTCTCGCCCGACAGCGTGAATTCCAGCGCTTCCGGTTCACAGCAAACCTCCATCCCCGGCGTGCAACAGTTTCTCTATGAAACCTCTGGCGCGGCATCGACCTACAACGGGCTCCAGGTCACCTTGCGAAGGCAGTTCCACGCCGGGTTTTCCATGAGCGGGAATTACACGTGGGCAAAGGCCATTGATGACGCTGCCAGCGTGGGCGGCAGCGGCCGAAATGTGCCGCAGAACAGTTTTGATTTGGCGGCGGAACGCGCCCGCTCCTCAAACTTTGACATTCGCAACAAGCTGATTGTCAATCACACCTACGAATTTCCCTTCGGGGAACAGCGGCACTTCCTTAATCGCGGCGGCGCGGCGGCGAGGATCATCGGCAACTGGCAAATCAGCGGCGTCACCACGGTGCAATCCGGTAGCGCCTTGACCGCACAGTTGGCGGGGAATCAATCGAATAACAATGGTTCGGGCGCGTTCGCCTCCGAGCGTCCCAACGCCACCGGCCTTCCGACAAGTCTCCCACGCGGTGACAGAAGCACGCTGGATTTCTTTAACACGGCGGCGTTCGCGCTGCCCGCCTCCGGCCAACTCGGCACCGCCGGACGAAACACCATCACCGGGCCGGGCATGGTGAACTTCAATATGTCGCTGGGCCGCTTCTTTACCTTCTCGCGGGAAAAGAATTTGCGCGCGCGGTTCAGCATCGACACTTCCAACACCTTCAACCACCCGAATTACAGCGGCGTGTCCACCATAATGAACGCACAGAATTTTGGCTGGGTGACTAGTGTCGCTTCGATGCGCACCGTGACCCTTAGTTTGCGGTTCAATTTCTAACGGCAGAAACAATGAGGCAGGCGTGCAGATGAGCGGAAGAAAAACAGGCAGATGGGCAGGTAGGCAGATCGGCAGGTGGGCGGCAAAATCGCTCCCGCCATCTGCCTATTTGCCCATCTGCCTGCTGCCCCTTCTCGCCATCTGCCTATCTGCCTACCTGCCCACCACCATTCACGCTCAGGTGAAGCCTGCCACTCCAGTTTCCAAAAGCCCGCAGCAAGCCTTTATCCTGCGTTCCCAAACCAATCTTGTACTGGTGGATGTGCGGGTCTATGACAAATCCGGTAAACCGGTTACGGATCTGAAGCCATCAGATTTTCGCGTTACGGAAGATGGCGTTCAGCAAACCATCTCCGATTTCAGCCTGGAAAATGTGGATAAATTGGCGCAAGCCACCACCGGCCTCAATGAGCAGCCCAAGGTCATCGACCTCCAGAAGCTCCCGCCACAGGTCAATGCCGAGCAGGTGCTCCAGGACCATCGCCTTCTGGTCATTTTCTTTGACCTGAGTTCCATGCAACCTGACGAGTTAATGCGCGCGCTGAAGGCTTCCAGCGATTTTGTGTCCGACCGCATGACACCGGCGGACCTGCTCGCTGTCGTCACCTACTCCGCCAGCCTTCGGGTGGTGCAGGATTTCACCAACGATCGCACTTCGCTTAAGAAGGCCCTACATTCCATCCTGGTCGGAGACCAATCCTCCACCTTGGCCGCGGCCGGAGCCGTTGGAGAAGCAGGTGGCACCGATGCCAATGGCATGGAAATTGTGACGCAGGACGTTTCCGACGCCTTCACCCCGGATGAGACCGAGTTCAACATCTTCAATACGGACGAGAAACTGGCGGCCATTGAATCTCTCGCCACCATGCTTCGCAACGTGCCGGGACGGAAGAGCGTGCTTTACTTCTCCAGCGGCATCACCCGCACCGGGCAGGAAAACCAGGCGACGCTGCGGGCAGCCACTGACGCGGCGAATCAAGCCGATGTCTCGCTCTACACCATGGACGCGCGCGGGCTTGCCGCGCTGCCCCCGGGCGGCGATGCCAGTTCCTCCAGCCCCACCGGGACGGGAATCTACTCCGGCTCCGCCGTCGCATCGCAGGTTTCCTCTTTGCAGGGAAGCCGTGAGACCTTGGCCTCCCTCGCCAGCGATACCGGGGGAAGAACCTTTTACGATCTGAACGACTTCAGCCCGGCCTTCGATCAAATTCAGAAAGAGAATTCCAGCTACTACCTGATTGGATATTCACCCGCCAACCCGCACAATGACGGCCGATTCCGGCACATTCGCGTGGAAGTGGCCCGGCAGGGATTGAAGGTCCAGGCGCGCCCGGGGTACTTTGCTCCCAAGAGTTTCCGGCAGTTCACGCGGGGGGAAAAGGAGAACCAACTCCAGCAGGTAATGGATTTGGATATGCCTTTTGTGGACTTGCCCTTTGTGGTGGAAACCGCGTACTTCCGCCGTCCTGATAAGAAATTCACCGTCGTGCTGGCCGCCAAGATTCCCGGCTCTCAGGTTGCCTTCATGAAGAAATCGGGAAAGCGCGAAACCGAATTCGATTTTGCCTGGAAGCTCACCGACGCACAAAATCACGTGGCCGGAGGGTTGCGCGATACGCTGCCCGTGCGATTGACCGACGAGACCTATGAGGAAATCATCGGCAGCAATCTTTTCTACGAAGGCGAAATCACCCTGCCCGCCGGAAAGTATAATTTGAAGGTCGTTGTGCGTGAGAATGAGAGCGGAAAAATCGGGACCTTTGAGGCGCCGCTGGTGGTGACGGACGTTCCCGACGCCGGCATGGGCCTGAGTTCCATTGTGCTCTCGAACGAGGTGAAGTCATCGGGTGAGCTGGAGCGCGCCCGAGTGAATCGCGATAAGAATTCACCGTTGCAAGTGGGCGATCGTTCGATTCTGCCCAGTGTGACGCGCGTGTTCCGTACCAACCAGATGCTCACGGTCTACCTGGAATCCTATGCCGGGAAAACTGTAGCGCCCACGGGAAGCGTTACGCCGCCCTCCGTAGCGCTCGTCTTCTTCCGCCACGGAAGGAAATTTGCGGAAGCCGGGCCGTTCCCCGGGAAGCTGCAGAAATCGTCAGAGCAGAAGGCTACCTACTTTGTGCAGATACCTTTGGAGAAATTCGCCAAAGGAAGCTACACCCTGCAATTGAATGTTCTTGACCCCGCCATTGAGCGAGTAGCGTTCGCGCGTGTCCCCCTGGCCATCGTGCCACCACCACCCCGCAATTTGCCTCCTCCAGCTGCAAAGTAGGATGGGTTGCTACTTAATCTTGATCCACAACCTTAGGCGATATGACGGTGGGCGCGGGGCGATCTCGCATGCCTGCGCACCCTCAGTGATTCCGTAAGGTAAGGACTCCGTCGGCTTCAGTTCGTTTGTTTA
>CAYTMD010000349.1:0-6967 GCA_964438685.1 uncultured Acidobacteriota bacterium
TGCCCCCGACATCATTGCCAAACTAGCTTTCGATCCCAGCAAGAAAGTCCACTTTGAAATTGGCGGAGTGGAACGGAACTTCAAAGTCTATAATCCCGGCGCCGCTGCCGCTGGTTCGACGCCTGCCGTTCCTGCCGGTAGTTTTTCGATCGAAGGCGGGGGTGGTTTCGTGAACCTGCACGTGGAACCGATCAAGGGATTCCGCCTGTTGACCAACAACTTCTGGAGCGCCGGTGGCGGCCGCTACATCTTTGGCCAAGCCCCCGACGTAATCGCACACGCTGACGGTTCCATCTCCCCCGTTCACAGCGGCTCGACGGTGACAGGATTTGAGATCACCCAGAAGAAGACTTTAATTTATGGGTATTACGGTGGCATTTACATCATGCGGAACACCGCCATCGACACGGGTAAAACCGCACCAACTCTGGGTTATG
Organism: uncultured Acidobacteriota bacterium; assembly: GCA_964438685.1. GTDB lineage: Bacteria > Acidobacteriota > Terriglobia > UBA7540 > UBA7540 > Bog-366. Next base: position 438 of record CAYTMD010000349.1, read on the forward strand.
GCTACTCGGGCTCAGGCAGCGGCCAGAATCGTGCCATCCAAGAGATTTCCTTTGGCTTCAACCAGACGATATGGAAGGATGCCAAGTGGGGTGCAGTAAACTTCATGGGCCAGTATGAATATCTTGTGCGCAATCCCTGGTACGTGAATTATGCCACCGGCCAGCCGCCGAATGCCAACAACAACATGGTGTTCTTTAATTTGCGCTACACTCTTCCCGGCTCTGCTCCAACCATCGGGAAGTAAGCGCTTTGCGTATAGCTTCGGGTTTTGCGTATTCCCTCCCTCTTCAGTGTGGGCTTCGGCCCACACTGAAATGTGAGGCGGCTCCCAAGTGGTCCCACCAGACCGTTCTATCCCCCCGGTAAAGGGCCGACGTCCCTATTTTTCACCAATAGGCATCTTGTTGGGCTCAAAGTGTCTCTAATCCAGATGTGAACACGGGGTTCAGGCAAGTGCGCTTGCGGTCCTACCGCGAATGCAGTTGCCCGTTAAAAGGTTTAATGGCATCATAGACCGTTGAAGTTTTCAGGGAAATCTTGACACTCTTTCTTGCAAGAATGACGCGAATGGTCCTTCGCTCTCGACGCCTCCTGGCAGTCAGCATTTTGCTCCTGCTGACCGGAGTGGTTGTTCTGTCCAGCGCCTCGCGCAGACCCTGCCTCCAGGCGTGCACCGGGCCATGGCACCTCTGGAAGGCTGGTCACATGACCAAGTCAGAGGGTCAGGAAATCGGCACGGCGCGTGTGACCCCTGGTATCCAGGCGCGCCATTCCGCTCCGCCAGAGTTGCCGGCAGTAGCCCCCTCCATCTATCTTCCGCACGAAGAAACAATTCCTACGATACATTTCCTGGTTGATCAGACCCGCCACTTCCGAGCTCCACCTACCCGGGGATAACTCCGTTCATTTTCAATTTGAGCGCAGAGGGCACGAGGCCTCTCGACGCGCCATCGTTACCACCGGAATCCAATGGGCCGGTTAACGCTATAAATCTCCTTTGACGAGGGTGAGCCTTGCAGACTCCATTGAGCATCGAGCAGATCCAACTGCTCAAGACCTTCGATACGTGTCTTATTGCCGACGCCATCGAAAGTTTCGGCGTTCGTTTGCGGAATGAAGGGTTTGCCACCGCAGGCTTTCGCTGTCTCTTCAAGAATTTTCCTCCCTTGGTGGGCTACGCAGCCACTTGTAAAGTTCGCTCCACCGATCCCCCAATCGTGGGTAGACGATACGAGGAGCGTACCGACTGGTGGAAGCACATCAGTGAGATCCCGGCGCCGCGCGTGGTGGTGATGCAAGACATTGATGATCCCCCCGGCACCGGAGCTTTCTTCGGAAAGGTCCACGTCAACATCTTGAAGGGCTTGGGCTGCGTGGGGGCAATAACCAACGGAGCCGCCCGGGAGTTGTCGGGAATCGAAGCCAGCGGGTTCCAGGTTTTTGCGGGACGTCTCGCCCTCTCGCGGGCCTATATCCACGTGGTTGAATACGGCGAACCGGTGGAGGTGGGGGGGCTCACGATTCGCCCCGGCGAGTTAATCCACGGGGACCGGCATGGCGTCCTGACCGTTCCGCCAGAATTGGCGCTGAAATTGCCCCCAGTGGCGAACGCGATCCGGGAAAAGAAACAACAGTTGATTGATTTGTCCAGAAGACCTGGGACCACCCGCGAGGAATTCAGCCGGGGCCTCAAGGACATACTCGACTTCAATCCGGATTCCCTTGGTGATGGAGCAAAACAGTGGAAATGATGAACAAACCTATTCTCGAAAGTATGGCGGGACAGGCCGTGACGCGCTGGGCCGCGCTGGGCTTGCTAATTGTCTCACCGCTGCTGCTTTCTTCCTGCTCGAAGGTCCGAGCCAGGAGCGACTCCGCGCCGGTCGAAACGGTGGGAGTGATGAAAGCAAGCCGCAAGACCCTGCAACGGGCAATTACCCTTTCCTCGGAACTCGTCCCCTTCCAGGAAATCGACGTTTACGCGAAGGAATCCGGCTTTGTGAAAAAATTGTACGTCGACTATGGCAGTCGCGTGCAAGCCGGTCAATTGATGGCCACCCTGGAAATTCCAGAGCTCGAGGCGCAGTTGCAGGAGGATCAAGCCGCTATCAAGAATGCCTCGGATGAAGTCTCCCGTGCCGATCATCAATTGAACAGATATCAAGCCCAGGCCAAGGTTCTTCACCTCGAATATACCCGCATGAACAGTGTGTTCGAAAGCCAGCCCGGCCTGATTGCCCAGCAGGAAGTTGATGACGCCCAGGGCAAAGACCTGGCCGCTGCGTCGCAGGTGGATGCGGGTGAGTCAGCTTTCCAGGCGGCACAGAGCAACCTGCTGGTTAGCAGGTCCAGGCTTATTCACGACCAGGCGCTGTTCGCCTACTCGCGCATCACGGCGCCGTTTGCGGGCATGGTGACCCAGCGTTACGCCAACCTGGGAACCTTGATGCAGGCAGGAACGAGCTCCAGCACCCAGGCCATACCCTTGGTCAAGTTATCCCAGGACGACCTGTTTCGTTTGGTGATCCCGATTCCTGAGTCCTCGGTGCCGTACGTCCGGGTCGGTGATCCCGTAGATGTCCGCGTCTCGGCGCTCAACCGATCATTTCCCGGCAAAGTGGCCCGCTTTTCATCGGACGTGCAGGCGGACACGCGCACCATGCATACCGAGGTCGACGTCCCCAATCCCGGCCGGCTTTTGATGCCGGGAATGTATGCGGAAACCACGCTCACCTTGGAAGCGAAAGACAACGTTCTGTCTGTGCCTTTGGAGGCGCTGAACCAGGAGGGTAATCAGGCCAGCGTGTACGTGGTGAGTCCAGCCAACAAGATCGAGCTTCGAGTGGTAACGATGGGCCTTCAAACCTCGACTGACGCGGAGGTTGCTTCGGGCCTCGCGGAAGGCGAATTGGTCGTCGTGAGCGACCGCAGCGGGCTTAAACCGGGCGAAGATGTGCGTCCGCAAGTTGTCCAGATGCTGCAATACCACGGGGCACAAGGGCAGTAGGCAGAAAGCAGCCCAGCCACCGGCGGGGGCCGGATTGAATAGTTTGTGACTTGTGTTAGTCACCGGCCGGTGGGCAAGCCATGCGACCCCCTCACCCCCGGCCCCTCTCCCCCAAAGGGGCGAGGGGAGAGGTAATTTGAATTTACTTCCCTCGCCCCTTTGGGGGAGAGGGTGGACCGCAACCGGCGCCGTCATCAGCCGGGGTGGTGCTGAGCAGGGCATTAAGGTGGACTAAAGGTGGAGACATATGCCTAAGTTTTCGATTCGCAATCCCTACTTCATCATCGTTATCTGCCTGGTGCTTTTGGTTCTGGGCGTGACCAGCGTGGCGCGCATGCCGGTGGACCTCTTCCCGTCGATCAATATTCCGGAAGTGGTGGTGGCTACGTTTTATTCCGGCATGCCTCCGCAGGACATCGAAATCGACATCACCAACCCGCTGGAGCGCTTCTTCACCCTGGCCAGCGGCATCGACCACATGGAATCCCGTTCCATGCTGGGGGTCAGCATCATCAAGATTTACTTCCAGCCGGGAACCAACGCGGACGCCGATGTGACGGAAATTTCGAACCTGGCTCTCGCGGACCTGAAGCGTTTGCCACCCGGCACTTTGCCTCCGGTAGTGCTGAAGTTTGATGCCTCCAGCCTTCCGGTATGCCTGGTGACGGTGAAAGGGCAGGGACTCACTGAGACGCAGCTTCACGATTACGCGCAGTTTGCCATCCGCAACCAGATCGCGGTGGTGAAGGGGGCGGAGATCCCACCGCCGTTTGGCGGGAAGTACCGGCAAGCCATGGTGTACGTGGACCCATACAAACTCCTGTCGCGGCAGATGACGCCCATGGACGTGGTGGACGCGGTCAACCAGTCCAATCTGATCCTGCCCGCCGGTGATGTGAAGATGGGCCCTTACGATTACTACGTCTACTCCAACAGCCTGGTGAACCAGGTAAAGGACTTGAACGATATCCCCATCAAGACAGTGGGGAACTCGTGGGTCACGGTAGGTGATGTGGGAAAGGCAGAAGACGCCAATCAAATTCAGTACAACGTGGTGAGGGTAGACGGGCAGAAATCCTGTTACATCCCCATCATGAAGCAGGGGGGCGATACCAATACCATTGAGGTGGTCAACGGCATTCGAGATATGATTGGCCACCTGTTTGACATTCCCAAACAGATGACCGCCTCCCTGGTGTTCGATCAATCGGTGTATGTCAAGGAAGCGATCCACACAGTGCTGCACGAGGGCCTCCTCGGGCTCTTTCTCACCAGCATCATGATTCTGCTCTTTCTCGGCAGTTTTCGCGCCACCACGGCAGTGCTGCTTTCCATCCCGATTTCCGCCCTGGCCACCTTTGTCGTGTTGACTCTAATGGGCAGCACGGTGAACACGATGATTCTCGGGGGCCTCGCGTTGGCATTTTCGCGCGTGATCGACAATTCAGTGATATCACTCGAAAACATCTATCGCCATCTGGAGATGGGAGCCTTGCCTCAGGTGGCTGCGGAAGTGGGTGGCGCGGAAGTGAACCTGGCCGTCCTCGCCGCAACCCTGGTGGACGTGGTGGACTTTCTTCCGGTGGTGTTTCTCTATGGTGTAAGCAAATTCCTTTTCTCTGCGCTGGCCCTCGCCTTCTGCCTCTCCCTCCTGGCGTCCTTTGTTGTGGCCATGACGGTAATTCCACTCTTCTGCTCGCGATTCTTGAAGCAGGTGCCGCACGCGCAAGGACACGAAGCGAAAGACGGCGAGTACGAAATTGAGCCGGAGACGCCGATCAGCCGTTCATGGTGGGACAGGTTCAATGCCGCGTTCAACCGGATGTTCAATAAGCTATTGGATTTCTATGAGTACTGGGTGCGGCGCGCCCTTAAGCGGCCGGGCGTGACCGTCGCGGCTCTGGCGGGGCTGTTTCTGGCCAGCCTGGCCATCTATCCCTTTCTGGGTTTGGCCTTCTTCCCCCGCACCGACGCCGGACAGTTCACCATCAACCTCAAGGTGCCCACCGGCACGCGCATTGAGGTGACCAATGAATACGTGGCCAAAGTGGAGGACCTGATCCGCCAGACCATTGATCCCCAGGACTTCAAGCTGGTGGTCTCCAACATAGGGGTGGTGCCCGATTTCTCATCCTTGTACACCACTAATGCCGGGCCCTACACCGCCACGGTGCAGGTGCAGCTACAGGATGAGCATCGGCGCAGCAGTTTTGATTACATGCGGCAGGTGCAGGAGAAGATTAACAAGCAGTATCCGGAGATTCGGACGTTCTTTTCCAGTGGTTCCATGGTGGACGCAATATTGAACATGGGAATGCCGGCGCCCATCGACGTGCAAGTGAGCGGTTCGAATCTGGGCCAGAGCTATGGGATTGCGGAAGACCTGGCGAGGCAGATCCGGGGGTTAAGGGGAGTGGGCGAAGTCTACATTCCCCAGGACATGAACTATCCGGGGCTGCGGTTGGACGTGGACCGCGTCCATGCCGGTGAGTTGGGGCTGAGCCAGAAGGATGTGGTGGACAACGTCATCACGGCCCTGAATTCGAACTTGATGATTGCGCCCAACTACTGGGTGGACCGGAAGACGGGGAATGATTACTTCCTGACCGTGCAGTACTTTGAGAACGGCTCACGGGCAATTCACAATTCTCTGGACCTGAAGAACATTCCCCTGCGCGCTCCCAACCTGACCCAACCTACGATGCTTGATTCCGTAGTGAAACTCACCAGTATTCAGACACCCACCGAAGTGGACCACTACCAGATTCAGAGGGTTTCCGATGTCTATGTGACCCCGCAGGGGGAGGACCTGGGGAAACTTACCGATGCCATACGCGGAATTCTGAGTAAGACCAATATTCCCGCCAATGTGAGGGTCAATCTGCGCGGCATGGTGGATGGCATGGAAGCCTCCTTTAGGAGTTTCGCACTCGGCTTCCTGCTCTCTTTTACGCTGCTGTTCCTCATCCTGGTGGCGCAGTTCCGTTCGTTCACCGACCCGCTTCTTATTATGCTCGCAATCCCCATGGGGTTCATCGGCGTGCTCGTGATCCTGCCCCTCACTCACAGCACGCTGAACGTGATGTCGTTAATGGGAGTGCTGATGCTTATCGGTATTGCCGATTCCAACAGCATCTTGATTGTGGATTTCGCGCACAACCTGGAGATGCAAGGGATGTCTCCCGCCGATGCCGTGGTTACGGCGTGCCGGGTTCGTCTACGGCCTATTTTGATGACTTCTCTCGCCACCATCATCGGGATGATTCCCATGGCGATGAAATTGGGGACTGGCGCCGAACAATACACGCCCATGGCGCGCGCCATCATCGGAGGGCTCACTTCTTCTGTCATCTTAACTATTTTCATTGTCCCCGCCGCGTATCTGCTTGTGTACGGTGGGCGGAAGGCAGCCCCACCACCGGTGGGAGCTGGATTGAATAGCTTGTGACTTGTGTGAGTCACCGGCCGGTGGGCAAGCCTTGCGACCCCCTCACCCCCGGCCCCTCTCCCCCAAAGGGGCGA
>CAYTMD010000350.1:0-6953 GCA_964438685.1 uncultured Acidobacteriota bacterium
GTCCCCCATCGGCCCACTGCCCCCAGCCGAGGCATACCTTACGGAATCGCTGACCCACCCATCCTATTTCTTGACGGCCCCGCATTGCGGTGAGACACTAGCCGCGCCGGTCGGAGGCGGTACACTCTCATCCCGCCGGCATCTCGCAGATCTATCCTGCAATTGTTTACGTTCATGTTGGAGGTCGCAATGGACAGGCCTTCGTATTCAAGGGTACAGAATCAACGCCATTATCGCCAACCGCTCGTTATGGGGCGGTTCGTCGCCCTCATCTTTCTTTTCCTGCTGGCGCTGCCGGCTTTTGCCGTTCGCGTGCCGGTGCGCGACGGCCAGTCGGTTGATCTGAAGCTCCGCAACGTTCTCACCACGGACAATGTTCGCAAGGGTGATGCGATTGAGTTTGAGGTGGCACAGGATGTTCTTATCAACGGACACGTGGTGATTGCCAGGGGAGCGACCGCCCGCGGGAAGGTTGTTGAGGTGAAGGGTGCCTTCAAACCCCGGGCCAAAGACGCGGAGGTGATCTTCCAGTTCCTGGCGGTTCGCGCTGTTGACCGGCAGGATCTTCCCCTGCGTCTCCAGTCGCGAAAAACCTCAAAGGGCAAGGACACCGAAGTCCACGAACGGTCTTCGATTCCAGGGCAGATTTCACGCGTGGTGGGAGCGGATAAAGGCAAGGAGTACTCGGCCTATATCGACGGATCATTCACCGTCAATACGTCGGATGCGATAGCGGTGGCGCCTGCCGCAGCCCCAACCCCTCCTGCCGCACCCGAGGCAAGTGCGCCCGTCGCAGCCCCTCCGGCGCCATCCTCACCCCTGGCAGCAACGGACGTAGGATTGCAGCCTTCTTCGGTGGACTTCGATAGCACGCCCGATGGCGCCGAAATCGTGATTGATGGAGCCATGGTGGGGAATACGCCCTCCACCTTGCGAATGACTCCCGGGCATCACACCGTTGAAATTCGCATGGCCGGGTACCGCACATGGTCGCGAATCATGGTGGTGGATCCGGAATCGCGCCCCTCGGTGCGGGCGACGCTCGTCAAGCAATAGAGGGTGGCGTTACAAGTTCCACGGCAGCGGCCGTTTTTCAGTACGCCAGTACGGAGGTTTGGGCATGAGACTCAGGCAAGCATGGGTGGTATGGGGATTGGTTATAGCCTGCGCCGGCAGTATCGTGCAGGCGCAAGCGGCGCGCCTTACCGACGGCACTGCCGTTCATGTGCGATTGACGGCAGACCTGTTGAGCTCCCAGGCAGCGGTCGGAGCCCGGGTGGATTTGGAGGTCTCGCAGCCCGTCATGCTGCATGGAGCGGTGGCGATTCCCGCTGGGACGACGGCCTGGGGTGGAGTCCAGGAAGTGAAGAAGGGCAAGGTCCTGCGCTTTGATATCGAGGGATTGCGGCTCCCCAATCTGGAGGTCGTAAAGCTCCGCTGCAGTACGCTGAAGACCGCCAAGGTGGTGAAGGACGAGCTTAAAGTTGAAACCCAGGTGAACGGTGATTTGGGCGCTCCGAAGGGAAGTGAGTTTACCGCCTACCTGGATCAGGATGTAAACGTTGAATTGACAGAAGCGCCCGCAACGCCGGCCCCGGTGGCCACCCCTGCGCCGGCACCCGCTCCTACTCCCGCTCCCAAACCGGTGGCCGTTCCCGCGACGCCAGCGCCCGCCCCGCAGACAGTTCCGGCTCCCGCAGCCGCACCGGTAACGCCCGCTGCCCCCGCTGCCCAGCCTGGGGAGTACATCACGGTGGAGTTCTTCTCTGATCCCCTCGGCGCCGACATTCTGATTGATGACGAGTTCCACGGAAGCACCCCGTCAATCCTGAAGATTGTTCCTGGAAGCCATCGGGTCGAGTTCCGGCTAATGGGTTACAAGGCGCGCTCCCAGCCCTTGAATTTGCCGCCTGGATCCCCGCTCCGCACCGTGCGGATGCCTTTGGAGAAGCAGCCGTAGTGCTTGTCACGCCGCCGGCTTACAGGGCTTGGGTATGTTCACCACGCTGATTGCCGTTGCCTTCACCCTCGTCCTGGTGGCGGGGGTGCCAGCCCTCTCGTACTCCAACGCCCACAACACCGAAATCCGCAACTTGCCCCGCTTGAGGCTCTACCTTTCCGCAGTGATTTCCCAGTGGTTTCTAACCGTGGCGGGAATTGGAATCGTGTTCGCGATTGCGCGCGAGGTCTTTGTGAGAGGCTTTGCCGCGATGCCAATCAGCGCCGTTGTCGAGTGGGCCTCCGGCATCGCCGCCGCCGCAATTCTGGCGCTGGGATTGGTCGTCCTCTGCGAACGGCGTGGATGGCTGCCGCCCGAAACCGATCTGGTTTACCTGCTGATTCCGGAAACACCCCGCGAGAAAGCCTGGGCGGCGCTGATCATCTCGCCCACAGCGGCGTTCTGCGAGGAGTTCCTATTCCGCGGCTACCTGCTGACGCAATTGCACGGCTGGCTTCATTCCCTCTTATGGGCCTGGGTTGTGTCTTCCGTGGCGTTTGGATTGGCGCATTGTTACCAGGGATGGAGCGGCATGGTTCGCGCCGCGCTGTTGGGAGCGCTGCTCGCCTATCCGGTGGTGCACTGGGGAAGCCTTTATCCTGCCATGCTCGCGCACTGGATGATCGACACCGTATCGTTGTTGTGGCTGGGGCACTGGATGGTTCAGAGCGGCCCCGCTGACGCCGGCGAGACGCTGGAATGAAAGGCCAGCACGCCATCATCGCCGCGCATCCTGGTGCCGCGCATCCTGGTTGCGACCTGCTCTCAACGGTTTTATGAAGGAGACGGTTGTATGAGCCATCAATCCGTTCGGCTTTTTCGCGCGTGCTTGTTTCTCCTGGCACTTCTGGCGGGGCATGCCTTGTGGGCGCAGGGGCCGGAGATTGTCGGCGCGCGTGTGCTCACCCAAGAGAACCGCCAGTACCAGAAAATTGAAATTGGCTGGCGGCCGGAAAGCATACCCGCCAATCCCTTCGACCCGAACGTGGTAACCCTTGATGCGACGGTGGTGTTTCCATCCGGCAGGCAGATGGTGGTGCCGGGTTTCTGGTTTCAGGACTACGATCGGTCTTTGCAGAACCCGGAAATTCGTGGACCGGGGGCTGTTGAGCTGCTGCGGGCCGTGGGTACGCCTGAATGGCGCGTGCGGTTCGCCAGTGGAGAGGTGGGTTTGCATCAGGTGACGTTGGTCTTGCAAACCGGCTCCGAGACGCGCCGCAGTACGCCCATCAGCGTGCGTGTGGCGGCGGGGCCTGGCGGTGGATTCGTGCGGGCCAGCAGGCGCAACCCGCAGTTCCTCGCGGATGAATCCGATCACCCCTTTTTCCCTATTGGCGAGAACCTGTGCCTGTATGAGCAGCGCGAGGGAACTTACTATTTCGACCGCTTGTTGACGCGCCTTGCCGCCGCCGGGGGGAATTACGTGCGCCTGTGGCAAGAATACTACGTGCCGAAAGACCCCAAAATCATTGCCGGGCCGGGTGATGGTTCGTACGCCGGATTTCCATTGGAGACCCAGGTTACGGGACTGGGCCACTACGATTTGCAGTCGGCCTGGCGGTTCGATTACGTCGCGGGACTTGCTGAGAGGCTCGGCATCCGTTACCAGCTCACGTTTGAAATGGTGGTCTGGTGGGAGCAGAAGATGCCCTACCGCTGGCTGCGCAATCCTTACAACGCGGCAAACGGCGGCCCCTGCCTGAAGCCGTCGGATTACTTTACCTCGCCCCGCGCCCGGGAGTTGGTGAAACGCCGTCTGCGTTACAGCGTGGCGCGCTGGGGATGGTCAAGCAACCTCGTGGCATGGGAGCTGTGGAACGAAGTGGACAACCTGGATGCATTCACCAGCGAGGCGAATGTGGCCTGGCACCGCGACATCGGAGGCTACCTGAAACAGATTGACCCCTTCCATCATCTTGTCACCACAAGTTGGCGCGATCCCGGAATGTTCGCGCTTCCGGAAGTCAGCCTGGTGCAGGCGCATTCCTACTGGGCTCAACCCTACGATGCTGCTCTGTACTCGCTGCAAGACCCCGACCACCTGATGCGCCCTTTCGGCAAGCCGTTCTTCTTTGGCGAGCAGGGCATGGAGGGTGATCTCAGCGTCGACCCAGAGGGTAAGAACTTTCATGATTGCATGTGGACCACCGCCGTGTCTGGTGCCGCCGGAGTGGGTATGTACTGGTGGTGGGGCTATGTGGATAAGAATAATCTCTACCGTCACTATCAGCCGCTGGCGAAGTTTGTGGCGGGGGTTGATTGGCCTTCACGACGCTGGACACCGATTCACTTGACGCTTCCCAACCTGCCCGTGAGTATGAATGTTTACGGTGTGAGTGGTGGGGACCGCGCCTTGCTGTGGTTGCATGACCCGCTGGCTTTCCGGATCATTGACGGGAAGGCGGTGCGCGGCGGGCCTCAACCGAAGGCCAAGGCGAATATTGCGCCACTCGAAGACGGCGAGTACACCGTGGAGTGGTGGGACACCACCACGGGCGCCATCGTTCGCACCGATCCCGGCGTGGTGAACCACCTCACCGATTTCGGATATGGGCTGGAGTTGGATCCGCCGGAGTTCTGGGGCGATACCGCCGTGCGCGTCATCAAGAAAGGCGCGCATTGGGAGTGATCGGCCCGAGCTTGAGCGCTCAATGCGGGGTGCTCTCCTCCGCCATGCGGCCTTATTCCGTGGCAACCGCTCCTCGGCTTGCGCAGGGCAAGCGCAGCCCTGCGATCTTCGCCGATTGGATAATCTGAACCGCAGAGTCGCGCTCTGCGCCAACCTGCCTGTCCATGCCAGAATTCGCGGGATCTCGCGATTGATCCCGGCTTGAGCCATGCCATCACAACTTCTCCCCCTGTGTCACGTGTGACCTTTGCGGCCCGGTATCCCCCCTTTCATTCTCATCGAATGACAATCCGTCTGTGCACTATTTACGGAATAGACATTTCGTCTATGTGATAAGTATCGAATTGATATTTGCACTTTCAGGATATAGCATTCCGGGCTGACATCCGATCCCAGTGCCCCTGGAGAGTGTGATGGTTCAGCATGTCAGCACTGCCAAACGTCGCAAGAATATGTCAAATCGTGTTGTGGTTTACTCTGGAGTTCTATTCTTTTCAGTGCTCGCTATCATAGAGTTTGGTCTTCCCCCAGGGATACAAGGGGCAGAGAACAATATTACTAACCGTCCGGTCTATCACCTCTCTCCGCAAGCAGCGCCACATTTTACTGCGCGTTATGCGTCTTCTCTCACCGGGTGGGCAACGTCTGGCACGAATGGGTTGAGGTCCGGCCCCGGAGGTCCCATTAGGACCCTGGGCCCCGTTGATCCGCGAGCCGGAGGGTGGTTGGCAGCAGCGCTTGCGAGCCCGGGAGGCGCCGACCCGCAAGCAACAACGCTCCCTCCGCCGGACGCTCAATCGAGCGCGCTGGTTACCCTTCGAGGCAACACCCGCCCGGAAGCAGTGGCGAAGAACGATCGCGGGCGAGTCTCCGATGGCCTGACCTTAAGCCATATGATGCTCCAGTTGCAGCGTACTTCGGAGCGGGATCAAGCACTCCAGCAATTCATCAAGGACATCCACGATCCCACGTCGCCGGTCTTTCACCATTGGATCACGGCGGCAGAGTTCGGGCAGCGGTACGGCGCCGCACCGGCTGACGTCGCCAGGGTGACGGCCTGGCTTCAGTCGCAGGGCTTCACGGTCAACACGGTCTATCCCAACCAAATGGTGATTGACTTCACAGGCTCGGCAGGTCAGATCTGCCGGGCATTCCGAACGGAGATTCACAAGTTGCATGTGAACGGCCAGGATCACATTGCCAACATGAGCGACCCGCAGATTCCGGTAGAGTTGGCGGCAACGGTGTCGGGAGTACTCGCCCTGCATGACTTCCAGCCTCAACCCATCGCCAAGGCCCGAAACAGTTATACGCTCGGCCCCTACGACTACCCGATTGTCCCGGCGGATTTGTGGACGATCTACAACTTCAAGCCGGCGTTCGCGGCAGGCAATTCAGGGAAGGGGCAGACGATAGTTGTACTCGAACAAACCGACGTCTACAGTACGGCAGACTGGGAGACGTTCCGCTCCGCGCTAGGGCTCGCCTCGGCATATCCTCAAGGTTCCCTGACCCAGATCCACCCGCCCGGGCCGCCCGGCAGTCCGATGGACAACTGCACTGATCCAGGTGTCAACGCAGGCGAGGTGGAGGCGGCTATTGACGTGGAGTGGGCGACCGCCGCGGCGCCCAGCGCTGCCATAGAACTGGCGTCGTGTGCCGAGGGTCCCTTGCTTGCGTTGCAAAACCTCCTTAACGCCAGCGGCACGCCACCCGCTATCGTCAGCATCAGTCTTGCTGGTTCCGAACCCGCGTCTGGCGCGGCGAACAACGCCTATTACAACTCTTTGTACCAACAGGGCGTGACGGAGGGAGTTTCCATCTTCGTTTCCGCGGGTGATTGGGGGCCGGACACTTCGGAAATGGGCCCGTACGCCAAAAGTGGAATCAACGTCAACGCACTTGCTTCCACGCCTTACAACGTGGCGGTAGGTGGCACCGATTTTGCAGATATGTATGAAGGCAATGCAAGCACCTACTGGGGTTCTGTCAACGCTGCCGACTACGGGTCGGCGGTGTCCTATATTCCCGAGATCCCCTGGAATAACTCCTGCGGCAGCGTGCTGCTCGCTGACTATCTGGGGCTCTTATCCACCTATGGTTCCAACGGGCTTTGCAATGATGCCAGCCAGAGCATGGCCCGGCTTAACATCCAGGCTGGTGGAGGCGGCCCGATCGGCTGCGCCACCGGTGCGCCCGATATTATCGGCGTGGTGGGTGGCACCTGCGCCGGATATGCCAAGCCATCGTGGCAGTCGGGGCTGGTCGGTAATCCGAACGACGGGATGCGGGATATTCCCGATGTGTCACTGTTCTCTTCAAGTG
>CAYTMD010000351.1:0-6940 GCA_964438685.1 uncultured Acidobacteriota bacterium
AGGGTCCAATAACGTTACCTTGTTTCACAACATCAAACATCGATCCGGCGGACGTTAGTTCCTGAATCCTGCCCTGAACATCAGCACCAGGCTCAATGCCGTAGGTAATGACGCGGCGGCGCAGGCTGGGGATTAGGCTCGCCATCAGGTCGCGCCACGGTGGGTCGAAGCAAGCCACCACGGCCCCGTAAAAGGGAACCTTGTTCATGAATGAAACGAAGGCCGCGGCAATTTCATTAATGTCCTTGTAATGATCAAGGTGTTCGCGGTCGATGTTGGTGACCACGGCTATCGAAGGCAGCAGGTAGAGAAACGACCGATCGCTCTCGTCCGCCTCCACCACCATCAAATCACTTTTGCCCAAGCGGGCGCTGGAATCAAAAATCGCCAGCCGTCCCCCAATCACTGCCGTGGGGTCAAGGTTCGCTTCCGCCGTCATCACTGCGATCATGGAGGTGACGGATGTTTTGCCGTGGGAGCCCGCCACCGCCACGTTGAACTTCATCCGCATCAATTCCGCCAGCATTTCGGCGCGGGGAATCACGGGGATCTGCCGCTTCTGTGCTTCCTGAATTTCCGGATTATCCGCACGCACGGCGGACGACACTACCACAACTTGCGCGTCGGTGATGTTGCTGGCTGCATGGCCCTCAAACACCCGCGCGCCCAGATTCACCAGCCGCTCCGTTACTGCGGTGGATCTCTGGTCTGAGCCTGAAACTTTAAAGCCAAGATTCAGCAACACCTCGGCGATGCCGCTCATGCCGATGCCGCCGATGCCTACGAAATGGATCTTTTGAATTTTACCAAGCATTCTTTTTTGAGCTGTCAGCTTTCACCTATCAGCGGTCAGCTAATGCATTTCGCCGATCGTTGAGTACTGAACGCTATTTCCTCTCCAAAATCTTTGTACACAGTCGCGTGTTTCTATCGCCCCTACGATCGCCTTGCAAAATCTTCCACCATATCCACGATGTGGGCCACCGCGTCGGGGCGGGCCAAACAGCGGGCACAGGTTTTCATGCCATCGAGCGTCCCTGGACTCGCCACCAAAGCGCGGATTTCCTTCGCCAACCGCTCCGGCGAGAGATCCGATTGCACCATGACGTGGGCAGCCCCGGCCTTTTCCATCGCCCGGGCATTCTCCAACTGATGCTGATCCGTGGCGCCGGGGAATGGAATCAGCAACGAGGCTCTTCCCGCGGCGGCCAGTTCCGCCACCGCAGTGGCGCCGGCGCGCGAGATCACCAGGTCCGCCTGGGCAAGGGTGCCGGGCATGTCATCGATAAAAGCGTGGACTTCAGAAGCGAGCACGCTGTGCTCCTGATAGGCCTTTGATACTTCATTATAGTCGCGTTCCCCCGTTTGGTGGATGATTCTCATCATGCCCGGCGCGACGGCCGCTTGTTCCGACCTAATGGTCAGGGGGCCATCAGATTCGAGCAACGGCAGACTTGCGACGACGGCCCGGTTGATGGCGCTCGATCCTTGACTGCCACCCACCACGAAGATAGTGAAGGGTGGCACAGCCACTCCTGGCTGTGAATCAACACCCACCGGCAGGGATTTCTGTGCTACAGGAATTTCGAAAAACGCCCGGCGCACGGGATGTCCCGTTACGCGCGCTTTGCTTCCAAACAGGCTCGCCGTTTCTTCAAATCCCACCGCTGCGGCGCTTACTACCGGGGCCAGTAAACGGTTGGTGAATCCCGGCCGAGCATTGGGCTCAATCAAAATCGTGGGAATATTGGCCAATGCCGCTTCGAGCAACACCGGTCCGGCCAGGTAACCTCCCACTCCCACGACAACCTGCGGTTGAAACTCACGCAAACTGCGCGCCACCTCAATCGCGGTACGAGGCAACACCAGCAGGTTGCGCAATCGCTGAATGCCGCCAATGCCCTTCAAGCCCGCCGCGTCCACCGTGCGAAGCCGGAATCCCGCGGCCGGAATCAACTTCGCTTCCAGCGGGCGGTGCGTGCCGACGAATTCAATCTCGTACGGGGACCCCGCATGCTCCCCGCGCCGGCGCAATTCCTCGGCTACGGCCAGAGCCGGAAAGATGTGCCCACCCGTTCCGCCTGCAACCATTAAGATACGCATTCCCTCGTGCATAGAAGACGAAACTCGAAACTGGAAACTCGAAAATCGAAACCCGAAAATTGAAAGGCTTGAAACTCGCGAGCTACGTACGGTCTGATTGCTTACGCGCGAGGGTTGCCCGAAGATATCCGTTCAGTATCATCGCCACTCTTTGCAGCATGGCGTCAATCTTGCATCCCTCATCTTTGCTTATGAAAAGTTCATCCACGCAAGTGATAATGTGGTCGCGGAGTTCGTAAATTGAACCTCGTGCCTGGCGGCAAAACTGGATGTTCTCCTGGTAACCAAACCGTCCGTACCCCTCTGCCAGGTTCGCGGTAACGGAGACCGCTGCGCGGCGAACCTGAGAAGCCAGTCCAAACTTTTCAAAATCCGGCAACTTTTTCGCCAGCATATATATCTGTCGTCGCATTTCCCTGGCAGCTTTCCAAACCTCCAAATCCGTAAAGTCCTTTACAGTACGTCGCAAATCTGACGGGGGCACACCCATAATCTTTACCCAGTACGGAGTTTTCGAGTTTCGAATTTCGATTTTCGAATTTCGCTCTTTCCTTAACTCGCCTGCTGAGAAATATTCAGCAAAATACCCACGGCCACCAGATTCACCAAGAGGGACGATCCTCCATAGCTCACGAATGGCAGGGGGATACCCTTGGTGGGAAGAAGTCCCAACACCACGCTCATGTTCACCAGAGCCTGGCCGACGATCATCACCGTCAGCCCGATTGCCAGCAGCCGTCCAAAGTCGTCCCGGCATGCGGCGCTTGCCCGCAGTCCACGTATGAGGATGATGGCGAAAATCGCCGCGACGGCAAGGCAGCCAAGCAAACCCAACTCTTCTCCCACCACGGAGAAGATAAAATCCGTCTGGGGTTCGGGCAGAAAGAAGAGTTTCTGTTTGCCTTCCATCAGACCCACGCCGGTTATGCCTCCGGTTCCCACCGCAATGTAGGACTGCAGAATCTGGAACCCTTTTCCTAGCGGGTCGGCGTAAGGGTGCAAAAAAGCTGAAATCCGATTGGACCGATAGGTGGAGTGGAAAATCAGAAAATAGAGCGGGACCAGTCCGGCAATTCCGGTCACGACAAAATAGCGAAGATTCAACCCTGCGGAGTAGAGCATGGCCGCAAGAATCAAGCACATGGCCAGCGTGGTCCCCAAATCGGGCTCTTTCAGGACCAACGCCCCCATGAGGCCGGCAACAAGCACAATGGGCGCCAGCGTGTGCTTCCAATCGTTCACCTCGCCTTTGCGCAGGTCGAGGAAAAATGCCAGGAAGACGGTCAGGATAATCTTGGCGAGCTCGGAGGGTTGAAAGCTTGCGACGCCAATATGAAACCAGCGGTGAGTGTTATGGCTGCGATCGACGAATAGCACGAGGACCAGCAGAATGAACTCGAGCGCCAGCGCGGGAAAGACCACCATGGGGCTTGCCAGCCGTCGATAGTCCGTGTGCATCAGGATTCCAACCGCGATCAGGCCCGCTCCCGCCCATGCCAATTGCCGGAATAAGAAATAGTTGCCGTTATTGTACCGGTCCGCGGCCATGACGGCGGAGGCGGAGAAGACCATCAGCGCGCCAAATAGTACCAGGCCCACCACGGCGCCGAAGAGAACCTTGTCGGATTGAAGTTGGCGAGCCATAGAGAACCAGTGACAAGTGACGAGTGAAAAGTGACAAGCAAGACGGCAGGTTCTCAGTTGTCAGTCCTCAGTAAATGCGTTCACTAAAAACCCAGGCCCGGCAGGGCCGACAGATTGTGGCCCATGGCGAAAGCCGTGGGAAAGAGACACCGTCTGATATAGATTCCGAGCCCCGCTAGGGGCGAAAGACTCCCCTCGGCAAACAACAAACGCAAGGGCCATCCAACGCTTCTGGACCGGCGCAAGCAGATCTTCCTCGTGCGTCGATTTGTGGTCACCAGAGTGAGTGTCGGCCATTTCTGTCGCCCCTGCCGGGGCTCGCTTCTACCGCTCACTCTCTATCCCACGGCTTTCGCCATGGGCCACATTCTTTCACCCCTGCCGGGGCTGAGAACGCCTTTTCTGAATTGCCGATTCTCGGTTCTTTTCAATCGGCAATCGGAAATCGCCAATTTCCTCACCTGTCCTTGCCATCAACCGGCCTGGGGTCCTTCGGAGAGGGCTGAGCGCCGGAGCCTGCGCCTTCGGTCTCGGACTTCGGAATTGGGACCACGGACTCCCCTTCCCCAGCCTTGCGCGATTCAAACGGCAACACCTCATCATCAGGAACTTCCGCCGCGCTTGCCGATACGGAAATGACCGGCTCGTCCTCCGGCAAGACTTGCGATTCAACTTCCGGCATGTCCTCGGCGTCCACTTCGTAAACGTAACTCAACTCAACGTGATGCGAAGGGGTCGACACTCGGGACACGGGACTCGGGACACGGGGCATGGGGCTCGGGGATTGCGGAATTGGGGATTCCGCTGTTTTCTCTTCGTGCGTGTCTGCCATTTGACTGCTCTCGGAAACACTCGTGGTGCTTTCATTCTGAGCCCGCACTTGGGGTGAAGAACTGCCGGAGACCTCGCCGGCAGCAGACTCCTGCGCGCTGTCAGGTTCCTTCGCGAAGTCTATCCTGAGCATTGCGGATGGACTCGAAACGACAGCCTTGGAGCGTTCTTCCTCGGCGGCTTTAGTCGGCTCGGGCGGGCCTTCCACCACCGACGGTCGAACCGGGTTCTCTGCGGGAGCGACTACCGGCGGCGCTGCTTCCGTGACCTTCGTAGTCTCCGCCACAGCCTGGTCCACGACGGGCTGGAGAGCTTTCGCCTGCTTCTTCCGAGCCGGTTTATCCGCACTTGGCGTTGTTGCGCGCGGTGTTGGCGGTCCTGCGGCTGCCGGGGTAGGCGTGGAGTCAACCACGCCGCCTTCTGGGCGCACCTCCTTATCGGGGGTGGGAATTACGGTGTCGCGAGGTCCCTCGATGTTTTGGCCTTTCGAGCGGCGCCGGGTTCGGGATTCGAGATTCAAAATTCCAGATTCAAGATTCCGGACTTCGGAGCCATTATTCAAAACTCCGGATTCAGGATTCCGGGCTCCGGACTCCTGACTCCTGGCTCCTAGCTCCTGCTTCGTGGCTCCTGGCTCCTGTCCTCGCTCCTGCCTCCGGAACACTCGCCCGGTTGACACATCCTTGGCAAGGCGCTTAACCAGCCCTTTGAACACGCGACCGCGCTCTTCGTAGTCTTTGAACTGGTCAAAACTCGAGCAGGCCGGGGCCAGAAGCACGGTGTCGCCAGGGCGCGACCGGGTAAAGGCTTCATACACGGCAGTGGCAATATCTCCCGCCTGGATGATGTCCACCGCACCCGCCAATTGTTCTGTAATCACGGGGGCGGCGGCGCCAATCACCAGGATCTCACGCACTCGATCCTTCAGCAGTGGAAGCAGCGGCGCGTAAGGGGCGCCCTTGTCCTTGCCGCCCATGATCACGTGGAGGCCGCTCTCGAAGGCTTCCAGAGATTTCACCGTGGCGTCAACGCTGGTGGCTTTGGAGTTGTTGAAGAATTTCACTCCCTCAATTTCCCGGACAAACTCCAGGCGATGCTCGACGGCCTGAAACGCCCGCACGGCCTTGCGGATGGCAGCGAAATCCGCGCCCAGCAGGCACGCCGCAGTGGTGGCCGCCAATACATCTTCCAGGTTGAAATCACCCCGCAGAGTTACGTCACTGGTTTCAAACAGAACGCGTTCCAGGTGGCGAACGCGATAGAAGACTTTTCCTTCGGAAATGAAAACTCCATTGGCAAGTTCGCGGCGGCGGCTGAAAAATACGGGCTGGCTGGCAACCCCGGCCTGCAGTCCCGCCACCCATGGATCGTCAGCATTCAGCACGGCATAATCCTGGCTGTTCTGATTATGGAAAATCCGCCGCTTCGCTTCCGCATAGGCTTCCAGGCTGGGGTGCCGGTCAAGATGGTTGGGCGAAAGGTTCAGCATCACTGCCACGTGCGGCCGGAATTCGTGGATGCCTTCGAGCTGAAAGCTGCTCAACTCCGTAACGAACCTAGTGCCGGGCTGGGCTTGGTCCACTGCCGAACTGAGGGCGCTGCCAATGTTGCCGCCCACAAACGTCGGGAACCCGGATGCCTTCAGCATGTCGCCCAGCAGCGATGTGGTGGTGGTTTTGCCATTCGATCCGGTTACGCCCACCAAGGTGCCTTCAAGAAACCAACTGGCGGCCTCGACTTCCGGGTAGACGGGAATTCTTCGCTCGCGGGCCGCCTGAAGCTGCGGCATGTCCCACGGAACACCGGGGCTGGTGACAATGATCTGGTGGCGGAGGAAAGTTTCGACGCGCTGCGTCCCCAGTTCCAGTCCGACTTTGTCCTTAAGGAGCTGCGGGAGAAGGTCGCCGAAGTCCGCCGGCGGCTTGCGGTCAGTCACCGTAACCACCGCGCCGTGAGTCGCCAGAGCATGGGCCACCGAGAACCCGCTGCGGGCTAAGCCGACCACCAGTACGCGTTTGTTTTGAACATCCATACGAAATTCGAAATTCGAAACTGGAGACTCGAAAACCGAGACTCGAAAACGGAAGGTCGCGGCGAAGCACGAGTTTCCAGTTTCGCCTTTTCCCCCTCTACCAGCCTACCTCAACTTCAGAGTGGTCAGGGCAAAAAGCGCGAAAATCAGCGCAGCTATCCAGAATCGCGTGATGATTTTCGATTCCTTCCACCCTGACAGCTCAAAATGATGATGCAGGGGGGCCATGCGAAATACGCGCTTGCCCCGCGATTTAAACGAGGCGACTTGAATGATGACAGAAAGCGCCTCAACCACGAAGATTCCTCCAATAAAAGGCAGCAGCAATTC
>CAYTMD010000352.1:0-6905 GCA_964438685.1 uncultured Acidobacteriota bacterium
TGGTTGCCCGTGAGCAGCAGTGTCGGAGTGATAACCTCTCCGCCGGAAGATTCCGCGTCCACCGAAACAAACCCATCCAGACGCATGCGCGCCCGGGTAATGGTTCCCATAAATCTGTCATGCGCCAGATCGTAGTTGCCGTGCGTGTGGTCTGACGCGCCGTAATAGAACCAGATCTCCTCCGGACGGCAGATGCACCCCGACGCCATATAGGCGGTAGCGCTGGCAAAACTCCCGGCCACACCCAGGCGAATGAAGGGATGCCGGTCAAGCCGGGACCAGCTCTTGCCATCCCGGCTGGTGGCAAACTGGACGTCGAGGGTTCCGTCATTCCTTGGATCTGTCGTCCCCCGGCGACGTGCCCATTCCTCCTGAAAGTGGTAGTAGGCGGATGGAAACATCAGATAGACATCTTCGGCGCGCGGATACTTCCAGGCAGCCGAGGTGTAGAAATCCATACGAGGCTTCGTCTTAATGGCTGATGAACCCAGAGAAGCGGCGCTGGCGGAAAAGATATGGCGATCCAGTTCCTGCAAGTCTTCCGCGTCGTAGGAAAAAACCATCTGCTCCTTGCCCCAATCGGTTATGTCATCAAACTCGCACCGTCCAACTTTCCGCATGACGTCCCAGACCCGCACGTATCCCACGTACCGGCCAATGCGATTGTCGAAGAAGCAGATATTATTGGTGTCGCTCGCGCGGAAGGCAGGTTCTTCTTTCATGAGCTTCCAATGTGCTCCGTCGGGCGACGCGGCCACGTAAGTTCCCTTCTTCCCTCCCGGAGGTTGCAGGTTGGCCACCATCTTATATTGTTCCGTCGGGCGGCAAACGGGGTTCGTATCCTTGAAGACGCAATTGGGTTCGTGGGACATCGCCACGGGCGGGAAAACAATGTTGGTATTGTTGGAACCCTTAAAAGGGACGATGCCCAGATTAGGTTTCTCCCAATGCACTCCGTCCTGAGATGTGGCCAAACAGCACCACCGGCTGCCACCAATGGCAATGGCGTCGTACCACAACTTCAGCACGCCGTTGTCCTCAATAACTGAGTTATATCCCCAGACACCAAGACTTTCCCAAGGCTTGTCCGCCACAACGCATCGCTCGCCCGTCGGATAGGGCCGATTCAAAACCAATCGAACTCCTCGTGCCTCGGAGATCAGCAAGTTATCAATAAAGAGTTGCCGCGCGGAATTTACCCTGACGGGGTCTTGACCCCGTGGAGAGGCTTGCTCACCCGCTATTATCCCCGCCCGCGAAACCAACGGCGCAGACGCAAGCGATGCGGCAACCTGGTGCAGGAATTTCCTTCGTTTCACGGCTTTCCCCCTTTGGGCATGTGGACGCTTCGATTGAATCCGGTCGCCGACATTTCATGCGACCAACTATAACACCCAACGTTTGGGTTCGCGGTTTTGGGATAAGCCGCCGATCGCAACCCAACTCTAAAATGCCCCTGTTTACGGGAATTCCTGGAAATCCGACCACGCCATTGGGCACATTCTTCCACCCTGCAGACCTATTGTCTGTTAATCTTTTACTGGTTCGACCGCTGCATTGACGCCGCGGGGACTTGGAAGTAGAGTTAGCCTTTCGTATTTTTCGAGGTAATCACAAGCAAGTAACCTTGGAGCGGTGACAGCAACCCGGAAAGGCTCATGATCAGGAGTGGCCAGGATATGGAACGCCTAACAGTATTCGCCGCGGGAGGCCGCAAGACACTTTCTCCTGTCACCCGGACCTGGTGCGTCGGCTTGCTTCTGGGAAGCCTGCTGACGCTGGGAGGATGCGGATCCAAGCCGGTAAAGTCAGAAGGCATGAACATGCAGTTCCGTGTTCCGGTTACGGTAGCGAAAGCCGCGACCAAGAGCGTGCCGGTGCAAGTGGAAGCCATTGGCAACGTGGAAGCCTTCACCAATGTTTCCGTGCGCACGCAGATGGCCGGGGAGATTGAGCGCGCTTACTTTACGCAGGGCCAGGACGTCAAGAAAGGCCAATTGCTTTTCACCCTGGACCGCCGCCCATTCCAGGCAACACTGAGCCAGCTTGAAGCCAATCTGGCGCGTGACCAGGCGCAACTGGCCAATGCGCAGGCACAGGCCGAGCGCAATAATAAGCTCTTCGAGGCAGGCATCATCTCGAAAGATCAGTACGAGACCTTCCGCACCACCGCTCAAGCTCAGGCCGCCTCCGTGCGCGCTGACCAGGCAGCAATCGAAAACGCCAAGGTGAACTTGAGCTACTGTTCCATCTACTCTCCCATTGATGGCCGAACGGGCAGTTATCAGGTTTATCCCGGCAATATCGCCAAGGTGAGCGATACGGTTCTGGTGGTCATCAATCAGATTCGCCCCATCTACGTGACCTTCGCGGTGCCGGAGCAATACCTTGCCGAGGTGAAAGAATACCAGTCGCGAGGCCCGCTGGTGGTCGAGGCCCGGATTCCCAATGATCCGCATGCGCCGTCGCTGGGGCAGCTCGCGTTTATTGACAACGCTGTGGACACCGCCTCAGGCACCATCAAGATGCGCGCCAAGTTTCAGAATGCCGACAATCGACTGTGGCCGGGGCAGTTTGTTAATGTGGTCCTGCGGCTGACGTTGCAGCTTAACGCCACGGTAGTGCCGTCACAATCGGTGCAGACTGGCCAGGTGGGTAAGTACCTGTTCGTCGTAAAGTCTGACAACACAGCCGACCTCCGGCCGGTGGTAGTGGGCGCAACCGTGCAAGGTGAAACGGTGATTGAGAAAGGTGTCGCACCGGGCGAAACCGTGGTGACCGACGGCCAGTTGCTGCTGGCGCCCGGATCGCCAGTGGAAATCAAGAAAGGGTCGTAGAGGCAGTGGATAGTGATTAGTGGTTAGTGGCTAGCCAGATCCCAACCCCGTCCCCTCGATGCGAGCCACCAGCCACTCGTCCTAACTCCTAACCACTCGCCACTAATCACTGCTCTTATGAATCTGGCAGAGCTCTTCATCCGCCGGCCCATCATGACGGCGCTAACGATGCTGGCCATCCTGGTTTTTGGCATCATTGCCTACCGGGAACTGCCGGTCAGCGACCTGCCCAATGTGGACTATCCCACCATCCAGGTAACCGCCTCCCTGCCCGGCGCGAGTCCCGAAACCATGGCTTCCGCCGTGGCCACCGTGTTGGAGCGCGAGTTCTCCACCATAGCCGGCCTTGAGTCCATGAGTTCCATGAGTACTCAAGGCGGCACGCAAATCACTTTGCAGTTCACCTTGAGCCGTAACATTGACGCCGCTTCGCAGGATGTGCAGGCCGCCATTGCCCGTTCCCAGGCCAGGCTTCCGGCCGACATGCCGACGCCGCCCTCCTACCAAAAAGTGAACCCGGCGGACCAGCCGGTGCTTTACATGGCGGTTCACTCCGACACCCTGGCATCCTCCACTGTTGATGACTATGCTGACACGCTCATGGCGCAGCGCATTTCCATGATCAACGGCGTGGCGCAGGTGCAGTTGTATGGAGCGCAGAAATACGCCGTGCGCGTGCAGTTTGATCCCCAGGCACTGGCAACGCGCGGTATTGGCATTGACGAAGTGACGGACGCCATCAAGAACGCCAACGTCAACCTGCCCACCGGAACTCTTTTCGGCACGCACAAATCCTTCGTGTTGCAAGCCAACGGCCAGCTTCAGAATGCCGCTGCTTACCGTCCGCTGATTGTGGCCTATCGCAATGGCGCGCCCGTGCGTTTGGAAGCTCTGGGCCGGGTGATTGACGGTGTGCAGAACAACAAAGTGGTGACCTGGTATAACGGTACCCCCTCCATGGTGCTGGCCATTGAGCGCCAGCCCGGCACCAACACTATTGAGGTGGTTGACAACATCCAGCGCCTGTTGCCGACCTTTCGCAAAGAGATTCCGCAGTCCATCCACCTGGATACCCTTTACGACGCTTCAATTTCCATCCGTGACTCGGTGGACGACGTCAAATTCACGCTCTACCTCACGCTCGCGCTGGTCGTGATGGTCATCTTCCTGTTCCTGCGCAACATTTCCGCCACCGTCATTCCCAGCCTGGCGTTGCCCATGTCAATTGTGGGCACGTTCTCGGTGATGTACCTGCTGGGATACACGGTCGACAATCTCTCCTTGATGGCGCTGGTGCTGGCGGTGGGCTTCGTCGTGGACGACGCCATCGTGATGCTTGAGAACATTGTGCGTCACCTGGAAATGGGTGAGGACGTTCTGGAAGCGGCGCTGAAGGGCTCACGGGAAATCAGCTTCACCATTCTCTCCATGACCCTGTCGCTGGCCGCAGTCTTTATTCCCGTGCTTTTCATGGGCGGAATTTTAGGACGGCTGCTGCACGAATTCTCCGTGACCATCATGTCCGCGATCCTGGTGTCCGGCGTGGTCTCGCTCACTCTGACGCCCATGTTGTGCAGCCGATTCCTGCGCCACGCCAAGCCGGAAGCACACGGTTTTCTGTTCAACCTTTTCGAGCGCGGCCACGAGGGTATGCTGGCCGCCTATGATTGGAGCTTGAAGAAGGTGCTGCGGTTCCGGTTCGCCACCTTCCTGCTCTCTCTGGCCATTATGGCCGTCACCGCCTGGCTCTTCATCCGTATTCCCAAGGGATTCCTTCCCAGTGAGGACAGCGGGTTCATTTTCGGCATCAGCATGGCGCAGCAGGGCATCTCCTTTGATTCCATGAAAGAACACCAGAAGGCTGTTACCGGCCTCATGGTGGCGGACCCCAACGTGGAAAACGTCATGTCCTTTGCCGGCGCGGGCGGACCGGGCGGCGGAGGAAATTCCGGTTTCTTCTTTCTCAAATTGAAGTCGCGCCCCAGCGGCCGGACGCAGATGGCCGACTGGCTTAAGGACCGGCTGCGCATCTCCTACCCGCACGATCCGAATTATCGCTACCTTGACACCAACCAGGTCTTGGAACAGTTGCGTCCCCGGCTGTTCGCCGTCCCCGGCATCATGGGCTTCATGCAGAACCCACCTCCGATTCAAATCGGCGGCCGCTTGACCAAAAGCCAGTACCAATTCACCCTTCAGGGGCCCAACACCGCGGAGCTTTACCGCGAGGCTCTGAAGCTGGAAGGTGAGTTGCACTCCGTTCCCGGACTTCAGGACGTGACCACCGACCTCCAGGTCAGCAACCCGCAAGTCAACGTGGATATCGACCGCGACAAGGCCAACACCCTGGGAGTGAGCGCCTTTCAGGTCGAGAACGCTTTGGAAACGGCCTACAGCTCGCGCCAGATTTCCACAATCTATACGCCCAACAACGAGTACTGGGTGCTGGCCGAACTTCTTCCCCAATACCAGATGGATCCGCAAGCGCTCTCCCTGCTTTATATCCGCTCCAGCAGCGGGCAACTGGTGCCGCTCAGCGCGGTATCAAAGCTCACGCAATCACTCGGTCCCCTGGTGGTGAATCATTCCGGTCAATTGCCGTCTGTCACCGTATCGTTCAATTTGCAGCCGGGCACCGCGCTCGGGGATGCCGTCAATCGCGTCGAGCATATTGCGCGGCTAACCCTGCCCTCGGATCTCAGCGCCAATTTTGAAGGCACCGCCCAGCAGTTCCAATCCTCCCTGGTCGGATTAAGCGTACTGCTGGTCATTACCATCCTGGTGATCTACATCGTGCTGGGGATTCTGTACGAGAGCTTCATTCATCCGCTGACGATTCTCTCCGGCCTGCCTTCCGCGGCGCTGGGGGCACTGCTCACACTGATGTATTTCGGTTATGAACTCGACCTCTACGGATTTGTGGGAATTATCATGCTGGTGGGCATCGTCAAGAAGAACGCCATCATGATGATTGACTTTGCCCTTGATGCGGAACGAAATGCCGGTAAGACCACGGAAGAAGCCATCTACTATGGAGCAAAGGTGCGCTTCCGGCCCATCATGATGACCACCATGGCGGCGCTGATGGGCACGCTGCCCATTGCGATGGGCTTTGGCGCCGGCTCGGAATCGCGCCGTCCCCTCGGCCTCTGTGTTGTGGGCGGGGTGGTCTTCTCCCAGCTCATCACCCTCTACATCACCCCGGTTTATTACATCTATCTCGACTCGTTCCAGAATTGGCTGCAAGGACTCTTCGGGAGCAAGGAACCACTTACCTTGAACGGAGAACATGTGGTGGGGACCAGAGAAAACTGACTCACTTCCCCGCGCTGAGGGAATAAGCGCTGCGCTCGGCGCGCGACCGGGGGAGGGGGAGGTTTTCGCCGCGAATATCCGCACAGAAGCCGCTCCGAAAGTACCAATCAAGATAAATGGTCCGTTATATCCTGAGTTTTTCTGCAAAATCCACGTCATATTGCCGTAAATGCCCGATATTTTCCCGGTCAATTTGTCATCATGTCTTTTGTTTTCATATACATTCCTACTTCGAACGTATTAAATTAACATCTTTTTTCGTAGGCCCGTCCCCGACAGTGACATTTCGTTGGAATAGGATCTCCGTGAAGGAGAGGAGGCCGGACTGTTGCAGGCTCGGCATGGGCAGCACCTTTGCATCCCCGGACGAACTCTGGCCTACATATTATACCTATGAATCTAGGCCTTGTAAAGTAAATAGCGAGGCTACACCAAAGTCCCGTCCGCGGCCCGATGCCGGACCCGTATCCGCCCAAAGGCGCTCGGCATCCGCACCCCCGGGGGGTTCGATACGCCGACGGTTGAGGAGAGGCGACCCTCGGAGCCGCGACCTTCCCCGCGAGCACAAACATGATCGCAGCGAAAAGGGAGATTCGTGATCACTCGTGTCCAAGATAAATCGCGTCAAGCTGGGAATGAGGTGCAGCACAAGCGCTCGCTATGCGGGGGAGCTGGGGGTCTTTCGCACATTGCCGGTGAAGCCAACCTGTTTCCAGCGGAGATCGAGGAAATTCACTGCCCTCGCCCCCTTGG
>CAYTMD010000353.1:0-6904 GCA_964438685.1 uncultured Acidobacteriota bacterium
AGACTGGAACTATACGATTGCTCCGATGTAAATCTATTCTTGCGTCAGCCCTTAGCCGACCTGACAGCACATATTGGAGCCGCACAGCGGTTTATGCCGGGAATCGTGCTGAAGCGAAAAGGGGAGGTGCGTCATTGCCAGGGAACGGTGCTGGCAGATTGGATCGCGATGGACAGCGAAGGCAAAGAGAGGATGTCCGGAACCAACGTCTTCGTATTCAGTTGCGACGGAAGAATAGAGTCGGCGACCGGATTCGCCAATCCCTCAGTGGCGTAGCGCAAGCCTCAGCACTGGCCGCCCAAAAGCCCTCGAAGCAGGCTGGCGATTGCAGCCGCGTAGCGGCGATCCTGAAGGCCTATTTTTGGTGCAGATATTTCACGCCAGGGCGGCCGTGGATGATGCGGCCAATGTTCCAGAACTTTTCGTGGCGTTTTTTGAGTGCGGAAGTCACCTTCGGCAGGTCGCGGGGGGAAACGATCAGCAGCATCCCCAGCCCCATGTTAAAGGTTCGCAGCATGTCATCGGGCGGCACGTTGCCGCGTCTGGCAATCAATTCATAAATGGGCAGCACCGGCCAGCTTCCCAGTTGGACTTCCGCCCTTGCGCCGGCGGGGAGGATGCGCGGCGTGTTGTCGGTAATGCCGCCACCGGTAATGTGCACCAATCCCTTCAGAAGCCCGCGCTTGAGGAGAGGTTCTACCACCGGCCAGTAGCAGCGGTGCGGGGCCAGCAACTCGTCACCCAGCGTGCGGCCGAGTTCGGGAATGGGCTCGGTCAAGGGCAGGTTCTCCTGCTCCAGCAAAACCTTGCGTGCCAGTGAATAACCGTTGGTGTGCAAGCCCAGCGAAGGCAGCCCCAGGATTGCATCTCCGGGGGAGATGGTGCTGCCGTCAATGATTCGGCTGCGCTTGACCCAGCCCACAATGCAGCCTGCCAAATCGTATTCGTCCTCGGGGTAAAAGCCCGGCATTTCCGCCGTCTCACCCCCCACCAGCGCGCAGCCCGCCTTGCGGCATGCACCGGCAAGACCTTTGACGACGTCGGTCACCACTTTTGGGTGCATCTTCCCGGAGGCAATATAGTCGAGGAAGAAAAGCGGGGCGGCGCCGTGCACGGCAATGTCGTTGATGCAGTGGTTCACCAGGTCCGCTCCCACGGTATCGTGGCGATTGAGGGCGAAGGCGAGCTTCAGCTTGGTGCCGACGCCATCGACACTGGATACCAGCACGGCGTCGCGCGGAAGCCCCTGCAAGGAGAAGAATCCGCCGAAGGCGCCGACCTCCCGCAAGACACGAGAGTTGAAGGTGCTGCGGGCCAACTGCTTGATGCGAGATTTAGCTTTGCTTGCTGCGTCGATGTCGACGCCAGCGTCACGATAGCGCATAGAGGGTCATGGACAACGATGAAAAATAATAGCACAGAGCGCGCGAGGGCGCGAGGTGTTGCGATTCCAGTTTTCGATTTCGAAATTGTAAATTGCGGTTGAAGATGGACAGTGGGGGGGCAATCCAAAATCCAAAATCGGAAATCCTAAATCTAAAATGTCTGCCCGGTTCTTGACCAGCGCGTCTTGGTAAGGAAATTCCAAACAATCGAGCCGTCAAACTTCAGCCGCGCCACCAGATTATCTGCTGTCCAGTCTTTGGTGGGGGCGTCGTAGGACCAGTACACAAACAACGGCTCGCCCACTACATTCTCAAGCGGAACGAATCCCCAAAAGCGGCTGTCGAGAGAATTGTCGCGGTTGTCACCCATCACGAAAAGATATCCGGGGGGCACGTGCAGCCCGTCATTGTGAATGAAGCTGGGCATCTCCCGCGTCCAGGCCGGGTCAAGTCCCCAGGAAGCGGGCAGGGTTTCGAGCAAACTGGGCGTGGGAGGAAAGTCGTCGCGCAAGGGCATGGCAGCGGGAAACTGAAATTGCGCGTAGGGCTCAAACAACGGCCGCCCGTTGAGAAACACCTTTTTGTCTTCAATCTTCACCACATCGCCACCGACGCCGATTACGCGCTTGACGAACATGACGGAAGGATTGCGGGGATAACGGAACGCCACAATATCCAGCCGGTGGATTTCCTTCACCGGCGGCAGACGCAGCGTGGTGTAAGGCAAGCGCGGCCCGTAGAGCAGCTTATTCAGGAAAACGTGGTCGCCGATCAGGATGGTGGACTCCATCGAGCCGGTGGGAATGACGGTGGCCTCTGCCACGAAGGTACGGATGCATAGAACGCACGCCAGCACAATAATCAGGGAGCGGAGGGTGTCCCACACATTCTCCTGGCGCTTCTGCCTGACAGGAATACCGCTCTCCTCTGCTGGTTCAGGCGCGGCCACTTCTTCCGGCTTGGGTTCGAGTGTCTCCATCCGTTTCAATCTCGATTACGTATTGCGATCAGTGGTTCCTGAATGGCGGTAGGGTACTCTTGCGTGTAACACGCGTTGCAGAAGTGGCCCTGAGTGTCCCCAACCGCGGCGCGCAAGCCTTCAATCGAAAGATAACCCAGGGAATCCGCCCCCAGGAATTCGCGGATCCCTTCCAGGGTATGGGTGGCCGCAATTAATTCCTTCCGCGTCGGAGTATCCACACCGTAAAAGCAGGGGGATACGGTAGGGGGACAACTGATCCGCATATGCACCTCACGAGCACCCGCCTCTCGTACGATGCGTACTATCTTGCGACTGGTTGTTCCACGCACAATAGAATCGTCAACCAGCACCACGCGTTTGCCTTCCAGCAGGCTCCGCACCGGGTTCAGCTTCAGCTTGACGCCGAAATCGCGGATGGCCTGGTTGGGTTCGATAAACGTGCGGCCCACATAGTGGTTGCGGATCAATCCAATCTTGAAAGGAATGCCGGCTTCCTCGGCAAATCCCGTGGCGGCGGGGACGCCGGAGTCAGGAACGGGCACCACCACGTCGGCATCCACCGGATGCTCCCGTGCCAGGTAACGGCCCAGCATTTCGCGGCTGTGCTGAACCGGACGGCCGAACACAATGCTATCCGGGCGGGAGAAATAGACATGCTCAAAAACACATTGCGCCAGAGGAGCGGGTGGCGCAAAACGCAGGGAAGTCACCCCGCGCCGGTCGAGAATCACCATTTCACCCGGTTCCACATCACGGATGTACTTGGCGTCAATCAGGTCGAAGGCACAGGTCTCCGACGCCAGCACGTAAGCATCATCCAGTTTTCCCAAACTCAGGGGGCGGAACCCCCGCGGGTCGCGGATGCCGTAAATCGCGTCCTTGAATAGCATGACCAGGGAATAAGCCCCCACCACTTTGTCGAGCGCTTCGGCCACCGCTTCTGGAATGCCCGCCTGCCGCGAACGGGCGAAATAATGCAGGATGACTTCCGTATCGCTGGTGGTTTGGAAAATGTCGCCGCGACTTTCGAGTTCCCTGCGCACCGCGGGGGCATTCACCAGGTTCCCGTTGTGCGCAAGCGCAACCTGGCCTTTATGACAGCTCACCTTTAGCGGTTGGGCGTTTCGCAGGTCCGTATCGCCGGCAGTGGAATAGCGCGTATGGCCAATTGCATGGCTTCCCGGCAAGCTTTCGACGACTGATTTCGGGAAAACTTCTTCGACATGCCCCATGCCTTTATGGCAAACCAGGTTTTCGCCGTCGGAAGAGCAGATGCCGGCGCTTTCCTGTCCGCGATGTTGTAAGGCATAAAGTCCCAGATAGGCCAACTTGGCAGCTTCCGTGTGTCCGTAAACACCGAAAACGCCGCAGTGGTCATGAAACTTGTCGACATCAAGAAGGTAACTTGGGAAGAGCTGAGAGGCTGGCTCCAATGATTGTTCTCCAAATCTGGGTGGACAGTATAGGCTGACTACTCGGGGTCCCGGGATTCACTCAAACTCCGCTCACACTCGACAAGCCGTGCGTGCGCCGCCCGTCAGGGAGCCTGCCAAAAGCCGCTGGGGCTGACTCTCGCTGGTCGCCCAGCGCAGAGCCTCGCGACGGCCTTCAACCGCATGAACTATTTTGCTCCCTTTCCATGGTCAGCGCAACTGGATTCTGGGGTTAGCTGTCAGCACTTAGCCCTCAGCCATCAGCTAAAACCTTAGCTTAAAGGGCTTTAGCTGACGGCTGAAAGCTGAAAGCTGACCGCTTATTTCCTCACCAATCGTGGCAGGCGGCAGGCTGGGGTGGAGAGAAGTTGGCGGCGTGTGCGCGCCACCAGGCATGCCAGTCGCTGGCGATACGCTGGGATTCCTCGCGTCCGGGATTGGCAGAGGCAGCCACCTTGTTACGCGTTACTCCCTCCAGGGCGAAATTGGCCACCTGCCGCACCTGTGCCTCCGGATCGTCCAAGGCGGCAAGCAGGGCGGGAACCACTTCCCTGGTGCCCAGGTTCTTTAGGCCAATAATGGAGTTCATCCGGTCCGTCACTTGGGCTGAGTGCAGATTGTCAAAGAGCAGCTGGTAGGCCCGCACGTCGTGAAAGAATCCGAGCGCTCGCAGGATATCTCCCCGCGTCGGCTCCGCACTCCTGGCAAGCATATCCACAAGCGTGGGGATAAATGCCGAGTCGGCTTTCTCCGCCAGCAGGAGCAAAGCATAGGAGCGGACGGGATCCTCAGCTTCTTCAGCGGCGCCTTTCTCCTTGAAGCTTGCGGCACCATCCGCATCGCGAAAAAGCTTCAGAACCGCTTTCCATGAAGCGGGGGTGTTCAGGCGGGCCAAGCCATCAACGGCATCGCGGCGATCCCAGCGGTTGGGCTTCCCGGCGTTCGCCATCGCCACCAACTGATCGAGGAAGAAAGGCTGGGGCAGCGACGTGAGCACCACCACCGCCTCAGCAGGATTAGGGTCCTTGGGA
This sequence comes from uncultured Acidobacteriota bacterium, assembly GCA_964438685.1. GTDB lineage: Bacteria > Acidobacteriota > Terriglobia > UBA7540 > UBA7540 > Bog-366. The sequence continues at coordinate 4,832 of CAYTMD010000353.1, forward strand.
TTCGCGACGGCATGGAGATAGGGCTTGAAAGCCCCCTCCACCTCGGCGCGAGTAGAACGGCCGACGAATACGGTGAGCTCATCAATGGCCAAGGCAAACGCGGCCGGCTTCTCCGAGAACTTTCCACTCTGAGGGTCAGGCTGAAGCAGCGCCAGGCGACGCTCGGCTCGGACATGAAAGTGGCCGGGCGCGGCAAATTGCGCCCACTGGTTCAGCAACCAACGTTCGGTATGAACTTGCCCGGGGGGTAGGGTGACATATCCATAAACGGCAGTTCCCTGCGGGCTACCACAAGGCCGAGGGCCGGGATCGGGCAACCGCACGCCCCGCGAGTCCGTCACTACGAACCGCGGCTCCTGGTCATAATCAACGCCCAATCCGCGGGTGGGAGTGCGATAACGGAAGGCAAAGATCCTGCTGCCTGTGTTGCGGATCACAAACCGGCAGAAGATGGGCTCACCTAGAATGTACCTGGGCTTCTCCATTTCGAAGTGGACCGAATAATCCACTTGGGCAAGCGCCATACTGAGATTTCCACCGAGGGCCAGGGATAGCAGACCGAGTTGGATCATGCGTGCCTGGCCGCGAAGGACCGTCGATATCATGTGGCTCATCATACGCGAAAGTACACCTTCCGGGCGTGTTTCTGTTGAGGGCAAAAGCGTGATGGCGCTGATATGCCCCCGCAAGCGGTGCTGCCCTGAATTGAACATAGCGCCGCAAACATAGCGCCACAACTGTAGCGCGACAACCGTAGCGCCGCCATCTTGGCGGCCCCGAATGCCGGCTGGAAGCCGGCGTTACATTTGATCGTAGAAGACCTCGCAAGCCTATCTATTCGCATTCGCCGAGTTCGCTCCTATAATAGAGAAGAAGGCGGCTGCCCGCGCATTCCTGGCCGCGGGTCTTCGTCAAACATGGAAGCACATGACTAATTCCAGAAGGGGAGAACATAATTCATGATCAAATCCAAAGGGTATGCCGCCGCTGCTACCAAGGCTCCGTTAGCGCCCTATTCTTTCGAACGTCGTGATCCTCGCGAACACGACGTCGCCATCGATATCAAGTTTTGCGGCATCTGTCACTCCGACATTCATCAAGCCCGCGATGAGTGGGGCGGCTCCATCTTCCCCATGGTTCCGGGCCACGAAATCGCCGGTGTCGTTACCGCGGTCGGCAGTAAGGTCACGAAATTCAAGGTTGGCGACAAGGTCGGAGTTGGCTGCATGGTCGATTCCTGCCGCACCTGCGCCCCGTGTCAGCAGGGACTGGAGCAATACTGCACGACGGGTTCAATTTGGACTTACAACAGTCGCGACAAAGATGGCACGCCCACCATGGGCGGCTATTCCGATAACCTCGTGGCCGACGAGAATTACGTCCTCCGCATGCCCGACAACCTGCCGCTCGACGCCTGCGCGCCGCTGCTCTGCGCCGGGATCACGCTCTACTCCCCCTTGAAGCATTGGCAGGCGGGGCCCGGCAAAAACGTGGCGATTGTCGGCCTGGGTGGCCTGGGTCACATGGGCGTAAAGATTGCCCACGCCTTGGGCGCCGAGGTCACCGTGCTCAGCCACTCGCTTCGCAAGCAGGAGGATAGCAGGCGTCTGGGGGCCGACCATTTCTATGCCACCTCCGACCCTGCCACCTTCAAGAAACTGCGGGGCAGCTTTGATCTCATCATCAACACCGTTTCGTTGCCGATGGATTGGAACCAGTTCATCGCTCTGACCAAAGTCAACGGGTCTTTCGTCGTGGTGGGTATCCCCGACAAGCCGGTTGCTATTGCCGCTTTCTCCCTGATCGCCGGACGCCACAGTCTTGCCGGATCTTCGATCGGAGGGATTCGAGAGACCCAGGAGATGCTGGATTTCTGCGCCCAGCATGGAATAACCAGCGATATTGAAGTCACTCCAATACAGAAAGTGAACGAAGCGTTTGAGCGCATGATAAAAAGCGATGTGCGGTACCGCTTTGTAATCGATATGGCATCGCTGAAGTAACAGTGACAGGCTACGTAGCGCCGGCATCTTGCCGGCACCGGAAAATGCCGCCAGGATGGCGGCGTTACGG
>CAYTMD010000354.1:0-6886 GCA_964438685.1 uncultured Acidobacteriota bacterium
GTCCTATGTAGACCTGCTCGATTCCGATTTGCACATTGCCGGAGCAAAAGTCCAGGTCCGCCGCCAGAGGGTCAACGACAACTTATTGGGAAATCGTTTCTACTGTCCATTGGTCCGCCGGACGGAAACCCTGAAGAGTTTTATGGCGAAAGACCTGGCAAAGGAGGCACGCAGTATCGTCGAGGGGTGCGACCCGGCAATCCTCAGTCGGGCCGTACACTACCTGTTCACCAAAGAAACGAAATCCTCTTTCGCCATCGAAGGCGAGGTCCCGAATAGGGACCGCACGGCACGCTTCGTCGCCGCCTTGGGAAATGCTTCAGCGTTCGACGCTGGTAGCAAGGAAGCCTTCGTGCGCCTTCAGAACGCTATCGTAGACCCTCGTTACGCACAGAGCGATTGGCGCACAACGCAGAACTATGTTTCTCAAACGCTTCCCGACTACACGGAGGACGTGCATTTTGTTTGCCCGAAGCCCGAAGATATTCCCGATCTGATGGCGGCATGGATGCAGATGACCCAACGCCTTGAAACCGCTAATGGGACAGACGCCGTTGTCGCCGCCGCCGCCGCGGCCTTCGGGTTTGTATTTCTCCATCCTTTTGATGACGGGAATGGCCGGATTCATCGCTTCCTCGTACACCAAATCCTGACCAAGCTGGGATTCACTCCGCCCAGAGTTCTTTTCCCTGTCTCGGCGGCAATGCTCCGAGAGCGGGAAGCTTACGACCGGGTCCTGGAGCGATACTCGTCATCCGTGCTCCCGTTCATCAGCTATGACTTGGACGCGGAAGGCCGCATGACCGTCCACAACGAAACGGCAAGCCTGTATCGTTTCTTCGACGCTACCCCTCACGCCGAATATCTCTATCACTGCATCGAAGAGACGATTCGTCGAGACCTGGGAGAGGAAATAGGATTCCTGGTTGTATTCGACGCGGCCATGCAAAAAGCCCTGGGAATTGTGGACATGCCGGACCGCCGTGCCTCCCTGCTCGTTCGCCTCATTCTGCAAAACCACGGAAAGCTATCAGGCGGGAAGAGACAGACATTCGCCGAAATCAAAGACGATGAACTCCATCGAATTGAAGACGCGGTGTGGCTTACATGGGAGAAAGAACGGGAGAAACAGGACGGAAAACCTCAACCGCGAGATGCAATGGGCGACTCTATTCCTTGAGCAACTCATGCGGCGGGTAGGTCAGGTGGAGCCGGGCTTCCTTGCGGCGGGTGTACAGGCCGACGGTCGCAACACCAGCGCCCTCGTCGTGAACTCAACCAGCGGCAGCGTGGTCCGGCATCCGGCAGCGAAGTCCCGCATGAACTTGGGTCCGCACACCTGCGCCTCGGTCAATCCACCGTTGCGCTTCACTACATCACACGTGATGAAGTGGCTGCACTCACTGGTGTTGCAAGGTCCTCCGGCTTGATTGCAAGAACCTCGGCAACCTTGACTGCCCGCTCATCTACCTTCAAAGCCTCAATGTGACTTCAGTGTGGGCCTCCTTCTACCCCTTGACCATGACCACATTGGGCTTGATTTTGTTGTTGCTCGCAAAGGCAGGCCGGCAATACCGCCAACCTCTCTCAGTCTTGACGTACTTGTAGATGGTGTACTTCTGCAATCCCATGTTTTCCTCGCTCACCGTTAGTATTGGGTTTTAAGGAAGACCTTCAATATGTCACAGGAAGCAATTAGGATGGCACCTAAACCCCTGATTCTAAAAATATGGCGGAGGGAGAGGGATTCGAACCCCCGAGCCCCTTTCGGGGCTAACGGTTTTCAAGACCGCCGGTTTCAACCGCTCACCCATCCCTCCGCGCCTGGCCCTGCCTATCCTGAGGGAAAATGCCCAGGGTGCTTCTTCTACGAGACTACCATATTTCCCCCGGTTTAGAATGGCAACACCTCCGATTTTTCCCTCGACCTTCGGTTCGATCTCTTTTTTCACTGCCCTCTCAATGCGATATACTTTGCCACACCCTTTTACTGGAGGTTCTCGATGCGTCGTTTCGTGTTCAGCGTAATCGCCTGCCTGATGACCCTATTGCTGCTGGCTCGTGCGGTGGATCCGGTTTCGGTGGTGGCGCGTCCCGCGGGCGCAGCCGTTCCCGCGATGGGTGCAGCTTCCGCTGCTGACCCTGGCGCCCCTATCGACGGTTATTCCGCTGATTCCGCTCGCGCTGAACGCGATTGGGAGAGCAAGTTCCGCGCTCTGCCCAGCCCCGACAACATGCGCAGCTACATGAAACGGATCACGGCTCGTCCCCACCACGTAGGCACGGATTATGACCGCGCCAATGCTGAGTGGATTCTCTCGTTGTTCCGGCAGTGGGGATGGGATGCCCACATTGAAAACTTTGATGTCCTCTTCCCCACCCCCAAGGAACGCCTGGTGGAACTGGTTGCGCCCACGCACTTCAAGGCAACATTGGAAGAACCCACGGTGGATGCCGATCCGACCTCGGACCAGCACGCCGAGCAGCTCCCCACGTACAATGCCTATTCGGCCGATGGCGATGTGACGGCACCGCTCGTCTACGTCAACTACGGCATTCCTGCGGATTACGAGCAACTGGACCGTCTGGGAATATCCGTGAAGGGTGCGATCGTCATTGCGCGCTATGGCATGTCGTGGCGCGGCATCAAGCCCAAAGTGGCGGCTGAACATGGCGCCGTTGGGTGCATCATCTACTCCGACCCGCACGAGGACGGCTATTTTCAAGGCGATGTTTTCCCCGTCGGCGGATGGCGTCCCCTGCTGGGCGCTCAACGCGGCAGTGTGATGGATATGGTGCTCTACCCCGGCGACCCCCTTACCCCCGGCGTGGGCGCCACCAAGGACGCCAAGCGCCTGCCGCTGGAAGAAGCCAGGACCATCACCAAAATTCCCACGCTGCCCATCTCTTATGGCGATGCGCAACCGCTGCTGGCCGCGCTGCGGGGACCGGTGGCGCCGGAAGAGTGGCGCGGTTCCCTGGCCCTCACCTATCATCTTGGCCCGGGCCCGGCCAAGGTGCATTTGAAAGTGAAGGCCAACTGGGACACCAAAACCCTCAACGACGTCATCGCCCGCATTCCCGGCGCCTCTTCCCCCGATGAATGGATTGTACGCGGCAACCATGAGGATGCCTGGGTAAACGGCGCCGAAGATCCCGTTTCTGCGCTCGTGGACGAGATGGAGGAAGCCCGCTCGATGGGCGAACTCCTGAAGCAGGGCTGGAAGCCGCGTCGCACTATTATTTACTGCGTATGGGATGGCGAGGAGGAAGGGTTGCTCGGTTCCACGGAGTGGGGCGAAACCCACGCCGACGAGCTTCGCCAGCACGCCGCGGTTTATATCAACACCGATGCCAATGGGCGCGGCTACCTGATGGCCAGTGGCTCGCACACGCTGGAAAAGTTCGTGAACGGGGTGGCTCGCGACATTGACGATCCGGAAACCAATCTTACCGTCTGGAAGCGCCTCCAGTTGCGCCAGATCGGCGGAGGCACACCCGATGAGCGGAAGGAAAACCGCACTCGTCCTGACTTGCGCCTCCACGCACTGGGTTCGGGTTCGGATTACACCGTCTTTGTCGATCACTTGGGCATTGCTTCGCTAGACTTTTCGTTTTTTGGCGAAGACGGCGGGGGCATTTACCACTCAATTTACGATGATTTCTACTGGTATACACATTTCAGTGATACCGATTTCCGCTATGGCCGGACGCTTGCCCAAACCGTGGGCACCGCCGTGTTGCGCCTGAGCGACGCCGACCTGCTTCCCTTCGACTTTACCGATTTCGCCGATACCTTTCACACTTACTCCGAGCAGTTGAAGAAGTTGCTCCATAACAAGCAGGAGGCCGTCCGCGAAACCAACCTGGAACTGGACGAGGGCGTTTACGCTGCCGCCACCGACCCCCGGGAGACGCACATCCCGCCCCCGAAGGAAGATCCGCCACCTTACCTGAACTTTGCCCCGCTGGATAACGCCGCGGACGAACTCACGGCCAGCGCCGCGCGCTACCGGAAGGCGTTGGACAAGGCCCAGGCGAATGGAGCAGCGGCGCTGGCCCGTGCCTCGCTCAGCCAGGTGAACCACACGCTGATCGAGAGTGAACGCCAACTCACCAGTCCCGATGGCCTCCCCGGCCGCCCGTGGTTCAAGCACCAAATCTACGCGCCGGGGTTCTATACCGGCTACGACGTCAAAACCATTCCAGCGGCGCGCGAGGCGATCGAACAGAAAAAGTGGAAAGAAGCCGACGCCGCGCTGGTGGAAGTCGGCAAAATCCTCCACACCGAATCGGCATTGATCCTGGACGCAGCGGAGGAATTGGAGAAGGCTACCAAGTAACGTGCCGGACGCGGGCAGCGCCGAAGGCGAAGGGGCAGTGCTGAACGGGTGCTGGCAGGCAACAGTACAAACCGGGGAGGTGGCCACGGCCAATTCGCCTTGGGAATTGACCGTCGGGGCGTCATCGAAGGGAAAGGCACGCCATCACAAACGCAGTGCCCCTTGGCTACCCCTCCATAGTCGGGAAGTCTGGGCGTCGATCTCACGTCATTAGCCCACGGCGATTCACAGCAGTTTTTCCAGGTCCTCAGTGCTGAGCTCAGCATCGCGCAAGATGCTTTTCAAAACCTTGGGGTGGAGGATCTTCGCGGCGTGATATGGAATCGTAGCCCTTTTGCCTTCGGCATTCCTGTAAATCTGGTGGCTGCCACTCTGCCGAGTGAGGGAAAATCCAAGCCGTTCCAACACCGTGGCCATCTGGCGGGCTGTGACGCGGGGCAACTTCGGCATTAGACGGTAACTTCAACAGTAGAGAGGCTCACGGAAACCGCTTCGGGAATTTCCTCTCCGTTCGCAAGGCGATCTTCGAGATGCAGTCGCATAGCATCCCTGATATTCGCCATGGCTTCTTCGTAGGTCTCCCCTTGGCTGTAACAGCCCTGGAGTGCCGGGCAGGAGACGAAATAGCCGTCTTGGTCGCTCTCAAGAATCACGGGAAGCGTTAGGCGCTGCATGAGAGCAGTATATTCCTTTCGCTGAGGAAATAACAACCTGTCTTCGGAGCAGGCGTAGGGGGACGGCTTGCCGCCCCCTTGTTCCGCATTCACCCTGCGGAACGCCGGGTAGGGCAAGCCCTACCCCTACATCTCCGAATTGCATTCACCCGTTCGGACGGCGCCTGAGGTTGAGTGCCCCCGAGGTCGCCCCTGCCAAATCGCCTTGGGAATTGAGCGTGGGTTCGTCATCGAAGGAAAAGCCCACGGTCACGAAAGCAGTGACCGTGGCTACACGCTTGACGGATCAGCAATTAACGTGTCTCACTGAATAGATTTCGTACCCTCTTCCTTCCGCTACGGTATATCCCGGAGTTGTTTCCATGCCTTTTACAAAAAAATTGACGTGGTCGCTACCTTCTATGGGTTTGTTGCAAGATTGACATCTATAGGGTCGACCCTGGGGTTCCAAGACGAACTCATGAAAACAATCCACATGCCATTCAGCAATAAGCGTGGCAAATGCCGGAGTTATAAAGCCGAGATTGCAGATTCCCTGCAGCATTTGCACTACTTCCTCTCCGTATTTAAGAGGCCGACCGCAACTTTCGTAACTGCAAACATGTTCCATCGGATAACCCTCCTTGATGACTGGCTTTGGTTTTCTTCGGATCCGGCTTGGCCTCGAGGATGGTATCGAGGGCTTTCTCAAACGGAGCGTCGATCTTGAGGATTCCGCTGCGGTGTGATGATGAGTCTTGGGATTTTTTAAAATCCTCCATCACCTTTGCGACGTTTAGGCGGTCGCCAGTTTTCCTGCCCGTGAGTCCCTTGCTTTGGATAATATACCCGATTGCAATATGCCCCCGCGGGTGGCGGATACATTGCTTTTCATGTATGCGCTCCGGTAACACGCGCAAGCGCTCTGTCCACGCATCCTAACCCTGGCCCGTCCTGGCTTCCTGACCGTCGGCGACATAAAAGACAATATTTGCGCCACCCGTGCAGGAGCTACAGACTAGAATGAATCCGGAAAGAAGACATCGCCGCGGTACCATGCTTCTTTCCTGTAGTCGACTGCGATTACTTGCTCCCCATCACCCAACCGCTCCGCGAGCGGTTTGAGGTGAATGAAACCGCAAATGACGAGCAGAGTTCGGGCGGCTCCCCTCGCATTGTGGATCTTTTCCAACATGAATGTTTCACGCTTTTGGAGCCACCCGCGCTTCTGATCCGCGGTGTAGTTGAGTGACCCCATATAATCGCGCGGTATTTGCAGGACGTCGAGGTCCCCGGATTCGGTATTGATATTGACGTACCGGGTCAAGCGTTCGTCCGCAAGAGCTTTCGCAAAAGATTCCGATTCACACCCCCATTCTTCAGCCACCAAGTCTACTTTTTCATCGGACGACATCCGGTCCAATAGGCGACGAAAATTATCTCGTTGCCTGCTGACGGCCGGGCTATCGGGGGCCAACATGAAAGCAGGAGCACTTGACTGAATTTCGTGGTCGCAACCGACGACGTATATCATGAACACAATCCCCCTGGCTGCCTTAGTGACTTGCCTGCCGCAACAGGCTCTCATATGCCTGTTTGAATTGCGCGTTCTTGGGGTCGAGCATGTAGGCCGCGCGGTATTCCTCCAGAGCACCTTGGCGGTCGCCCTTCTCCTCCAGTGCAACCCCAAGGCCGAAGTGCGCCGAGCTATTGTTAGGGTTTAAGCGCAGCGCCTCGCGTTCCTCTTTGAGCACACCATCCCAGTCGCCTTTGCTTCCGAGTGCTGTGCCCAAGTTGAAGTGCGCATCGGCATCATTGGGGTTCAAATGCAAGGCTTCGCGGTATTCCGCTATTGCCCCATCCCAATCGCCCTTGCTTCCGAGTGCGACG
>CAYTMD010000355.1:0-6876 GCA_964438685.1 uncultured Acidobacteriota bacterium
GACCTTGAAAATCAACTATTTCTGGAAGGGTGCCATTAGCCTGGGTGCGCAGGACTGGAGCCCGACGACCGCCGCCCCCAGCCGGACGGTTCTCCGCCCGGCCGAGGTCAGATTGTCGAGATCGGTTGACCAATTTCTGTTGAGGCCTACGAACCAAACTGACGAGACTTTCCTGGGGGACTAATTGACCCTGGGAGAACGCGGGCCGGTAACTTGTCGACTGCACCTTTGGGGGAGACTAACGACGTCAATTTCAACTCGTGCCAGGCCCGCATCAAGGAAACCGAGCTCTTTTGCCACGGCCCACGAGACATCAATCACTCGTCCACTGACCCCAGGGCCCCGATCATTAATCTTCAGCAACGTGGATTCGAGATTCTTAAGATTTGTAATCCGCACCATCGTACCGAATGGGAGTGTTCGGTGTGCGGCTGTGAACGTGTCTTTGTCAAAGAGTTCCCCACTCGCTGTGGGTTTCCCCTGGCGCTCAGCTCCGTACCAGCTTGCCTTTCCACTTTCGCCCTTGGGCGGAACGTGGGGGACCACGATGGGCAATAGCAATCGCCCCGGCAAAGCCGGCGGTCTTGCCTCGGACGTGGGCGACAGAGCAATCAAACCTGCCACCGCGCAGCCCATAACCAGTTTCCTCATTCAACCTCCAAATAACGATTTTCCCTCACCCAGCAAACGCTGGATTAAAAAATCTATAGACACGTAAGGGGGTAGGAAACCCAACCATCCTACAATTTTACATAGAATTTGTCAATGTCGGCCCACGCGTCACTGCCTGCGCGGTGGTCGGTCCCTTCTTGAAGAACTCTCTAACCTCGCCGGAGAAAGCTTGACTCGGCAGCCGTGCTGTCCAGACCATTGCACCACAATTGTGCAATTCGACTGGCTGAACTATGAATGACGCGTGAGCCTTCCATTGGGTCCCGCACTCGCTGTCAAACGGCGACAGTTGCCAGGTGCGCTATCTAGTCTAATGCCCGAGATTGAAATTCCCTCACGGACCTCGCCGCCCTCGGGTGAGGGCCTTCCCCTTGGCAGATAGGCGAACTGTGACAACGGCTGGAGGCTTACGCGCGATGAGGCTTTCTGTTGGTGCTGTCTCTCTATACAAGTACTTTATATTGTTAATTATAGCTATAGTCCTGCGGACTCAAAATCAATGGCAAAGGCGTGGATATAACCGTATGGCAACATTAATAGTCTGGCCGGACTGTTAATTGAATCGGTGGTAGAATTTCCTTCTCCGGGAATTGAGCAAAATGCCATTTAGCCTACTTTCGTCACGCGCTAAGGGGGAAGCGAATTGAGGTATGGGCCCATGCGCCCCAACGGCAAACTTCGCGCCGCAACTGGAAGAGTCGGGCGCACCGCTATGCATCCCAATTGGCAAATTGCGCGGTCATCAACCATCAATCCACAGGAATCAAAGTCACCCCATCATGGCAACTTTCCCAAGGGACCAGTTCCAATCCACCTCAATGGTCCATCCCGACTATTTTAAGGACATGGTCAGAGGCGTTCCTTGCGCTCCCGATGGCTGCGTCAGTCCCAACCTTGCTGCCAGCGTCGCCACCAAGTCGATGGGTTGGCAGGCGGTGGCATAGAATCCCGGCTTGAAGGCGCTGCCCCAGAAGATGAGCGGCACTTGGGCGTCATAGTTCCAAGGGGTTCCATGCGTGGTGCCCGTCTCAGTTGATGACGGAACCGCGAAGGGCATCAAGACCAGAAAGACGTCGCCACTGATTCTTGAGTTAAAGCTGTTGGCGGCCTTTCGGGCGATCGCAGTATTGGGCAATGTCCCGGTGAGAAACTGCGTTCGGGTGAACGCCGCGGCCACTTCAGGTTGTAAAGCTGCGGCTTGGGCGGCGACTTCCTCAGCCTTTGCCTCGGGAATGTTCCGCTTCTCCAATGTCTCCCGGTTCAAGAAAATATAAGTTTCGTCCAGGTCGTCAATCCACGGACCCTGTCCGAACGCCTGGGTCAAAGCTCTCTCCGCGACGCCCCGAATGACTGCCAGTTTGGCCATTCCCATCCCCAGTCTGTGCTGTTGAACGAAAGCCGGGGAGGGTGCCGCGCCATGGTCCGCGGACAGAGCGATCCAAACGTTATCCAGCCCCACCTGTTTGTCCAAGTCGCCGAAGAACTTTGCCAGATAGCGGTCCGTCCTGATGGTGGTGTCAGCCACTTCCTCACTATAGGGGCTATACCTGTGGCCAATATAGTCGTTCACGCTCAGGGAAAGGGTCAATATGTCAGTTGCTGTGCCTTGGCCCAACCGCTCGCTGCGGATAGTCTGGCTGGCAAAGGCCAGTTCGACCTCGTCCATGAAAGGTGTAAATTCAAGCCAGCTTAGAAACTTTGCATCGGGGCACGACTCCCCGGGGGAGGATTCGAATTCCGACAGCACTTTGCCATTCGCGCCGGGAGTCTCTGCCAGCGCCTGCCATTTTTGACCACAGAACTGGTTTAGGGGTGACTTCTGGTTGAAGTCGTCCACCCAGGCCGGAAGCGTGGGCGCGTAGTAGGTGCTGGTCACAAATCGTCCCGACCCCACGTCGTACCAATACGCGGCGGAGGGCGTGTGCCCACCCATCAATACCGAAGCGCGGTCTTTCACGGCTATCGATATCGATTTGGCGCGAAAATCCGTTGCCATGCGCAGTTCATCGCCCAGCGTGGAAGCCGTGAGGTTGTGGGGTGAAAACCCGGGCGAGGGGCTGGCCTTATCACGACTTGCCACCGTGCGCGTGTTCGGATCTTCCACGCAGTAGACCTCGCGCTTCTGCTCGCGGTCGTACCATCTGTTCTCAATGATCCCGTGGATGTCGGGATAGGTTCCCGTCAGCAGCGTCGCGTGGCCGGGCCCGGTCATCGTGGTGGCATAATCGTACCGGCAATCGGTAAAGACCGCGCCGCCATCCAGCAGACGGTTGAAGCCGCCTTTGCCGAAATACGGCCGGAAGCGCATCAGGTAGTCGTAGCGGAACTGGTCAATCACCAGCACCACCACAAGCTTGGGGCGGTTGGGAAAACCGGGGTTCGCCTCCGGGCGCAGCGACGAACTCCAACCAAGAACGATCAGGACGACCAGCGAATAGAAAATGGCTTTTTTTGCCAACGTGTTTCCTCCATAAAAGGTGAAGCCGGAAGTCTACCAGACCCGCTGGCCGTTTGTCGCGTTTTGCCAATGACAGAGAGTTTGCATTCGCATGAAATCCAATTCACCGCGGAGGCGCTGAGGCACAACGCAGGTGCCAGGTATCAGGTGTCAGGAATTACGGTTTTGCAGATCCCTCGCACCTGGAACCTAATGTCTCGGGTTGCTGTATGTCTCGCCCGCTGGTGCAGTAGTAAGGGTGATGCGCCAATCGCAAGCAACTTTCGGTATTCGGAGGAATTACCTTCCAACAAGGGCCTGAATCTGGGAATACGACTCCGGACGTGATTGCGACGGCACCGAAATAAAGGCAAAGCTTGCCAGTAACTATCTTTATTTTCATAGATATTAAGGGAATTTTGCTAAGTGTATGTGTTTTCAGTAAGTTGTCAGCTTTACAATTTTTGGATTCTTGGCTAGCCTTTGTTTTCAGCAGGTTCTAGGCTTCGCTCGGGGAAACGGAGGCTTCTCTTGCGCCCATGGCCGCTCGTCGGTCCGGTCTTAATGCTGAAGCGGCAACTTCCCTGTCCGCCTGGCGAAAAATGTCCACGAGTTCGGCAAACTTAGGGTGTGCATACTGTTCCGGGGTCAGCACGGCGCGGACTGCCTCATCCACCCCGCCGGGCGGAGCTTCCACCAGTGCCCGCCAGAGGTTCTGATAAGCGGACAAACTCCCCCTGCCCCACAGGAGGTTCATGAGTGACTGGGCCTTGCCCCGCGGCGTGCGCGGACCGGTTGATTTCAGGGCGTTGCGGCGGCTGGCGGCCACACGCGCCGGAGTCATGATGCGGCGTTTAAGCAGGGACATGGCGGCCCTCCTCCTAGCTACATTAATAGTATACATCATAGCCTAATGTAGTCAAGAGACACATTGTCGCAGTGGTGGATTTCCCGGTTCCTGCCGGGATCGTGGGCTTCCGCCGCGCGATGGCGCACGTAGCGGCGGGTTTACCCCGCCATCGTGCACTCGAGGCCTTGTCCTCCGGCTGAAGGTCAATGTGGTGGCCAAGTGCGCGCAGGATTGAGGATTCCAGTGTGGGGGCGCTTCGCGAAGCGCCCTTTCGCCTTCGCGCCTGATTGTGGACGGGAACGAGCAGGGAAAACGTAGAGCTATTGAACCGCGAGGACGGGACGGGCATCAACCAGTTCGTGGCCACGGCAGTAGCGGAGAAGGTTTCCGCCCTGCGCACTACCGGATAGTTATCGTCCGTATACCTCGCGCCGATGCGCAATGCGCGTGATGCTGACGAGCTTCGCCGAGTCGTCGATGATGTATACCACCCGCCAGGTACCGCGCCACTGATCTTTGTAGCCTTTGAGCTTTTTGCATCCTGCGGGCCGTGGTGCATTGCGCAGGGAGTCCATTTTCTGGATGACACGTGCCAGCACATGGTCCGGCAGCGCTTCCAATTCCTTCCGTGCCAGAGGCTTAAGCTCAACGGAATAATTACTCACGCAGCCGCCCGCGTTTTACCAGGTCCGCCTTGATCTTTTCCAGCGGTATCCCCTTTTCGTTGCGGCGCGATTCGGAAATCAGCCCATCCCAGAAATCCTCCAACACCGCGCCATATCCTTTCAGGTTGACCTGAACGGGCACCTTGCGGCCGTTCTCATCGGTTACGAACTGGATTCCAGTCATAGTTGATGCACTCCCTGGGTTTCCGTACTAACTCTAATTTTGCCGACCTTCCCCGTCAACTCCATAGCACAGCATAAAGTCCTTCCCGTGGTCCCGGCCGCGCAGGATTGAGGATTCCAGCGTAGGGGCGCTTCGCGAAGCACCCTTTTGCCTTCGCGCCCGATTGTCGTTGGGAACGAATAGAATGAGATTCCTTGCCCCATTGCGGTGGAGTCGATTGGCGCACGTTCGCAACCCTGAAAAGAGCGCATCATCGGCCAAAAGCAGACCCTGGCTACTCGCTATTTCTTCTGGCTTCCCAGGAAAGTAAGAGCATGACCTTGCAGGGCGGCAACGAACCGTTGAAACGTCAGATCGTCGGCGGGCTGGGTGATCTTCGTATGCTTTGCGTTTGTGGCCATTACGAAACATGCCGAATTGTACAATCGCTCTAGCACCAAACGGCGGCAGAGCAATTCGTACCGTTTGCTGTACGATACACCCTGATGCTTTTCCGTGCCCTTGCGGGTATTCTTCGCCTCTCCGCGAAACATTGGATCGACGGGAAAGTATGGCTCCTTGTTCGCAACCGGTGTCTTCACATTGCTGCGATCTTCGAGCAGGAAGAGATAGCCGAGGAATGGGGCAGGGGCCTTTCCAAAACGGCCTTCGCGATAGGCAATCCAGATGTCTTTGGCGCTCCCTACCGCCTCTTCCGACCGATTGTTCAGATTGTTACCAATGGACTTGCCCGCCTGGGATTTGAACTCCATCGCCAGTAGTAACTGGCCTTCGGATACGACGATCAGGTCCCATTTCTTCGTGGCTCGGAAATACCCAGGCAGCTCCAGTGCGGTGCGGGTACGGATATCGAGTCGCTTTAGTCCTGCGTCGCACAGGATATCCGCGACTAATGCCTCGAGTGCCCCCATCTGGGTGCCGCCGGTCACCTCTCCACGTGTGCCCGCGTCGATCCTGCCGGAATTCACTTGTTTCTCTTTGTTCTCGGCTCTTGCGTCCCAATAACTCTGAACGGCTCGCTGCAATCTTTTCTCAGTGTCCAAGCGCGATCTCCATCTTCCGTTCGTCGATACCGTATATCTCAAGAGCGATTTGTGTCGCGTGCTCCCGGTCGCGCGATCGAAACGCGTTTACCAATTCCTTAGAATGGACCTTCGCTATTGACTCAGGAGCCGGAACGCGAATCCGCCGCAGATACTGTGCCTGGAAGCGCAGATAGCCGCCACGGATGCGCACACCGTAAGACTCAACAAAGAACTGGCCTACGGCTGACATCAGTAGTCCGCCGAGCACCTCGAGGTCCCATTTATCCGACTGAATAAAATACAGATTGTGGTGCGGGTATGTTTCGCCATTGTCGAGCACCGGATCGAGCACGTTCTTGATGTCGGCGATGTAGAGCTTCGGTTTTGCTGTCAGGGTGTGCGCCACGCGGTCTATGGTCTTGTACCACCCGCGGAGATTCTTTTCGGCAGTGTGGCGCCTCTTGAGGGCGACCGCATGCTTGTCGAAATACGCACGTAGCCGGGGATATTTGTCCAAAATGACCAGCCCGTAGGTGTTCCAGGGATCGACCAGATAATGTCCCGACCACTCCACTCTTCCGCCGACGATATCCCTGGCAAGCGCTATCTTCAATAGCCGGGACGGTTCGACTAGGTGCACGTCTTTAGTGATGAATACGTCGTCGTTGCCAGTCGCAACACCAATGCCCACCTTGGCATTGGTTTCCAGTGCCGGGAAGCGTTCTTCCAGTTGGCGCAGAAGAGCAAGCTGCTCCGGCGAATGACAAGGCCACGGTGCAGAGCCTTGAAACCACGTTTCGGCGCGGGCAACTCGCAGGCCCTCAGTAACGACCCCTGACTTTCCGTGCTTAGCCGCCTCCAGCACTGCCGAAAGTGTCTGCGCTGGAACCTTTTCCACTTCCGGGCCGGCGCTGGCAACAATAGCCGACCTTTGCCTTTGGTGGCGGATAACGGTGATAGCAGGGTATGCGTCCACTTCATCACGAAACGCGTCCGCATTGTGCATCTCGATGACGACATCCACCGCGTAAGCAGAAGTTACC
>CAYTMD010000356.1:0-6852 GCA_964438685.1 uncultured Acidobacteriota bacterium
CCCGTCCGTCGGCTGACGGACACCCCTCCTGAATCAGGAGGGGAGTTTTTAACGGCTCCCCTCCTCAGATGAGGAGGGGTGGCGCGCCGAGCGACGGGGTGGTGCTGAACCGGGGTGTTCTGAACCGGAGTGGTGCTGATCTGCACAGCACCAGCACATTATTCCGCAGCCTGTAAAGCCCGCGGCTACCCCGCCAGGTCTTGCAGATCGTCAATGGTTCCATTGAAAGCATTCACGTCAGTGACGGGGGCTGGCACTCCAGGCTTCAGTTGTTTGTCACATTGCCAAATGTGCCATTTCTGCCAGCCCCCCGGCACTGTCGGCGACGCTACGTTGAGGTGCGCAATCCATAGAGGATAATCTGACAGGGTTGCAGGATTACCCAGTGTGCTCTTCCAAAAGCTAGGATAGGTATAGATGATGGGGCGCTTGCCGGTTGCGGTTTGAACAGCCGCCAGCCAGGAGCTAACGCCCGCGAGCAAAGCAGCGGTGGACGCGCCATCGGTCACTTCAATATCGAGGGCAGCCGGCAGATCGCCGGGCGCAAGCAAGGCACTGCCGCCATTAGCCGCAACCAGGCGCTGAAGGAAGTTGGCGGCTTGTGCTTGTGGATCCGCATTGGGGTGGAAGAAGTGATACGCGCCCCTCAACATTCCTGCCGCCTTCATCCCGGACCAGTTGTCCACGAAGTATTGATCGGGGACCAGCGCCCCTTCGCTGGCTTTGGCAAACGCAAATCGTACACCACCCTCGGCCACAGTGGACCAATCCACATGGGATTGGTAGTGGGAAACATCGATACCGGGAATAGCACCAGCGGGAAAAGGCATAACAACACCTCACGATGAGTTAGTCGCGACTTTTCACGACCCGTCCTGACGATTCCCCAGAATGTCCGGACGACGTCTGAAAATCGAGCAGGGCGCCGGCGCAACCTTAGGATGAGCCGGCGCCCACGGTTGGGATGCCGCCTATTGCACGGTCGGCATCTGAAAATTCGAAGGCAGAAGCGCCCGAAGAGCGCCTTGTTTCGTGCTGGGAGCACTGCTAAGTTGATTCCAATTGGCAACAGCCACCGCGAAGTCAGCATTGGCGGCCACTGAACCGGCCACCGTCTGGGTGGCCGTAACTTTCCCGGTGGCGGGATCCACCATGGAAACCGCAACCTTGAAAGTCTTGGCCGCGCCCGTGTTCGAAACGCCGACCTGGCCAAGGATGGCATCGCTCCATAGCAGAAGTTGCTCTCCCGGCGCTACACCCAACCCCGTGAGAGCGACCAGTTGAATATGCGAGGTGGTCTGGATATTGGGGGCAGCACCTGTTTGCACATCGTACTTGTGAGTTAACAACGCATCAAAGGTCTTGCCGGTCTCATTGGTGCTGACCTGGATTGAGTAATTGTTCGGTCCCAGCAGCACCACGTCGCGCGTGGTTGCAGTACAGGATACGTTTTGCAGCGTCAGGCCACGCGCGCCGGCAACGATACGCGCTGATTGCCCACCCGCCGGAAGCAGGCCGTTGAAAGCATTCGCAGAGGCGGTGGGGTCCGGCGGGGCGATGCTGGCGTAAGTGTAAGTGCCCGCGCCCGTGCCCAGGATTGTCCGCTGGAGTGCCATTTGCCGGGGTATCATCACCAGATTGTGCATGCGCTGGAGCGACGGGATGGCCCCCGGCACCTCGGCCACGATGGTGTTGCCGCGCGTGCCGGTGGTCTGGCCCGCCAGGTTGCTCACCGCCAGGGTTGCGGGACTGAGGATGACATCCACGACAAATTCCAGCGCGGCCTCGGCTCCGTATACCCACGGCAGATCGACCCCATTGTAGAGCGCCTGGTCCATCGTCAGGATGCCGAGGGTCCAGCCGTTGTCGCTGGAGACGGTGGCATCGGCGTTGTAGCTGAAGGCCAGCGAGGTGCCACGTTGTTGAAATGTCAGAAAGCAGTTGTTGTCGCGCGGGTTATTGCAGTCATAGAGATAGAGTTGCACGCCGTTGTATCCGCTCGTCCAGCCTGGTGGCCGGGTAAGCTTGTAGGGGACAAGGCAGTGGCTGGCATTGAGATTGTTGAACCACTCGCTGGACACGGGCAAGCCGGCCGGGATGAAGAAGATGATCGGCATGTTGTCCCGCGTGGGACCATTGGTAAAGACTTGTTCGATTTGCTCGAGCGTGGTTTGGGCCTGAGGTAATCCGTTCAGGCACTGGCTCAGGAACGTGCTCAAAAGCTGCCCGCTCAACAACCGGCCCATATTGACGGTGAATTCGCGGGTCAGGGCCGGCGTTGTCGCCGCCGCTTCATCCACGGTGCGCGTCTCACCAGCCAGGAAACGCTTCATTGCCGCCGTTGAGAATCCGGTGCAAAGGCCGGTGCAGGCCGAGGCCAGAAAGTACTCGTATGCACCGAAATACGCGCCTGTCAGAACCGGCATGGTCAGCGCGCTGGCGGGGACCTCCACGCTGCCGAAATCATTTGTGAACGTGCCCCAATCAGGCGTGCCAGGCGCGAAATTATGAAAGGCGAAACCGTTGGGGTCGGGCAGGAAACCATTCGTCACAAACGAAAGCCGCGTGATCTGCAGCGAGTTGCTTTTGGATCCATCGGGATTAACGACCATGACCGTTGCGGTCCCTTGACCTTGCGAGGTGGCGGCGGTGGTGGGTGACACAGTGAATTGGAGGGAGCTGCCATTGGCCGCGATCGATTGCGCAACAATCACCTGTTCGGCTTGCCCGGAGGGGGTGAAGTGGACGCTGGCGTTATTGAGGAACGCCGCCCCGTTTAGCGTGATGGTTTCACCCGGAGTGTAACCTCCGGTCGCCGAACTGTTAAGGATAAGAGGCTGCACGCTGAAATTCATCGAGTTGCTTGCCGCTCCGTCGCTCGCGCGGCGAATGGCTATGGTGGCGGTGCCGCCGGCCAGCGGCATCGGCAAGGTGAAGTGCAGTTGGCCCGTGGATGGAGAAGTGGCAGCCACGTTTTGTCCGTTCACCAGCACAGTGTCCCCGGCATCAACATTCAGACCCACGGCTGTTACGGCCGTGCCGGGAGGGCCTTGGCTGGGGTTGATGGTTTGCAGCCAGGGCAACGTGAGTTCTTCCTCCCATTCGGCCTGAGTGATGATTGTCGGCGTAATGACGCCGCCGGTGCCTGCGGGTCCGGCAACGCCAGGATTCCCCCTGACTCCAGGTGCCCCATTGGCGCCGCCCGAGGCGTGGCTGCAGGCTCCGCCGGGAGACGGGTCGCCGGGATAACCGCCCGCGCCACCAGTTCCGGCACCTCCGGGCAGGCCGGGATCACCACCCGGACCACCGGTATTGGCAATCTGCCACGACTGGTTGAGCAGCGATTGCCAATTTGTCTGAGTGGTGGCAATAAAAAAGGATCCACCCGCACCGCCCTGCCCACCATTGCCGCCGTTTCCACCGTTTCCACCATGGCCACCGCTGCCACCGTTGCCTGGAGTTTTAACACAGGCCCCGACGCCAAAAACCGCAACGTCAGTCCCGTTAATGCCCTTGGCGCCGTTTCCGCCATTCCCGCCATTCTGGCCCGGATTGCCCGGCGCGCCCTTCAATCCTTGCACGTTGACCGCGGGCATGCCGGTAATATTCAGCGCATAAATGTTGATACTTGGCGCGCCAGGAGGCGCGATGGTTTGGGGGCTGCCAGGTTGACCACTGGTGCCATTTCCGCCGCTCGGACCATTGTCCTGCCCATCGGGATGGTTGCTCTGGTTGTAACTGTTGCCGGGTTGTGCCGTCGTTTGGGGTAGAGGGGAGGGATGCCAGACGGTGGAGTCGTCGTAAGTGATTTGGGCCCCCGCGCCGCATGTCAGCGTTTCGACAATGATTGTCAGATTGTTCACCGAGGGATCGATGATGAGATTGGTGTGGGTCAAATCGAGGCTTGAGGCAATGATGACCGACTCGTTTACCAGCCACGAAATTGGCGAAAAGCCGGGGGAACCTCCGGCTGGGGCGGCGGGCGATGGAGCGGCAGGCGCCTGAGGCGCCGCTGGCTTTGAAACGATTGGCTTGGCCACGACAGCCGCAGACTTAGCTAGGACTGCCGAAGTCTCCAGGATTGGGGCAACCAAAATAGGCGGCCGCAGAATGATGTTGCCCGGCATTTTCAGTTGTCCCGGCACCACTTTGAGTGAGGCAAGATTCACGCTGATAGCCGGCGCTTTGGTGACGTCTGTGTAACCCAATCGATTCATCAGCGTCTTGGCGTTGTTGAGCTGCGAAGTTACTTGTTGGCTGAAACCTGCCAGAACGGGGTCATTGAGCAGCTTCTCATTTGCCAGCACCCCTTTGCTATACATGGGCACAATCTTCGTGGGGTCAAGTTGGGGTGTCTTCGCCGTAAAAACCTTGAGGACACCTGTTTGAAGCTGTTGCAGTGTTGGAGTGAGCTTAAGAGGTCCCTGGATTTGTGGCATGTTGGCAACCCTCCATTTTGAAATGGCGAGCGGTCGGCGGGAATGCCGTACTACTCAAGTATGGGTGAGAGGTAGACGGCGTCCGCAATGTCGCGTCGCTATGGTATGTGTTGAGATTTACCTTTTGGCCCTAAACCGGACCGCAGGATATACCCGACAAGCGATTCCATGCAATATGTTTTTACCTGGCGCAGGCATTGCACCGCTGCAATATACTTGCCTCAGAATAGGTGAATGAATCCGCCGCTTGAGCTAGAATCGTGCAAGCGTGACGAGAGGTGCGACGATGACCGAAGCAGACCCCACCCTGGAACGGCTGGAAGATCAGATCAACTGGTACGATCGCAAGAGCAATTACAGCCAGCAAGTTTACAAGTGGATGAAGATTATTGAGATTGCGGCAGCCGCACTGGTGCCCTTATTCGCGGGTTTCCATTTGCCGGCAGTGATTACGGGAAGCCTCGGGGTTTTGATTGCGATGCTGGAAGGGATTCTGCAACTCAACCAATACCACCACAATTGGATTACTTATCGGTCCACCTGCGAGACCTTGAAGCACGAGAAGTATCTATACCTGGCGAACGCAGGTCCCTATACTGCGGCCCCTGCAGCACACGTGCTTCTGGCCGAAAGAATTGAATCCTTGGTCTCCCAGGAGCATGCGAAGTGGGCGGCCGGCCAGGAAGAAGCTACCAAGCAAAAGAATGAATGATCAAAAGTCAGACGGCTGACGTCTCTCCGGCCGCCGCGCAGACCCAGCGCAGGAGTTGTGCCAACTCTGCTGAGTGGGAGCCGGTGAAACGGAACAATCTCAACTGGCTCGACTCGCGCTCGCGGTTAGGGGAATCCATTGGTAATCTGCTCCAGCCCGCCTTGGCCACTCCATCGAGAAATGCCACATCCGTGGTGCTATCAACCACAAAAACCACGCGTCCAAGTGGCGCAATATTGAGAAGCTCCTCGATCTCGTGGCTACATCCGGCATTCCGCTGACTGAACCCGCGCAGGTCCATGAGGACCGCATCGCTCTCCCCGATGAGTCTTGCCAGGACCATCTTCCAGGTGTCGTCGTGGCAGAAGAAGTCGGTGACGCGGAAGCGTCCGTCCCAGTCAGGGCGCGTGTCCATTTCCCGGAGACGAAGATCAAGGGCTTCGGGCCCATCGATGAACCTTCGCGACAGTTTACCGCTAAGGAAGTCCAGGAACTCGTGAGGTTCTACCGTGCTTGTCGCCAGGTCGGGGCCGGCGATCATTCGCACGCTCCCCGTACGCAACCAGTGCTTGCCGAGAGCGTTAAACAGGTGCCCGCTGCGCTTTCCCAATGAGAAGACGCGCAGCAGAAGGAGCTTGGGAGCCTGATACGCCGTCTGGCCTCGGTGCAGCCAGGAGAACCCGATTTTTACCACCGCCTTATAGATGATGAAGCCCGCGAGCCCGGTGAATATCCACCACCACCCTTCGAAGACGAGATCGATCGTTTGGACGATGCTGAACAAAAGCCAGATGGAATCGCATGTCAGCGACTGGTCGCTAATCAGCTTTCGTTCATAAAGCCTCCGCACCCCTTGAAGCACCGCCCACCCCACGACCCCGAAGATGATGAAACCAATTAAAATGAGCAACCAGAACATGGTCTTGCCGGAGAAGCCCATGCGGACGCAGACTCCGGCCAGGTAACGGAGGATGCGGTCACTCCGACCGGCAATGCTCAGTCCAACCACCGATCCCATAACCCCGACTACCATGAAGGTGATCACCAAAGGTCCGACGGCCCTGATCCTGCGGACAAGAAAAGCCAAAAGAAGAACGGTGGGCGGGCCATTCATCACCAGCCAGTGGGCAATGATGAGCTGCCAAAGCGTGAGCTTTGGACTCAACTCCAAAGCGATTGCCGCCAGGACGCCCAGCACAGCGAAGTATCCCGACGCCACGTAGGCTTTTTTGCGTTTGGTTGACCCAGCCACGAGATTGGCAGTAAGCACCACCGGCCAGGCGTACGTCCAGAACAACCAGAGAAACCTAACCGGATGGAAAGAACTCCGGGTCGCGACAAGCCAAACCAGACTCATCACAAATGCATAGAACCCTCCCGCCGCACAATAGATTGCGGCAGCCTGCCATGGCCCACGACTGGCTTGGCGAAGAAGTGCTTCGCCATAAGGAACCAGAGTGGGGCAGGCAGATGCCCCGTCAAATGACAATTCGATGCGGGAAGATGGCGGCGATGATGCTTGCACGGAGGGCGTGGAAGGAACGGCGGTCCCCGAACGGCCCCGCATTGAGCGCAACACTGCCCGGCGGTACAGCCAGAGTAGAAACAGCGATAGAGGCAGGGCCAAAATCGCAGCCACCAGAAGGACGAATGGCAACTGGCCGGTCACGGAGTAACTTGCCGGGTCGTTGGTAGCCGATA
>CAYTMD010000357.1:0-6835 GCA_964438685.1 uncultured Acidobacteriota bacterium
CGGCGGCGGGCCATTTTATCTGGGAGACGATTTTGCCGGTCGGTTCGAAAATGGAAGCATTGTTCCGCCAGGTGCTGGAGACGATGTAATAGTGGCCCCGCTTGGCGCGCGCGGCAGGTTGGGAAGTTTGCGGTGATTGGGTTGGCCAGGCGACCAGTTCAGCGCCCTTGCGGGCCAGCGTGCTCCAGCCGTCATCAAAATCCATGTCGTAGCAGATCTGTATCCCCAGCTTGCCGAAATCGCACTGGAAGACAGGTTCTTCCTTGCCCGGGGTGGACCCATGTTCCATGGAGCCGGTGCTGGTATCGACCACGAGGTGCACCTTGTGGTAGATGCCCACTACTTCGCCATCGCGGCCAAAGAGAATGGCAGCATTGGAACATCGCTTTGTGGGTCGATCTTCCCGCAGGTAGGTCGGTACCACAACGTAGCAATGGCATTTGCGCGCCTCCCGAGCAAAGGCGTCCTTCACCGCGCCTTCCAAGGGATATGACCAGTCCGCCATTCGTTCCACGGGACCGGCTTCACCGGTTAGCGAGGTTTCCGGCAGCACCGCCAGGTCCAGGCCGCGGCTATACTTCTTCTCTGACTCCGCTTGTAAGCGATCGACCAGCGTTGTCAGTTGCTCCGTGCGCTTTTCCAGCCCGGGATATTCGCCCCAAAACGGCTGCATGACGGTGCCGACAATGACTTTGCGGGGTGGTTGATCCGAGGTGCTCTTCACGGGAAGGCCTGCGCCGGTGGCGGGTAATGTCAGCAAAAAGCCTAGAAGGCCCAAAACCAACTTGACGGGTATGCGTGCCCGGATTAGTTTTTCGGTTGTCAAAGCCAAGCCTCCGATGCGGAATGATGGGGAACCACTATGCGGGAAAGCCCTTCCCGCGAACATCTATCTTGTACCGCAGAATGGTTTGGAAATGATACCATGGCTGCCTTTCCCGTGGTGGGGCTAACGCATAAGGGGTAAATCATATGAACAAACCGGAAAAACATTTGGTCAATTCGTTAATCATGGTCATGCTCTTTGCCATCGCATTGTCTTGCGGGCAGGCTCCGGCAAGTCTCGCGCAGAGTAAACCGGAGAAAACGCTGCCAGCATTTCGGGACCCGTCACTGCCCATCGAGAAGCGCGTTGATGACCTAGTCTCGCGCCTGAGCCTGGATGAGAAGGTCCAGCAGATGCAATACACGGCCCCGGAAATTACCCGGCTCGGGATTCCTTCCTACAACTGGTGGAGTGAAGCACTGCACGGCGTGTCACGGTCAGGGTACGCCACCGTGTTTCCGCAGGCCATTGGAATGGCCGCCACCTGGGACCAGACGATGGTCCACCAGGAGGGCGAGACGATTGCCACCGAAGGGCGCGCGAAGTACAACCAAGCCCAGCGGGAAGGGAACCACAGTATCTTTTTCGGGCTGGATTTCTGGTCGCCCAACATCAACATCTTTCGTGATCCCCGCTGGGGGCGCGGGCAGGAAACCTATGGCGAAGATCCTTTTCTTACGGGAAAGCTGGGTGTGGTGTTCGTTACGGGCATGCAGGGAGACGATCCCAAATACCTGAAGGCGGTGGCCACTCCCAAGCACTACGCGGTACACAGTGGGCCTGATCCGCAGCGACACGAGTTCAACGTAAACGTGTTGCCCCACGACCTTGAGGATACCTACTTGCCTGCCTTCCGCGCCACCGTGGTGGAGGGTCATGCGGACTCGGTGATGTGCGCGTATAACTCGATCGACGGGGTGCCGGCATGCACCAATAAATTCCTGCTGCAAACCACGCTGCGTGAGGCCTGGAAGTTCCAGGGCTACGTGACTTCCGATTGTGGCGCCGTGGGAAACATTACCGGCGGCCACCACTTTACACCCGACAACGAGCATGGCTCGGCGCTGGCAGTACTGGCCGGGACGGACACCACCTGTGGTCATGAATATGTCGCGCTGGTCAAGGCCGTGCAAGAGGGCTTGATCACCGAGAGTGAAATTGACGCCGACTTGAAGCGCCTCTTTACTGCCCGGATTCGCCTGGGAATGTTCGATCCCCCAAGCGCCGTCGCCTTTAATCGAATTCCTTTTTCTGAAAACGATTCACCACAGCACCGCGCCCTGGCTTTGAAGGCGGCGCGTGAGTCAATAGTGCTTTTGAAAAATCAGAATGACATCCTTCCCTTCAAATCAAACGTCAAGACCATCGCTGTAATCGGCCCCAATGCCGAGTCCCTGGTGGCGCTGGAGGGCAACTATAATGGCGTTCCGTCTCACCCCGTTTATCCGCTGGACGGCATACGCAAGGTGTTTGGCGGCAAGGCCAAAGTCCTCTCTGCGCAGGGCTCTCCCTATGTGGCTTCGTTAGCTCTTCCCGTGCCCTCAAGCGTTTTCCATAGCTCGGAAGCGGCAGGCGGGGATGGATTGCAGGCTGAGTATTTCTCCAACACCACCTTCTCCGGAAGGCCGGCGTTGACTCGCATCGACCCACGCATACAGTTTGACTGGAACGCCGCCGCGCCCGCGCTGGGAATCAGCAGGGAAGCTTTCAGTGTTCGCTGGAATGGCACGCTGACTCCGCCCGGACCCGGGGATTACACCTTCAGCATCGGCAAAGCAGACTGCTGGCCGTGTGAGGATAGGGAAACCTTACGTGTTTACCTGGACGGCAAATCGGTGCTTGATGCCGTAACGGGCGACTACGTAAAACAAGGTGCGACCACGACCTTCCAAGTTCATTTCACAGACCAGCAGCCCCACACTTTCCGCCTTGAGTATGTGCATCAATCCGTGCTGTGGGGAGCGGGAATCACCCTGGAGTGGCAGCCGCCGACGGACGTTCTGCGCGAGGAAGCGGTGAACATCGCAAAGCAGGCAGACGTGGTGGTGGCCTTCGTGGGACTTTCACCGCATCTCGAAGGTGAGGAGATGGCCATCCACGTGCCGGGCTTCGAGGGTGGTGACCGGACCGACATTGGATTGCCGCAGGCGGAGCAGGATTTGCTGGAAGCGCTGGCCGGCACGGGGAAGCCGCTGGTAGTGGTGCTGATGAATGGCAGTGCTCTGGCCGTGAACTGGGCCCAGGAACAAGCGGCGGCAATTCTGGAAGCGTGGTATCCGGGCGAAGAGGGTGGCACGGCGATCGCCGAAACACTGGCGGGCGCCAACAATCCGGGTGGCCGTCTGCCACTTACTTTCTATGCATCGCTTGACCAACTGCCCCCCTTCGACGATTACAACATGCAGAATCGTACGTATCGATACTTCCAGGGGAAGCCGCTTTATGGTTTCGGTTACGGCCTGAGCTATTCGAATTTCGAGTACGGCAATCTGAAACTCTCATCGCCGCAGATCAATGCAGGCGAGGACCTTACGGTTACGGTTGACGTTCGGAACACTTCCAAAATTGCCGGTGATGAAGTGGCGGAGCTCTACCTGGAATTTCCCCAAATTCCCGGAGCGCCGGTCCGTGCTCTGCGGGGATTTGATCGGCAGCGGATTGCCCCGGGAGAAACCCGGCACGTAACCTACACGCTGAAGGCGCGCGACCTGAGCATGGTCAGCGAGGCGGGTGAGCACAAGGTAATGCCCGGTGAATACACACTCTATGTAGGAGGCGCTCAGCCGGGAGATACGGCGGGAGGCGTCAGCGCGAAACTAACCATCAGCGGTGAACTCAACTTGCCAAGGTAAAGTCGACGAGGGTGAGTTCAGGTTTGGTTGACCTTGCGGTTTGTCGTTCGTAGCGGCGATTTTCGGCAAGGGAAGGTGCGGCGAGTCGCCGCACTCCAAAAGCTCGAGAGCGTCTCTCTCCCTCCACAGCGGGCGAGACCCGATGGAATGGGGGAGGCTGCCCGCGCTACGTTGCGTGATAGCTCGCCCAGCTCGCGGTTGCAAATTGGCAGCATAAACCTGCCGCTACGCGGCTTCAAATGAACTGATTTTCCGGGAGGTGGAGGATGAAGGGAAAGAGATTCTTTGGGTGGTCGGCCGTGGCAGTCGGCGCGGCGCTGGCATCAATTTCGATGATCCTCGCACAAATTGGAGACTCCACGCCGATTTACCTCGATTCCAAACGGTCGGTGGAAGAACGCATCAGCGATTTGATGAGCCGGATGACGCTCAAGGAAAAAATCGGCCAACTCAATTTGCCTTGCGTTTATGTGGAAGATTTAGGAAAAGACATTCCCTCGAAGCGGGAGGCGTGCAAAAGATTTGCCGCCGGAACTTATACCCATGATATTGGTCCGGGCTGCGGATTCTTCACCCTTGCCAATGAGACTCTCCCCGAAGGCACACGACAACAGGCGGAATTCTTCAACGAGCTGCAGAGAATCGCGCTCACGCAAACGCGCCTGAAGATACCACTTATGGAAGATGAAGAAGGCACGCATGGTGTGATGTCCTCGGGGAACACGGTATTCCCGGAGGGCTTGGCCGTGGGCAGCTCGTTCGACATGGATCTGGTGAAGGCCATTTACGCGGCAGCGGGGGAGGAGGCGAGAGCCGTGGGCATCCACATGCTTTCCACGCTGGTCATGGAGGTGGATCGCGATCCGCGCATGGGCCGGAACGAGGAGGCTTACACCGAAGACCCTTACCTCTATATGCGCATCGGCGAGAACATTGTGCGCGGGACGCAGGGTTATGACATCTCCGCCCCTGACAAAGTCATCGCCGTGCTGACGGATTTTCCCACGCAAAGTGAACCCGCCAGCGGTCTCGAGCGAGGAGCGATTGAAGTGTCGGACCGTTCCCTGCGCGAGAATTTCATGCCGCCATGGATTGGCGCTATTACCAAGGTCGGTGGACTGGGGGTCATGGCGGGCTATCCGGAAATCGAAGATGTTCCGGCGCACGCCTCGGAAAAGTGGATGAACGATGTCTTGCGCAACGAAATTGGATTCAAAGGCGTCGTGGAGAGCGAAGGCATGGGCTTCGACAGTCTGGTTTACGAACACATCGTTCCCAACCAGAAGGAAGCCGGAATACTGTCCCTGAAGGCGGGAGTCGATTTGGATATTACCTACGAGCCCGCCTATATGGGACTTTTGGTGGAGAGCGTGCAAGAGGGGCGGGTGCCCATGGCGCTGGTGGATCGCGCCCTGCGCCGTGTTCTGGAGCAGAAATTCCGCCTGGGCCTTTTTGAAAATCCCTATGTCAATGTGGACCACGCCGTTCAGGTTGTACACTCGCAAGCGCATCAGGATCTGGCTCTGCGGGCGGGCCGCGAAGGCATCGTATTACTGAAGAATGAAAAGAGCGTGTTGCCGCTGCGGAAGGATTTGAAATCCGTGGCTGTGATCGGTCCCAACGCGGATGACGTGATGGACCAACTGGGCGACTATTCACCGAAAAAGATCCTGCAACACGTAACCACCGTGATCGAGGGAGTCAAGGCCGCCGTTTCACCCCAGACCAAAGTCACCCACGTGCGCGGCTGTGAAATTACCGGCACTGACAAGAGCGGGTTTGCCGAGGCCGTGAAGGCCGCCAGGGGCGCGGACGTGGCCATTGTGGTGGTGGGAGAACGGCAGCACATTACCAACGGGTCGGACAGCCACGGCCAACCCACGGACGGCGAAGGGCACGATGTGGCCAGCCTGGACCTGTCGGGAGTGCAAGAGGACCTGATTCAGGCGGTTTACGCCACCGGAACTCCCACCGTGGTGGTGCTGATTAACGGCCGGCCGCTATCCACTCGCTGGACTTCCGAACACGTGCCCGCCCTCGTAGAGGCTTGGGAACCGGGCGAGCGCGGAGGCGAGGCGGTGGCCGACGTGCTCTTTGGGAATTACAATCCCACGGGCCGGCTGGCCATCTCCGTGCCGCGGCATTCCGGACAGTTGCCCATGTATTACAACTACAAACCCTCGAAGGCTTATTGGATTGGCGAAGGGTGGACGGGGCACAAGGGGTACGCCGACATGCCCGGCACACCGCTTTATCCGTTTGGATACGGGCTGAGCTATACCAATTTTGAATATAGCAATCTGCATGTTGAACCTGCCGAAATCCGCCCGGGCGGTGACGCGCGCGTGACCGTGGACGTGAAAAACGCCGGCAGCCGCGCGGGCGTGGAGACCGTCCAGCTCTACATTCATGAGAAGTACGCCCCGGTTTCAACTCCCGTCAAACAGCTGCGAGGATTTGAGCGCGTGGCGTTGGAGCCGGGTGAAACGAAATCTGTCGCCATAAAGCTTACGCCGGAGGACCTCCAGTTGCTCGATATCGATATGCGATGGCGGGTGGTCCCGGGCGATTTCGAGATCATGGTAGGGAAGTCGTCGGCGGAAATCCCGCTGCAAGGAATACTGAAGGTGACACCCTAGGGGCGGCTTCATGCCGCCCTGGTGGTTTAAGGTCACGGGATAGTCGGCGCCATGTTTAAGCGGCGGCGGGGATTTCCTGTTCCACAACCTGCCGAACCCTTTTGGTAGATACCCTGGCCCATGCAATTCACTGAGCCCAAAAGGGCGATGATTCGGACCCAGAGGGCCGCTGATTCAGCCCCCAAAGGCGTACTAACAAAGCCCAGGCCAACGGCCTGGGTCTTATGGTCAGGTGATACGACAAGCCCTGAAGGGGCGCGCCAACCCCCTCTGCAGTTTCGTTCCAGTGTCCCAATTCATTCTTAGCCGAGGGGTCCCGGACGGCGGCTGCGTAGATCGCCCGTTCAGGGCTCGGCCCGAAAACAATCTGTAAGCCCAGGCCGTTGGCCCATAAGCGTTAACCTGAGACCGCGAGCGTACGAGCCGCGTAGCGGCGTAAGATCGTAGCCCATGGCGTAAGCCGTGGGTCAACAGAGCGCCCCCGCAACGAGCCCCAGCGGGGCGAAAGAAGTAAATCG
>CAYTMD010000358.1:0-6833 GCA_964438685.1 uncultured Acidobacteriota bacterium
GAGGGTCTCCCGCAAGAGGTAATTTTGAGTCTCGGCGAGGCGCCGGACGGAAGCATCCTCGCCGGGTCCCGCGGGGGTCTTTTCCGGCAAAAGGGGCACCAATTTGAAAAAGTGTCGCTGCCAGGTGCCAGCGGTATTGACGGCTACAGCGGGATTCACTTTGATGGTGATGGGCGGACCCTCATCGCTACGGAACGTGGCCTTGTCGAAGCAACATCCTCCGACGGAAGAGACGGCCTAGCTCTTCGCTTGCTCAACACACCCGCCGGCGCAGGGGGGCTTAGCGCACACGGAGTTTTCCTGGAGAATGGGGCCTTGTGGTACGGCTGCGGCCAGAGTCTTTGCCGGGTTACTGGAGAGCAATTTACCGTCTTCGGCGAGGCAGAGGGCTTGCCAAAGGGAAACTGGATGAGCATCCGCCGGGATGGCAGCGGTGATTTGTGGGTGCACAACCAGCACAACTTCGCCGTCCTGCGGCATGGAAGCACGCGCTTTGATGCCACCAGTCCAGGGTTTCCGCAAACCGCCGGCGGGTGCCAGATGGAAGTGGATGGCGATGGCCGCTTGCTGGTACCCACTATCGAAGGCCTAGCCATTAACGACGGGCACCACATCCGAATCGTGGGTGGCCGCGAGGGCCTGCGAGGTCCGGTCTATTCCGTGCTGCGAGACCGGGAGGGATCGATTTGGCTGGGCTTGGCCGGTCACGGACTAGCAAGATGGAAAGGCTACGGCGAGTGGGAGGCGTTTACTTCCGAAAGCGGTCTGACGAGTGAACTTATCTACCAGATCTTGCCTCTGAGTAATGGCACAGTACTCGCCGGGACTGAGGACGGCCTGTTCGTCGGGCGAAAGCAGCTAGACCGCTGGGCCTGGCGTAGGGACTCTCGGGTGGGGAGGATGCCAATCCACGCCCTGCAACTCGAACCAGGTGGAAGCCTCTGGATGGGCACCGAGCGCAATGGCGCCGCCCGCATTGACTCACGCACGGGGCGTATCGAGTGGTTCAACCAGAATCGCGGGTTGGCCGGGTTACTACCCTTCGCTTTGGCCCTCGACCGGTCGCACCGAGTCTGGGCAGCCACGGAAAACGGTCTCTATGTTGCGCAGCTTGCCGATAAGCGCTTCCACCGCGTGGAGGAAGTTCCGGCGGTTCGGTGCTATGCCGTAACGGAGGGGCCCGACGGAGAGATTCTGGTCGGCGGGAACGCAGGCGTCTCCCGGTTTTCGGGAGGCCGCTGGCGGCAGATTACCACTGCCGACGGGCTGCGCAGCGACGTAGTTCTGACCGTCGCCTCATCCCGACCCAACGAATTCTGGGTTGGTTATTGGTACTCCGGCAGCGTGACGCGCGTCCGCGTGGAGGGTGAACGCCTGTCCATGACGCACTTCGGCAGCGAATTGGGGCTCCGGGGGGAAATGACTTACGTCCTCGGCTTCGATGCCCGCGGCCATCTTTGGGCGGGGACCGATCAAGGCTTGCGCGTCTTCATGGGAGACCGTTGGGATCAATACAATCAAGATGATGGCTTAATCTGGGACGACTGCGACCTGCAAGGATTTGCGGCAGAGCCTGACGGTACCGTGTGGATCGGCACCAGTGGCGGCTTGGCTCGTTACACACCCAGCCCCCGACCCAGCCCAGAACACTCACCCGACGTCGTATTCACCCAACTGACATTGGGGAAGAAAAGCGTCGAAAAGAACAGTTCCATCTCGACTAGCTATACCTCCAATTCGCTGATGGCTCGTTACTCAGCGCTCAGTTTCGCACACGAAAGCTCTGTCCTCTTCCGCTATCGGCTGCAACCGCTCTTTGGCGACTGGCAGGAGACCTCCCAGCAGGAGCTACAGTTCCCTGGATTGCCACCCAATGACTACAGGCTGGAGGTGCAAGCCCGCGAGGGGTTGGGGCCGTGGAGCAGGCTGCCGGGGGTCTTCACCTTCGAAATCCGGCCACCCTGGTGGCGTACGTGGTGGTTCCTTGCCTTGCTGGGTTTGACGCCACCCGTGATCGTCCTCCTGTTCTTGCGCCAAAGGAACCTACGGCAAAAGCGGATTCAGCTGGCGCTGGAGGTGGCTGTCGCGGTGCGCACCGCAGAATTAGCGCGGGAAAAGGCCCATGTAGAACTCGCAAAGGCGCGAGCGGAACAGGAAACCTTGCGCGCCGACGCCGCCAACCGTGCAAAAAGCGAGTTTCTGGCGAACATGAGTCACGAGATTCGCACTCCCATGAATGGTGTCCTGGGCATGACGGATCTCCTGCTGGAAACACCCTTGAACGCTGAACAGCATGAATATGCCGAAATGGTCAGGGCCTCCGCTGGCTCACTGCTCACCATCATCAATGACATCCTGGATTTCTCCAAGATCGAAGCTGGCAAGTTCGAACTGGAGAATTTTGCTTTCAACCTGCGTGCCAGCATCGAGCCGACACTGAAGACGTTGGCCCTGCCTGCCCACCAGAAAGGCCTGGAATTGAATTGCCGCATCATGCCCGACGTGCCGGAGACGGTAATTGGCGATCCCAGCCGGCTACGCCAGATTCTGCTTAACCTTTTGGGTAACTCGCTGAAGTTTACTGATAGAGGCGAAATCAACCTGACTGTCCAAAAGGAGTCTGGAAGTGGAGCGGTCGCGAACCTTCACTTCAGCGTGCAGGACACGGGTATCGGAATTCCGCCTGAAAAGCAGGCCCGTATCTTTGAGGCATTCACGCAGGCGGATGGCTCGACGACCCGACGTTTTGGGGGCACGGGCTTGGGATTGACCATTTCCCGCCAACTCGTGCAGATGATGGGTGGCCGCATCTGGGTGGAGAGTGTCTCCGCCCTGGGCAGCACTTTTCACTTTACTGCGCCATTCGGAATTTACAGGGCTGCCGGGAATCTCCGACCCGTGCAGGTGCCCCAACTGCAAGGTTTGCGGGCCCTGGTGGTGGATGACAACGAAACGAATCGCCATATCCTCGGATGTCTGCTTAAAGGCTGGGGATTGAGTCCGACACTTGCAGAGGACGGCGCGGAAGCGCTACGAACCCTCGCCCAGGCGTCCGAAGTAAATCAGCCGTTTCCGCTGGTCCTGTGCGATTCCAGCATGCCGGGAATGGACGGATTCCAGTTAGCCAGGGAGATCCGTAAGAATCCGCGACTCTCGGGCACTGCCATCGTGATGCTGACCTTGGCAGGACAGCGCGGCGATGCGGCCCGTTGCCGCGAGTTGGGGCTTGAAGGCTTCATTGCCAAACCCGTCAGTCAATCAGAATTGCGGGCCACCCTTTTGCGGGTGGCGGGTTCGAAGTGCTCCGAGGCAAAGTCAGCGCTGGTCCCGCCCCATCCTTTGAGGGAGGGGGGAAGGCCGTTGCGCATTCTGCTCGCCGAGGATAACGCGGTGAACCAGCTTCTGGCCTCGCGCTTGTTGGAAAAGCAGGGTCACCAAGTGGTCATCGTTGGTAATGGACAAGCGGCGCTGGAGCAACTCGAATTTGAGACCTTCGACCTGATCTTAATGGACATCCAAATGCCCGGAATCGACGGGTTCGAGGCTACGGCGAGGATTCGGAACATGGAAGCGGCAACGGGAACCCATCTGCCGATCGTGGCTATGACCGCTCATGCCATGGAAGGCGATCGCGAGCGCTGCCTTGCCGCCGGCATGGACGGCTACATTGCCAAACCCATCCGAGCCGAAGATCTCGTTGACGCCATCGAAAAGCTCGGTCGCCCTCCGGCCGTCACCGGTATGGAATCAACGCCAAGACCCCGGGAACGAGAATCGATCGACACCGCATCGGCTCTGGCGCGCGTGGGAGGGGACGTCGCACTGCTGAAAAAGATGGTGGTATTGTTCCTGAATGAACTTCCCACGTTGCTGACAAACCTTCGAGATGCCGTCACGGGGGCCGATGCCAAAGCCATCGAACTCGCCGCGCACAAACTCAAGGGATCCGTGGGCAATTTTGCTGCTCACCCGGCTTTCGAGGCAACTCGGAAGTTGGAAGCTCTAGGACGGGACGGCAGCCTCTCCGCAGTCGGCCCGATCTTTGCTGACGTGGAAAGAGAAATCCAACGCCTCAAATCGGCCATGGCCAATCTGAGCGGCCAGGAAGTGTCCTTATGAGAGTCTTGAATGCGAATGATTACCGCGCCCACCTGAACCTGGAGGCCAATGTCCGGGGGGGAAGAAAGGTAAAGGTGCTGGTGGCAGACGACGACGGGGTGACGCGTTGCCTATTGGAATCGACTTTGAAGAGTTGGGAGTATGAAGTTTGTGTGGCCACTGACGGCGCTGATGCCTTGCGCCTCATGGAAAATGGCCCTCGTCCGGACATTGCTCTGCTGGATTGGGTGATGCCGGAAAAAGACGGCCCGGAAATTTGCCGAATCATCCGCTCGAAGCCCCAGACAGCGACCGTCTACATCATCCTGCTGACCGGCCTTGGCGGCCGGCAGAATATCATTCAGGGGTTGGAGGCGGGAGCCGACGACTACATTACGAAACCTTTTGACCGCGAAGAACTGCACGCACGGCTGGAGGTTGGCCGGCGCATCGTCGAGTTGCAGAGTAGCCTGGCGGAGCGCGTCCAACAACTGGAAGACGCCTTGGCACGCGTCAAGCAACTTCAAGGGTTGGTCCCCATCTGTTCTTATTGCAAGAAAATCCGCAACGACCGCAATTACTGGCAGCGGCTGGAAAGTTACCTGGGTGACCACTCGGAGGCTCAATTTAGCCACGGAATCTGCCCCGAGTGCTTCGACAAGATTGTGAAGCCGGAACTCGATAACCTCGAATAGCTGCAATCGCCAATCACCTGTGGGGCGCCGGTCCTTCCCCCCCGGAATTATCTTGACTAGGTATTATGTCCTAAAACTATCCCCTATTCAGCCTGCATCAATTTGTGGCAGCTTTCCGAAAGCGAGACAGGTTCTGTCTTGCATATGCCCCCACATCATCTCCAGCCCTATCCCGCAACTATCACAATATAAACAAGTTATCCTTGGAAAAGAGGTCCCCCTCGAATTTGGACCTCGCCTTGCCCTATCAGTTTAAGGCGCAGTTCGGTTCGACCGCCGGACCAGGCCCGTCGATGACCTTAGACCGGCTCGAGTTTTGCGGAAGCCCTGATCTGCAACCGCCGGGTGGAGCGTCGTAGCGCAAGTCAAAAGTGCCTGACTGTTTGGAGTGATACCTTGAAATCGCCACTTGAGACCGTACCTTCTCTTCCGCACGCAAACAGACGCTTGACCCAACAGGGGAACGCGGACGCAGAGATTCGCGCTGAAACGCTTACTCCTCCTGCTCGCCGCCAAGGCCCAGTTCCCCACCCTCTTATTCGTCCTTTGTTGTTCCTCTTCTTCGCGGTGATGGGGAGCATGGCAGCTTTCGAGGGGCTGAAAATGCTTGCCTTTCAGCACATCACATTATGGGCGTCCCATCTGATAACGCTCGGCGTCGGCAGCGTTGCGGCAGTTATAGTGGGTGCCATTTCGATCCGGAGGCAGTCCCACTTGGCCGAAATGGCGGCGGTGGAACTTTGCGAACGCAAGCGGGCCGAGGCGGCGCTTCGCGAGAGTGAAGAACACTTTCGTTCTCTATTTGAGAACATGCTGAACGGATTCGCATATTGCAAGATGCATTATGAGCAAAACCAGCCACAGGATTTTACCTACCTCAATGTCAACCATGCGTTCGAAGTCCTTACGGGGCTAAAGGATGTCGCTGGCAGGAGAGTTTCCGAGGTAATTCCTGGCATACGAGAGGCTGACCCGGAATTGTTCGGAATGTATGGCCGGGTTGCTTTGACGGGCACACCCGAGCGCATCGAGACATACGTTGCTTCCCTGGGAATGTGGTTCTCGATCGCGGTGTATAGCCCCCAAAAAGAATACTTCGTTGCCGTATTTGAAGTTATCACCGAACGCAAGCGGGCAGAAGAGGCACTGACGAAGGAAAGATATCTCCTCCACACGCTAATGGACAATCTCCCCGACATGATCTACTTCAAGGATCGCGAGGGCCGCTTCTCCCGGATTAATTTGGCGCTAGCAACAAACCTTGGGCTGAGCCACCCTGACCAGGCGGTCGGCAAGACTGATCTCGACTTCTTCCCCACAGAAGACGTCAAGGTGTACCACGGGGATGAGGAGGAAATAATCAGGACGGGCCAGCCAGTTGTGGACAAGGTGGAGAAGAATGCCTGGCCGGATGGCCATGTAACCTGGGTCGCCACCACAAAGATGCCGCTACGTGACCCCAACGGGGAGATCATCGGAACTTTCGGCATCTCGCGCGACGTCACCCAACGTAAGCGGGCGGAGGAAGCCCTGGGCGAGAGCGAGGAAAAATATCGCTCCCTGGTGTCGAATATCCCCGACGTTGTGTGGACGGTGGACGACGAACTCCGTTTTACCTTCATCAGTAAGAACGTCGTAAGGCTTTGTGGCTACTCCCTGGAAGAGGTTTATCAAGGGGGGACGAATCTCCTTCTTGCCTCCCTCCATCCCGACGACGTTCACGAGATAAGGGAAGGCTTTCGCGGGCTTATTACCAAGGGTCAGCCGTTTGATGTGGAGTGTCGTCTGCAGCGCAAAAGCGGAGAGTGGATATGGGTACACGACCGTGCGATCGCCACTTATGAGAAAGACGGCATCCGGCATGCCACCGGGTTGCTCTCAGACATCACGGAGCGCAGACGGGCGGAAGAGCAGGCTCGCCTCCAGACTGCCGCACTGGAATCCGCTGCCAACGGCATTGTGATTGCCAATCTGGAAGGTAACATTATTAGATCGGAAGAGCACACGTCTGAACTCCAGTCACCGCTTAACATCTCGTAT
>CAYTMD010000359.1:0-6044 GCA_964438685.1 uncultured Acidobacteriota bacterium
GTGGAAACGGAGCGACGACCTCGCCGCCACCGCGCCTCTCCTCGACTCTACCCGCATTTGGACACCGCCGGAAGTGCGGGGCCGAACAAACTGCGGAAAAATGCCTCACCGCAGTTATCCGCCATGCTGCGGGTAACCACCCCGTCCGTCGGCTGACGGACACCCCTCCTGAATCAGGAGGGGTGTTTTTAACGGCTCCCCTCCTGCTATGAAAATGGCCGGAACTCATTGAAAACAATCGATGGCCAAATTCGGCTATTTTCATTCATTGTGGCGAGCCACACGCTCATGGGAATCTCAGATGAGGAGGGGTGGCGCGTCGAGCGACGGGGGTGGTGCTGAACCGGAGTGGTGCTGATCTGCACAGCACCAGCACGTTCTTCCGGAGCCTGTGGAGCTCCCCCCTTCCAAAACGTGGTGAGAAATTCGGGCCAGAGCGTCTTCAATTTAAGCGTATACGGCGCGGCAAACCCGCAACCAGAGATGGGCCACGGCCGTCGCTGCCATGCCGTTGCGACGAATCCGGGCGAGCCCCAAAGGGGCGACCCAATCTAGCCCAGGGCAACGCCCTGGGTTTACGGAGGGTTGCGCGGCTGAGCCCTGAAAGGGCGATCCACGAATCCACCGTTCCGCCCTACCGGTGGGCATGATGAATCGGAGATCGGGAGAGAAATGGCTGGAGGGGTTGGCGCGCCCCTTCAGGGCTTGGCCTAGGGGCTGATCCTGGATACCCAGGCCGTTGACCTGGGCTAGATTGGATCGCCCCGTTGGGGCTTGAAAACACGATGGCCCGGAAAGAATCCCGGCGGTTGGTGAGAAGTCCGGGCTGGCTCCACCAGTCATGTATCCACTTTAATCAAAACCGCACTGGTCTTTGAATCGCAGCGCTAATGCGTTTTTCGCAGCCTGCAAAGCCCAAATTGGAGTACCTTGTGGGGTGAACCCGCAGGCCAATTAGAAAGTTTGGAAAACATGGAGGGATGTTTATGCGTTCACGTCTGTTCGTTGCACTTTTGATGACAGCGGCCATCGCGTCTGCATGGCCGGTTTGTGCGTCAGGAAGCCCTGGAAGCGATGACGCCTTTCTGGGTAGATGGGATATCACCGCGACGGGCAGTAAATCAGGACTGCCGACAATCTGTTGGCTGGAGTTGACAAACAATGTGGGAGTGCTCAAAGGGCGCTTCAATGCTGGCAGTGGCGCGGTCTTCGATCTGCCGCAGGTTGCCATCGAAAAAGGCGAGCTGACATTTCAATACCCGCAAGGAGAACCGCCGAAAGAAGTCCAGCAGATATGGAAAGCCACATTGAGTGGCGCCCGTTTGGTGGGAACGGCGACAACTAATGGCCGGACACTTACCTGGAGTGGCGTGCGCGCGCCGGTGTGGCCGGTAAACAC
This sequence comes from uncultured Acidobacteriota bacterium, assembly GCA_964438685.1. GTDB lineage: Bacteria > Acidobacteriota > Terriglobia > UBA7540 > UBA7540 > Bog-366. The sequence goes on from CAYTMD010000359.1 coordinate 1,400, forward strand.
GCTTTCCCACCCCCCGGCGCGGTCGGTCGGCAAAACCATTGACCTGTTCAACGGAAAGGATGTGTCGGGCTGGATTTGCCAGGACCCCAACCACCACCCGATGGGCTGGTTTGTCAAAGATGGCATTCTGATGAATGAAGGCAAGAATGCCTGCAACATTTATACCAGCAAGAAGTTCAGGGATTTCAAGCTTGAAGTCGAGTTCAACGTCGATCCGGAAAGTAACAGTGGGGTCTACCTCCGCGGCCGGTATGAAATCCAGGTTCTGGATGGCTACAACCGCCCGATGGATGTTCATAGCCAGGGGGCGCTGTATGGGTTCACCGTTCCCTCCGTTAAAGCCGACAAGCCCGCCGGCGAATGGCAGACCTTCGACATTACTCTGATTGCCAACCACGTGACCGTGATCATGAACGGAACCAAAATCATCAACAACGGCGAGGTGCCGGGGATTACGGGCGGTGCCCTTGATGCGGATGAAAAAGGGCCTGGCCCCATCATGCTTCAAGGGGATCACGGCAAGGTACAGTTCCGGAAAGTGCGGATTACGCCGCTGTTCGCGCCTTTGCCACCCGGTCCCTGAAGTGTATCGGCTGCATTAGCCGGATCTGTGGATCCTTGCGTCCCTGCCGGCATTGTGGATATTTGGCGAATTGAGGCGATTGGGGGAGCGTAAGGGAGTCAACGTACAGCGGACGACGCCACGGCACAGATTGTCTGCCGTGGCGTCAAGGTAATGAAACTAAATGGCTAACCGATGTTGTCGGATTGGATCTTGATCTTCTTGCCCGAGATTACGTTGATCCTCTCCTGATAGAACGTTTGCCCGTTGGCGTTGCGCAACTCAATGGTGTGAGTGCCGGTTCGCAAGGGAAACTTCTTCAATTCCCCGGTGCGGCCCGCAAATCCGCCATCCACAAAGATTTGATCACCCTTGTGCTTTGAAAGAATCTGGACTTCGCCCACCGGGGAGGCAGGGTAATATCCCGGTCCGTACCAGGGGTTATACCAACCATAATACCCGGGATAATAAGCTGGTCCAAAGCCATACCCTCCGTAGAATCCACCCCCACCGTAGAAGCCCCCTCCTCTAAACCCGCGAGCGGAGGCCACGGGCACAAAAGTCACAAACGCCAAAAGGGCAATCGCTGAATATTTCAAAACGCGTTTCATAGCTGCTGCCCTCCTTCCGATGCCGGCCATCTTGACCGCTTTCATTCGACCAGCACATACACTTGGATGCAGAAACAGACAAATTTGCTGCTTCTAGTAAACCTTTTAATTTCAGTAATATGGGTCGGCCCATCGGGGCAAATGAGCGGTTATCATGGCGAGTGGCAGGTTGTCAAGGCATACAGGGAACCCGCCACTGCCTCTCAAACCTTATTCCAGTACCAAAGGTGGGAGCATATGGCCCGGTCAACGGGAAGTTTGGCAACCTTAAGATGCAAAAGGATTTGACCGCGATGGTGCGCCTCGTGAGCGAGTGCGTATCCGAGAAAAGCCACCGGGCCGAGTTTAGCGCCTTTGATGCGTCCCGTGCGCTCAGCCTCGGCGAATAACTCTCCCATCGCCTTCCCGGAATCGATAAGGGCTTGCCGCACCGTCGCTCTGTGAGCCGTCCCGCCTGGAATTTTCTTGATACTCTTCGCCAAAGTCGGCGCCCGGCGCTCCAGCCAATAGAACCGCGCCATGTGAATATGTACAAAATAACTCGTAACTGCCTTGCCGCGCGGCAGGATTGTCGCCGCCAGTTGCTCGTCGGTCAGAGCATCAAGCAACCACAGGTTGACGCGGTTATTGAGATACCAGGTGTCAGCGAGAGCGGACTGAACGGTGGATTGGTTTGCCATGGGTTCTCCTCCATGCTTTAGGATTGCGGGCTGACCGGCTTGGATCGTAGTTGCGCCAATTCCTGCGTGAGGTGGTCCAGACGCTCCATAACTTCACGATGCCGCAGTTCGTCCGGAATAGGTTGCTTGGCGAAGAAACAGAGCGTTCCACCGGGCTCGAGGATGGCGCGATCCACCTCGGAGAGAAACGCAAATCCCTGCCGATGCGCCGCGGCCTGAAGCTCCGCCATCGTTATCAATTCCTTTTTCAATCGTCTCTCCAGCACTTTCCCTTTTTCAATCAAAACGTCTTCATTGCCTTCCACTATGGCTTCGAGTTTATTGTGCCCATACAAGTTCCGCACTACAAAGTAATTTACCAGCAGCAGAGTGGCAGCGCCGATCAGACCACCCGTCACCGAATTGTCATCGCCGATGATGGCATTCTGCACGGTGTTGGAGAGGGTCAGCAACACGACAAGGTCAAAGGGATTCAATTGCGCCAACTCGCGCTTTCCCGCCAGCCGCAGCGCGACAATCAGAAACCCATAGACAATGAGCGGGCGAAGAATTTTTTCGAGGATTGGAAGCCCCAATACGAACATGTCAGTCCAAAGTTTGGCGTGCATGGATCGCTCCTCTGTAAGGCATGGCGGCAACTTGCAGGCCCGGCCGACCGTGGCATGAAGAGTTAGGAAGTTGCCTTGCGAGCAGATTACCACGATTCATGAAATTGCCGGTTGCGGGCCCCTGACCCAAAGGGGCGAAAAAGGCAAATTCAAATTGATCTGCCTCAATTTCCCCACAGTCTTTCTCATTGACTATGGGCCACAGGAGGTGCAAAATTCCATTGGGGTTACCAAGGGAAAACAATTCAAGTTGGCGGAGGCTCAGGCCCCCCGTTCCAGTGCAAGGTACACTTATGCAGGGCAAGAAATGGAAGTTCATTGTCGGCATCGGCATTATTCTTGCCGTAGTAGCCTGGGAAGGCATCTCCGGGTTCCAGGAGAATAAAACCTATTACGTGACAGTGAATGAACTCACCCAGGCGCAAGCGGCGCGCCGCCATATTCGGGTGGGTGGCGTTGTCGAGCAGGGGACCATTGAACACCACGGGGGAAAAATCAGTTTCCGGCTCGCCCAGGACGCAAAATCCATTCCCGTAACCTATGTGGGAACTGATACGCTACCCGACACCTTCAAAGACGGCGCGCAAGCGATTGTTGACGGCGATTATATGGCCAATGGGGATTTCCGCGCGGAGAAGATCCAGGCCAAGTGCGCTTCCAAATATCAGGCTACCCCAGGCTCACAGGGAGCGAGCATGAAGAGCCCTGTTGCCGCATTGAACGGCCCAGAATAAGCTTCCGGGCATATAGAACCTCAGGCAGCCAGTGGTTTCATTTCTACCAGAACAGCCCCTCGGGGAGTACTTATGAACCAAGTCGGCAGTGTCGGTTTGATTGCCTCCCTGGCATTCGCAGCCTTCGCCCTGGTTGCCGGAGCGGTGGGGGGGAAACTCCGCAGCCCGCGCATCACCCGTAGTGCCGAGCGCGCCGTCTTGGGATTCTTCCTGATGGTTACCCTGTCGGTGGTTGCGCTGGAATACATGATCCACACCAACGACTTCCACAACGCCTATGTGGCCGAACATTCGAACCGTGATCTGCCCACGTATTACAAGGTCGCGGCGTTGTGGGCGGGGCAGGAAGGGTCACTGCTATTCTGGACATGGCTGCTTTCGATTTACAGCGCCCTGGTGGTTTGGCAGAATCGCCACAAGAATCGCCAGTTGATGCCCTACGTGGTTTCCGTATTGATGGGGGCGGGCACGTTCTTTTCACTTCTAGTCTATTTCGTCGCGAACCCCTTTCACGAACTCACCCTGGTTTCCGGCGGGAACCTGCAAGCCTTTTCCGCAGCGGATGGCAAAGGACTGAATCCGCTTCTGCAATACCACTCCATGGTGATTCATCCGCCCATGCTTTACCTGGGTTATGTCGGCATGGTGGTGCCCTTCGCTTTCGCCATGGCGGCGCTGATCACGCGGCAATTAGGCGACAACTGGATTCGCATCACCCGCCGGTGGACCATGGTTCCGTGGATGTTGCTCGGCTGTGGAATCCTGCTGGGCGGTAACTGGGCTTACGCGGTGCTGGGATGGGGCGGCTACTGGGGATGGGACCCGGTGGAGAACGCATCGCTGCTGCCGTGGCTCTCGGGCACGGCCTTCCTGCATTCGGTGATGATCCAGGAAAAGCGCGGAATGCTAAAAGTTTGGAACGTGTCGCTGGTCATCCTTACATTCTTCCTGAGTATCTTCGGCACCTTCCTGACGCGCAGCGGAATTGTCTCTTCCGTTCACGCTTTTGCGCAATCCAACATTGGTCCGTTCTTTGCCGTTTTCCTGGCCATCATTCTGTTCTTTTCCGTCACGTTGCTTTTCCTGCGCCTGGACCATTTGAAAAGTGAAAACAAGCTTGATTCCATGGTCTCGCGCGAAAGCGGTTTCCTTTTCAATAATTGGATCCTGCTGGCGCTGGTGTTCGCGGTGTTCTGGGGAACTCTTTTCCCTGTAATTTCGAAGGCCGTCGAGAACACGACGGTCACGGTGGGCGCGCCGTTCTTCAATAAAGTGGCGATCCCCATGGGCCTGCTGCTCCTGTTGCTAACCGGCGCCGGACCACTCTTGGCGTGGCGCAAGACCTCGTTCCAAAGTCTCAAGGGAAATTTCACTCTACCGCTCATTGTGGCGCTGGTGGCAGGCGTGGCGATGTTCGCCGCTTCCCCGGCCTTCCAGGCTGAAATCGCCC
>CAYTMD010000359.1:6054-6790 GCA_964438685.1 uncultured Acidobacteriota bacterium
GTGGCGCTGGTGGCAGGTGGGATAATGTTCGCGGAGGGTGTGCGCGACCTCTACGCATGGATGACCCTCTTCCTCTGCGTGTTCGTCACCGTCTGCATCGTGGGTGAATTCTGGAAGGGCGCGCGCACCCGTATGAGGACCGCCAAGGAGAACTTTGCCCAGGCCCTTTACAACCTGACCATGCGAAACACCAGGCGGTATGGGGGATATATCGTCCATATCGGCATTGTGCTGCTTTTTGTAGGTTTCGCGGGCCAGGCTTTTAAGACTGACGCGAAGGGATTGATGCAGGAAGGCGACCTCCTGCGGGTAAAGAATTACCTGCTGCGTTGTGACGGCCTGACCACCGGCGACAATCCCAACTACGAATACACGCGCGCGGTCTTCACCATCACCAAGAATGGCGAAGCCTTCACCTCAATGCATCCGGAAAAGCGTTTTTACAAGGCCAGCCAGCAGCCCACCAGTTACGTGGCCATTCACCCCACTTTGTCAGAAGATCTTTACGTTGTGCTGGCGGGGATTGACCCTGACACGGGCAAAGCCATCATCCAGGTTTTTGTCAATCCTCTGGTAATGTGGGTGTGGATTGGCGGGGTCGTATTCGTGCTAGGCACGCTGCTGGCTATGGTTCCCAGCCGTGTCGAGCGCGAAATGGCGGAAATGCGCCAGGCGCAGGAATTGACAGTGCAGGCGGGCGATGCGTTTTAAAGAACAGTCCGGAGTCCGAGGTCCG
>CAYTMD010000360.1:0-6771 GCA_964438685.1 uncultured Acidobacteriota bacterium
GAGCACCGCCTTCTCCTGGGAAGTACTCTCATCGGTTTCCAGCGGCGTCGCCGCCTCCCGCCCAAGCCTGCTCAGCAAATCAGGACTCATGTCCGCCCCGCTGGTCAGGACATAGCGGAACGTGAAGTCTCCTCCCTGCGCTGCCGGCCAGTTGGTGAAGTAATAGTTATTCATTACGTAGGAGAAGATGTCTGCGCCCTGAAGAGTGAATTCCGTCGGCCACTTTCCGCGAACGATATCCCCCAGGGTTATCAGCGGGGCATCGATAGGCAGGATGGCCGCGCTCACGCTTCCGTTAAAGGCTTCCACCCAGTGTTGTACGGAGAACCACTCCTTCCCCGCCCCCGGCATCTGGTCATGGGCAGGATTGACGAAGCCATTTTGAATGTCATACCGCACCTGCGGCCGCTCCATCTTGAACGGAAAGGCAAAGTAAACACCTTCCTTTCTAAAGTACGCCGACTTGTTCACATGATTCGTAAAGAGGATCTTCTTCTCGCCGTCGAACAGGATGATCTCCGTCGAAATATTGGGCGTGTTCAGGGCTGAGCTTTCCAGTTCGACCACCGTGCCGAAGGGTTGTTTGGTGATGGATACCAGGCGGCCGGCGTTGGCGGTATCGATATCAAGTGCCGGCATCGCTGTGGCGGAGCTGAATTCCTGGATGCGGTTCGGGAAACTGTCACCACCCGTGACGTAGAGGTATTGGTCAAACCGGTAGGGACTCGCAGTATTGACAAGCTCCGTGCCCAATTGTTTATCAACAATGCTCTTCACCGCGCCGCTCGCCGCATCGAGCGTAATGCGGTAGTAGGAGTTTTCCACGACCTCACTGGAACTCTCGGCTGGCAGCGGCGGTTCCGAGGTGGCGGTTATGCGGGAATAGCATTTGTAACCCACCGGAGGTACGTCCTCGGCAAGGAATCGGACGCGCTGGTAGTGCTCGCTGGTGGAAAGAACTTCGTAGGGAACTTCTTTCTTGGTGGTGAGATCCAGTAGCGCTGCCCCCTTGCGCAAGTCGTATTCCACCAGGCTGCTACGCTTCCAATTGAGTGGATTAAAGACGATCAACGTGCCGGACCGATTGTTGATGGAACCGGCGATGGCCGCCAGATGCCGGCGCAGAGTGAAGTCAGCATCCATGCGGGCTTCATCGGCAAAATGCTCTTTTACCGCGATCTGCCCCGTGGATTCCTCAATGATGGGGTCGGATACGCTTCGGTCGGCCGTCCAAGTGTGCTCGTCCACCAATACCATGTCGCGCCACATGCGCGTGAGCCTGGCATGGTCGGGCTGAATATTAGGGTTGGTCAGTGTGCTGATGGTGGAAAACTTCTCCGCCGAAAGGCCGCGCTGCTCGTTGGCTCGTTCCATGGCGACGTAGCGTGAATCGGACGCGTTGCCAAATTCCCAATACGGGCCGCCATCTCCACGCACAGTGGGAATCGAATCACCCAACTGCCCGGCAATATGCTCCATCGCTTCCGCAAATCCGGAGAATTGTATTTTGGGATAGGCGTACTGCTGATTCCAATTTGCCATCAACTCCGCCATCTGCGGATAAAGATCCGTGTTCTCCACCTGCGTGCCGAAAATAAGAACCGCGTCCGACTTGTAATCGGGGCGGGAAAAGGGCTGAAGGAAAACCGGAAGTGACTCGCGGCCCGCGGGTATGAAAGGTGGCAGTCCAAATACCAAGGCAGCCTGCAAATAAAGGCGCGAGTACCACATCAGAATCTTCCCGCCGTCCGGCCCCTCCCACCAAAAGGGCGACTTCTCATTCAACCGGCCGTTGAGAAGAATCGGTCCATTATCGGCATCGCTGGCGGCGACGAAGTATTTCAGGCCCGCGCCGGAAAGGATGGAGGCGTATGACCAGGAATAGGAAGGCACATCGGTGATATTGGCGTAATCGAAACTTCCGCCATTCTTCTGGTTAAATCGATAGCCGCCATACAACGACCGGAATAGAACCTCCAGGCTGGCGAATCCGGTGAGAAGGCTGGCCTCCTGCGCCGGGACAATGATCTTCTTCTCCTTCACCATCTCCAGGAATCGCGCGCGCTGGGCCGGCGTGCGCCCCGCCATGAATTCTTCCGCCACCCAATTGCCATCGAGGCTGTAGCGAAATTCCGGGTGGGTTTGAATCATCTCGATGGCTTCGTCAACCGCGCGGCTCTGCACCTCACTGACTTTTGCCTGGAAATCCGAATACCCCACGTCGAGGTGCTCGTGGGGCACAACATATAGCAGCCACTTCTTTGCCGGACTGACCGTGGCGAGGGTCTTCACGGTCTTGCCCCCGACTTTGGCCGTCACTTCCGCAGGTGTATTCGGGGCGAATTCCGGCACCGCGAATTCGGCGACATCCTCCCCGAATTCATGAACTGCCGATAGTTTCTGAGTGAAGGTCTGCTTCCCCAGCCGCAAGGTCAACTGGCCGGAGGCAAAGGGCTGGTTACTTCGAACCAGGACGTCCACCAGTTCCGTCAAGCCTTCTCCCTTGCGCACGTAGAAGACGGTCGGAGTAACGTCCATTTTGACGAAGCCCTTGTTAAAGCGCGCGCTGGAGTCGTATTCCATCGCAATGGCGTCATAGTAAAGTCCGCCGCTGGTAAAGTCATCGCGCTCCGCCGACCCGTCAATGGCCGTCAAGACCAGCTTATTGGTTCCTTTCAGGAGGAAATCCGGATTGATTTCGGCAACGACCGTGTCGGCGGCAGCAGTGGGGGAGACAACCAACATGCGGTCACCTCCGTTGTAATCCAGCAATGGATGGCGATAAAACAGGGCGCGGTGCCCGTTGATCTCGACGCCCAACCGGGGAATGCGCGCAGTTTCCACCAACAGCGAAACCTTCAGTGTGACCAATCCGCGGGGCACTTCGGCCAGATCAAACTGGATGGTATACGGGTGTGGCACAAATCCCGCGCGCCCGTTGGCGGACCCAGGTTGGTAGGCCGGCCAATCCTGCTCAGGACTGCTCTTCCCCACTACGTAGACCAGCTCACCTTTGGGAAAACGCTGGCCGAATAGGGGCGGCCCTTGCTTGTCCGTATTGAATTCACCAGATGATGAGTTGAATGTTCCGATTTGCCAGACGGTTTCGGCATGCGCGCTGGGCAATGCAAAAACGCAGCCCACAAACAAGGTGAGTACGCACACAGGGATGAATCGATAAAGGCGTCGCTCGCTCACGGTTTGCTCCTTTTCAGAAATCGCGAGTCTCTATCATGCACAGATATCTGTCCAATGGAAATTCCCGGTCCGATTCATTTTCGCATTGCCCGCATATTTCGTCACGCGGAGACATCTTTCCTGATTCTCTGACCATTCGATCTGTAGCCCGGACTCCATTCGTGATGCCCCTTCTTCGCAGCGGTAAACTACGATTGCCGGGCCCGCTTCAAAATCTGCAAAGAACGCGCATCAAGTTTCCACTGAGTTTTGGCCTCTGGTGGACCCAACGCCAGCGAATACGCCTCCGCAGTTTCAATTTCAGCAGAACTAATCCCGTAGTTTGCCAGCACGAGATAAAGCTCATCATTGGCGAAGGCAGACGCGACAACGTTCTGAGGCAGCGGCTGCCGGAAAAGGCTTGAGTCACTAATTTCCAGCCACGCCCAGGTGCCCTCTTCCGCCAACGGCAGGTACTGTTTGAGCCACCGAGCGTGGGTGGGTTGAGCCTCGGGCCGGCCCGGAACTGAATCCCACCAGCCGTAACTGTAGGGACCCTGGGGATGGGCCTGGTAATACTTCCAAATTTCGCGGCAGTGCTGAGTCCAGAAGTCCTTCTCCTCCGGCTGGTATTGAATCCCGGGAATTGCCGCACGCTCGCCGGTAAAGGGTCTTCCTGCCAGCAGAAGGGGAAACTGCATATAGGGGATTGATTCCAGGTACAACTCGTCTTCATTTTCAATCTTGGCACGGCTCATATCAAGACACGGGACCACATACGGTGGATGATTTTTGACGGCCTCCCGAAATGCGTCGGCGTTCCGGACACCCTCGCCGACCCACAGGTAGTCGTACACTTTCATGTTTGTTTGAAGGCGCGTCGCACCGCCGTGATGGACTTTGATGATGCCTCCCCGGCGTTTAACCTCGCTATAAATCAGGGCAAGCAGATCCTCCAAGGCGCCATCGTGGTGGTCGCTCTGCTCTGTCCCAAGAACGTCGTCCGCAGACGGCTTCACGTTCCGCGCGGAAAGGCTGTTGTATCCGAGGTCGTTGTAGAATCCGTCCACGCCATAGTCATCCAGGATCTTTACTAAATGTGGCAGCAGGTAAGCGCGCCATCCCGGACTGCCTGGGGAGCAGTGCGCGTAGTGATACCACACCTCCACAAGGTCGGGCGTGCGCGCCCACTCCGGCCGGAAGTCGGGGTCCTTGCGCTCAAAGAAGCCGCTCGATGCATAGACGATGAGCTTCATCCCCCGCTTGTGGACCATTTCCACGAACCGCTGGAAACCCTTGGGGTTAACGGGACTGAACTTGTCCGCCCCGAACAGCCGCTCGGCATCGCTCCACTCTTCGTGCACCTGAATAAGACTGATGCCCTGTTCCTTCAACTTATCAAGCTCATGCTCGTCCCAATCATCGGGATCCCAAACCTTGCGGCAGGGATATTCGCCAAGATTGTAAGAACATTGTCCTGGCAGGTAATCGGTGATCAGGTGTTTCCGCAAGCACGTCCTAATCGCGCGCTCACAAGTCGCGACGTTCTGAAGCCGCTGCCGGTGCTTGTCAAGACTGTAAGAATTGATAATTGGGGATGTGAGTTCTTTTGTGGTTTTAGGCCCATCAACCGGAGTGGCTGACCAGATGTTCTCTGCCCCTCCAGTGCTCGCAACTTTGACTATCCCTGCGCCCCCAGCGACTTTCAGAAACGCGCGTCTCTTCACGGTTCACCCCTCCCTATGTTCGAGTAAGTGTAGCGCAACGCGGCGGGGCTGCAACCTAACATGTTTTGTAGGGGCAGGGCAAAGCCCGCTGTTATCCAAATTAGCAGACGCGTCGCGTGGCGAACACGCTTGTCCTCGTGCACGATCACGAATTCGACGCCAAACTGACGATTCATTTTCCCTCGCCCCCTTGGGGGAGAGGGGGGACCGCAAGGCGGGGGGTGAGGGGGTCTTTATCAAAGTGGAAATCGTCAGAAAGAGCAGCAAAAACAAGGTAAAGGACAAAAGTGAAATGCAGTCAGCGTCAACAGCATCTCAGCCGGCCCCCGAGTCTTTGACCCCCTCACCCGTCTCCGTCGGCTGACGGACTAGTGAAAACGCCGGATGCGGGCCTCTCCCCCAAAGGGGCGAGGGAAGTAAACTCAATTCGAGCTCCACCCGGAACAAGTTGGTTAGCACCCAAGAGCCTGTAGAGTCAGAGCATTTCCGCACCACAGGCGGGTGGCTCGCAGGTCATCCCTCGCCGGATCAAGCGTAATTTGGACAAGCTTAGGGCAAGCCCACCCCGTACGTCGAGAACCCAAAACTCAACTGCCCATTGCGCGGAAGTACAGTTGGGGGTATGTTACGAGATGTCCGGGAACCACCACGGGTGAGTCCCGACACGATGTTCGGGCGCATCTCAGTCATCTAAATTTCAAAAATTCCCTCAGGGAGAAAAACCATGAGTCTTTCGCGAAGACGGATGATGTATGGTCTTGTTGGCTTGGCGGGCATGACCCGGAATATCACCACGCTTCACGCTCATCACCATCACTCGCCGCGGTTTGGCAAGAGTGCCTTGCAGGCATCCGCCGCCAGCGCGATGGACGACAAAGCTCCCGGCATCACCGGCCAGGGGAAAATGAAATTCAAGGTGAAGTACACGTCCGACCATCTTCCCCCCGAGGCCCAAAAGGTGCTGAAAGACGCTCATGGTGGATTTGCCGTCGACCGCCGGCCGGGGAAAGAAGAAACCTATTTTGCCCTTCCGGGGGCAGGGATTCTTCAGGTCAGCGCTGATTTCAAGACCATCAATTTGCTCGAAACGCCGGATGAAATGCGGAAGATAAATCTGCACGACACAAACATCTGGTACGACAAGGATGGAACGCCTTACCTGGTTTTTCCTGCCAACAGTGAGGGCAAGATCTTCACCACCAGCCTCGATGGCAAGCTGGTGCATAAACTTGACGCCCCCACGGCCGACGACAAATTCAAGTTGGAGGCGGTTCACGACTACTTTGTGAAAAAAGAGAATTTCGCGCCCACTGCCGTAGAGTACTTGAACGGCCTGTACTACGTCACCACCGGATACTGCAAACTCGATTACGTATTAACGGCGCGCGTGACCCCCGAGCAGCGCTTCGAGGCTGTGTGGAATGATTTGGCCTTCGGCGGAAAGGGCGAAGGAATCGGCCAGTTCGGCACCGGCCACGGGATTACCAAACCTCCCGGGATGGTGCGGCTCGATGTCGCGGACCGGCCGCACTCGCGCTTCGAGCGATTTAACCCTGAGGGCCAATACCTCTCAACCCTGCCAATGCCCCCGGGTTCCCTGCCCTGCGACATCAATTATTTGGACCATCAATACAGTGTGGTTCCCGCGCTGGAAGGTCCGGATAAGAAGAAAGGCGCGCCCATCTATGTCCTGGAACATGAAAAGCTGGTTTCCACCATTATGATCAAGGAAGACCTGGGGTTGCCGAACTTCACGCACATCCACAACGCCGCGATACGGAAAATCGGGCACAAGTTCTACATCCTGGCGCTGGCGTGGAATCCCGGCGACTTCGCCATTTTGGAACAGGCCTGAGGAGGGTGGCAG
>CAYTMD010000361.1:0-6770 GCA_964438685.1 uncultured Acidobacteriota bacterium
CGTCGACAGCATTTCACTAAGCCCCAGAGTTCTTGACCCCCTCACCCGTCCTGCCCCGGCTGATGAAAACGCCGGTTGCAGTCCACCCTCTCCCCCAAGGGGGCGAGGGACCTTAAATTCCTCGATCTCCGCTGGAAACAGGTTGGCTCGAGCGCCAGCGTGAGAATGACCCCCAGCGTCCCCGCATAGCGAGCGCTTGTGCTGCACCTCATTCTCAACCTAACGCGATCTATTTTGGACACGAGTGAAAATATATCGGTTGCGGCATACGTTCCCACGGCTGGCTCACCATGGGCTACATGACCACGCCACTCCGTGGCTGAATAGGCTCCGTGGTCCAGTACCTTTAATCAGAGCTTGGGTCACGCACGTTGCGGGGATTCTTGAAGTTATTTTAACGCCTGTGGGGGTCAGGGGTGAGGGGGTCGAGTCGGGACCACTACTGAGGCACGCAAAATACCGTGAGGACCTGCTCTTCGTAGCGCCGCCGTCCCAGCGGCATTTTCCGGTGCCGGCAGGATGCCAGCGCTACGCCGGGTCTGTCACTCGATTTTGCGTGCTTCAGTCAGCTTAAGTGAACAGCATTGTTTCTAATGCCCAGTTTTATTCGATGATCTTCAGCTTCCTGCCCACTTCCGCCATGATGGCGAGCGCCCCGGTCAATTCTTCCTTCGTATGCGTGGCGGTAACGATGGTGCGGATGCGCGCCTGGCCTTGCGGCACGGTGGGAAATCCGATGCCTTGCGCGAACACTCCGGCGGCAAAGAGCTGGCGGGAGAACTCGTGGGCCAGGGCCGCGTCACCCACAATAACGGGGGTGATGGGAGTTTCGCTCATGCCGGTATTGAAACCCAGCTTCTTCAATCCTTCTTTCAGGAATTTCGTGTTCGCCCAGAGCTGTTCAATCAGTTGCGGCTCCTCTTCCAGCACTTCGAAGGCGGCGATGCAAGTTGCCACCACGGACGGCGGGTGCGACGTGGAGAACAGGAACGGGCGGGCGCGATGGTAAAGAAAGTCGATGGTGTCGCGCGTGGCGCAAACGTATCCGCCCAAGGCCCCGATGGCTTTGGAAAGCGTGCCAACCTGAATATCCACGCGGCCGTGCAGGTTGAAGTGGTCCACGGTGCCGCGGCCATTGCGGCCCAGCACGCCGGAAGAGTGCGCGTCGTCAATCATCATGATGCACCCGTACTTCTCGGCCAACTGCACCAGTTGCGGCAGCGGAGCGATGTCGCCCTCCATGGAAAACACGCCGTCGGTAACCAGCAGCTTGTGGCATTTGCGCGGGGCGATTTCCTTCAGGATGGTCTCGCAAGCCTCCATGTCTTTGTGCGGGAACACCTTGATTTCCGCACGCGACAGGCGGCAGCCATCGATGATGGAAGCGTGGTTGAGCGAGTCGGAAATGATGATGTCCTCGCGGCCCAGGATGGCGGAAACCGTGCCGGCATTGGCGGTAAAACCCGATTGGAAAACCACCGACGCTTCCACGTGCTTGAAGCGCGCAATCTTTTCCTCCAGTTCCATGTGGATGCGCATGGTGCCGGCGATGGTGCGCACGGCGCCGGAACCCACTCCCCACTTTTCAATGGCTTCCAGGGCGCGCTGCCGGAGTTTGGGATGGGTGGTCAAACCCAGATAGTTGTTGGAGGAAAGATTGATGACCTCATGGCCATCGAACCGCGAAACGGGAAGCTGCTCGGATTCCAGAATGCGCAACTTCTGGTAAAGCTTCTGTTCGCGCAGCTTATCCAGCTCGTCGGTGAGATATTGCAATTCTGCTTTGGGCATTTTTAGACTCCACAGGAGGATTCCAGGCGATATGAATGCGTCATGATAGCACACCACCTTGGGGGCAAAGATGAATACAGGAAGGATCCAAGGGGAGAATCAAGGCTGCTACTGGAGCTTGTGCCGCACTTTGGCCAAGCCGTCCTTGGCCAAGGCGTAGTCCGGGGAGAGTTTCAGCGCCTGCTCAAAATGGTAGCGCGCTTTGCCATATAGCTCTTTGGCCGTATAGACGCGCCCCAGATTGTAATGAGGATAATGATAAGACTCGTAACGCCGGGATTGCAGCGAACGCTCAAGCCACGGAATGGCCTCGTCGTATTCACCCTTCTCGATCAGATAGGCGCCAATGTCATTGTAAGGGTTGCCAAACTCCGGATCGATCTGGATGGCCTTCTTGCACTCCGAGATGGCGTCGTCAATCTTCCCCTGAAAGCGGTAGGTCCATCCCAAAAACGTAAACGCCTCCGCCGTGGGATGAAGGTCGAGAGAGCGCTTGTAGAGCTCCACTGCCATGTCGTAATCGCCGCCCATCTGGTATTGATACGCTTCCTTGAGCAGATCCCACGCGGCCTGGAGTTCTTCTGCGCCCATAGTATTGTTGCGGATCCTTCCTTATTTGTAGTTAGCACACGCACACTAGGTTGTCAATGACACGGGAGGGGTTTCAGAAGGATCGAAATTATAAATCCATTAACTTGTTGTAGTTAGAAGTCTCTAATCGGCATAAGAGGGATCGATTGAGCGCGTGGATGCCCCGATTCAACTTATGACTAAATCCCAATCACAAATTGATTAGACGCAAGATTGTCAAGCCGCGTTTGTAACACCCTTTTTGCCAAAGCGGATTCGCGATGGGTACAGATTGGGGCCGCATCACGGACTCACGACCTTTCGTGGGGAGAGGCACAGTATCCTTAATCGGGTATGAACCGCCGGAGGTAATCCACTCCCTGCTTTGCCCAAGCATGCTCAAGGTTGATGGTTTCCTCCAAGGTCGGCTGCTCCGGGGTCCAGGATTCCACTATGACCGAGGGTTCAATCCGAAGAGCGGCGAATGACTCCACAATCCAGGGAATGTTGAGTTGGCCTTTACCCACGGGAGAGCCTTTCACCGCAAAGCCCATTCCGTGGGCTGCCGGCTCCACGATAAAGTCTTTGATTTGGAGGCTCAAGGTGCGATGGCCTAACACACGGACGGAGATTCGCCATCCCTGGGGAAGCCCCAAGGGGGTTGCTGTGTCGAGGCCCACTCCCAACCAAGGGCTGCGAATGGGGTCGAGGAGCTCGTTGAGTTCCTGCGCCGGGATGCTGCTGTTGTCGATCGCCAGGCACAATTCCGCCTCCGCCAGGTCACCCACCACAGCGCTCAGGCTATTCGTAATTTCCGGCCCCATCGGTAGACGCGCATCGGTGTGTTCGGGCGCCGTTTTCAGAAGCAGTGCACCGATTCGCTTGGCCAGTCTTATTTGCTTCCGCAGGTGTCCCGGGTCCACTCCTACGGTACCCATCTCGAGGTCAATTCTCGATGAGTTCGCATGCTTTACCAGCTCACGCAACTCATTTTCGGGGAGTTGGTCCAGAGGCATATTCGCCCCGAATTGCACGAGGCCCACGCCAAGTTCCAGGGCTTTCTCCAGCAGTTGCAGTGGAGCCAAGGGATGGCGAGGTGTGGCGCCGGAGAGTCCAATCGCCCACGGGTATGTATATGAACTGATGCCGAGTTTCATCTTGAAATTGACCTCGTCTCCGACTGCCCAGTTTACTAGAAAGGGATTGTCCGAGGATTCTATCACATCAAGCTGCAAGTGTATGATCAAACTGCCATTAAGTAAGCAGAAGGCAGTAAGCACAAAGCAGATTCCCAATTCCGAATCTTCAACCCTTGGTCCCGAACTGCTTTTCCCTCTTGCGCCCAGCGACACTCTCGGGGATGATGTTCGACCAGCGGCTCGCGCCGCTTTTGCGATTCCGGGCGGTCAATAGGGGTGGTAGGTAGAATCCGCTGGGAGGGCAAGGCAGATTCGGCGGTGGAGAAATGGCCGCTTAGCCAACTGCTCGGCTGCGGCAAAACTTGGGGGCCTCGATGTCCAAAGACAAGTTTGTTTTGGGAATTGATTACGGAACAGAATCAGGGCGCGCCGTCGTGGTGCGCGTGCGTGATGGCAAACTTCTGGCGTCCTGCCTGGTGCCTTACCCGGACGGCGTAATTGACGAACGGTTGCCTGGCGGCCCCAAGCTTGAACCTGACTGGGCGCTGCAGAATCCTCTCGATTACCTACACGTTCTGGAGAAGGCAGTTCCCAAAGCGCTGAAGGAAGCCAAGGTGAAAGCCGCGGACGTGATCGGCATCGGCACGGACTTCACCGCCTCTAGCCCCATGCCCGCCAACGCCGACGGTACGGCTCTCTCCGCGGTGCCGAAATATCGCAAGACGCCGCACGCCTACGTCAAATTGTGGAAGCACCATGCCGCGCAACCGGAAGCAAATCGCATTAATGAAATCGGCCGCGAGCGCAATGAGGAATTCATTCGCATTTACGGTGGCAAGTACTCCTCGGAATGGTTCTTCTCCAAGCTCTTGCAGGTGGTGGACGAAGCGCCGGCGGTCTACGACGCCATGGACCGTTTCATTGAGGCTGCGGACTGGATCGTTTGGCAACTGACCGGCGAAGAGAAGCGCAATACCTGCACGGCCGGTTACAAAGGCATGTGGGTTAAGGGCCAGGGATTTCCTTCCACCGAATTCTTCCGCGCGCTTCATCCCCGCATGGAAAATGTGATCGCGGAAAAGGTGGGGGAGGAGTATTTCCCCTTGGGCGCCAAGGCCGGCGGTCTTACTGCCCCGTGGGCCAAGAAGATGGGCCTGAAGGAAGGTACCCCCGTCGCGATCGGCAATGTTGACGCCCACGTGGCGGTGCCGGCCTGCACCGTGACGCAGCCGGGTACGCTGGTCATGATCATGGGCACGTCCATCTGTCACATGCTGATGGGCAAAGAGAAGCAGATGGTTGAGGGCATGTGCGGCACCGTGGACGGCGGCATCGTCCCCGGTCTGTGGGGATACGAGGCGGGCCAATCCGCCGTCGGTGATATTTTTGCCTGGTTCTTTGAGCATGGAGTGCCCGATTACATCCATCACGAAGCCCGCAAGTCAAAAGTGCCGTTCCAGGTGGTGCTGGAAAAACGTGCGGCCGCACTGAAGCCGGGCCAGTCAGGCCTGGTGGCGCTGGACTGGTGGAATGGCAATCGCTCGGTACTGGTGGATGTGGATTTGACCGGAGTGCTGGTGGGCATGACGCTGGCCACGCGGGCGGAGGAGATTTATCGCGCCCTGATTGAGGCCACGGCATTCGGCACTCGCACCATCATTGAGGCATTCGAGTCCAAGGGCATTACCGTGAACGAACTGGTGGCGTGCGGCGGCTTGCCGGAGAAGAATCACCTGCTGATGCAGATTTATGCCGACGTCACCGGGCGGGAAATCAAGCTGGCCGACCCGCTACAAACCTGCTCTGCTCTTGGGGCTGCGATGCATGGAGCCGTGGCGGCGGGCGCAGCCGCCGGCGGGTATGATTCCATTGTTGATGCCGCCCAAAAAATGGCGCGAGTGCAGAAGCTGACCTTCAAGCCGCACGAAAAATGTCACGCGATTTACGATCAGCTTTATGCTGAGTATCACACGCTGCATGAATACTTCGGGCGCGGCGGAAACGATGTGATGAAGCGGCTGAAGAATTTGAAAAGGGAGATGGCGGTAAAGTAAGCCGTCAGCGGTCAGCTATCAGCGATCAGCGAGAACCAAAGCTGTAGATCATTACTCTTCGCTGGAAGCTGAAATGCCTTGTTGATTTAGCTGAAAGCTGAGAGCTGATAGCTGAACGCTTCTTTATGCCCACACTTACCCAACTCCGGCGTGAAGTCTACGAAGCCAACATGGGCGTCTGGCGCGGCGGCTTGGTGACCATGCATAGCGGCAATGCCAGCGGCATCGACCGCAAGCGCGGCATCGTGCTGATCAAACCCAGCGGCATGGATTATGACCGCATGCGGCCTGCCGACATGGTAATGACCGACCTCGAGGGACGCAAGCTGAAAGGCAAGTGGAACCCCTCCGTCGACTTGCCTGAGCATCTTTATATCTATAAGCACTGCCCGGAGGTGGGGGGGGTGATTCACACCCATTCCAATTACGCCACCAGCCTGGGGTTATTGGGCAAGTCCATTCCCGCATACCTCACGGCCATTGCCGATGAGTTTGGTGACGAGATTCCGTGCGCGCCGTACGTGGATAATCAGGCTGACCACATCGGCCAGACGATTCTGAAATATAAGAAGAAAGCCCCGGCCATAATCATGGGGCATCATGGTACGTTTGCCTGGGGACCCACGCCGCGCGCCGCGCTGAAAGCCGCTGTGATGCTGGAAGACGTCTCCAAGACCGTTCACCTGGCCCTGCTGCTCGGCAAACCCACCCCACTGCCTCCGGAAGAAGTAAAGAAGTGGTGGGACCGATACCACACGTGGTATGGGCAGAAGGACAGTGACAAGTGACGAGTGACAAGTGGCGAGCGAGCTAAAGACATTCAACCCAGAGTTCACGGAGCGAGTAGCGAGTGAAGCCATTTAGCCCTCGCAGCACAGAGGACACAAAGAGTTGCGGCGAGAATCGCGGAAGCTTGCTCTGTGACCTCTGTGCGTTTTTCTCCGTGCTCTCTGTGTGAAATTCTGTTTCTTCATTATTAAGGCGCCTGACTTTCAGCTTCCAGAATCTAGTGAGGACATGTTATGAGCTTTTCCCTCTCGCTTGCACCAGCCATGCTCTGGTTCGATACTCCGGATCTCGCTCAAGCCGGCAAGCGTCTCATCCTGCTGCATCCTGTGGACATGGCCATCATCGCCATCTATTTTGCGATGGTATTGGGGATTGGCTTCTACCTGAAACGTTATACAAAGAGTGGCGACGATTTCTTCCTGGCCGG
>CAYTMD010000362.1:0-6767 GCA_964438685.1 uncultured Acidobacteriota bacterium
CGTGGTCGCGAATCTCCCCCACCAGGATAGTGTCCGGGTCCTGGCGCAGAATCGAGCGCAAACAAGCCGCAAACGTCAGCCCGGCCTTGGGGTTGATCTGGACCTGGTTGGCGCCCTGCAATTGGTATTCGATGGGGTCTTCAACAGTCACAATGTTGACTTCGCTGGACCGCTTGTGATTAAGGAGCGAATACAGGGTCGTGGTTTTACCGCTTCCCGTCGGGCCGGTGAGAATGATCATGCCCTGCGGCTGCTTTACCGCTTCCATGACGGCTGGCAATTCCTCGGAAGGAACGCCCAACTGGTCAGGTGTTGGAATCCCCTCCGCAGACCCCAGGAGGCGGATCACGACCTTTTCACCAAATTGTGTGGGCAACGTCGAAATCCGCAAATCCGTGATCCGGTTGTCGGAGCGCACCTTGAAGCGCCCATCCTGCGGGATGCGTCTTTCCGTGATATCGAGCTTGCTGAGGATTTTCAATCGCGAGCTCAGGCCAGCTTGCAGCCAAGCCGGAGCCTTTAGATAATCCCTGAGAACGCCATCCACTCGGAGGCGAATTTGAATTTCGTGCTCGCCGGGTTCAATGTGGATGTCGCTCGCATGTTCACGCAGGGCTTCCGCCATGATCATATTGACGAGCTTAATGATGGGCGGGGTTGCGGCGGTCTTCATCACGGCCGCTTCGTCCAAGTCGAGGTCCTCGTACGAGGGCAAGATCTGAACGTCGGTCTGATTTCCGGCCCTATCGATAACATCCAAAGCTCGGGCCCGGGAATAATGCTCTTCCATCGCCTCCAGAACCTGGGACCGGAACCCCACCACAGGTTGAACTTTGCTTCCGGTAAAGAACTCGATGGCCTGCACCGAGGCGAGGTCCGAAGGATCAACGAAGGCCACGACCAGGTGTCGGCCGTTCACCGCCACGGGGATACACTCGTGCTGGCGGGCCAGATTCTCAGTAATCCGATGCGCCACTTCCTCATCGATAACGAGGGGGCCCGCACCTGCAAAGGGAATATGCAGGCGCTGCGAAAGGAAATCAGCCAACCATGTTTCCGTGATCTTGTTTTCGGCCAGCAGTATCTTCCACAACGCCACCCCGCGAGTTCGCGAGAGCTTGGAATAATGATCCGCTTCTTCAACCGTGAGTATTCCGGATTGGATTAATGCCGTTCGAATGGTAGCCACCCCCTGGTGGGCGTTTTCCTCAACTCACCAAAAGTTATTGTCGGCACCATGAAACGGGGCTTCCCGCATTTCGCGGGTCCCCAAAACCACTACCACCCCACCCTTTAGGGGAATTATGAGAATACCCTAATGTGTCTGCCGCCATGAGTAAAGAGTACCGAAGTACTAAAATTAGGAGGAGTTATTTCTGGGTAATATCAGACAAAGTTACGCTGTAGCATATATTGTGGTTTGCTGATGACCGCATACCAATATTTAGTGTCACTAATTGCCTCATAATCGAGTGAAGTTGGAAACGGATTGCCCTCCGATGAACAGCTTGCGCAAGCCGTGGTTCGGAATAAATTAAAGGGAGTACATGGGGGGAGCTACTCTTGCCGTGGAATGTGGCTTCCGATACGATGACGGCTCAAGCTTTCTTTAGGAGTCTTTTCATGGTGAGCCGCATGTCGCGAATCGTCGCGCTGCTTCTGCCCGTCATTTGTATCGGGCTTGCAGGTAGTGCGGGGGCGCAGGATTCATCCCTTGACGCCGCGCTCGATTCGCTGGCGGACGCGCACGGTACCCGCCAAGTAGCCATTTCACCGGATGGACAGCGCGTGGCATGGGTTGATGCCCTGGGCGCTTCACCACACGGGATTTTTGTTTGCAGCCTCGCGTCGCCCGCTACCACCCGGCGGCGCATCACGGCAGGGGATGGTGAGGAGGTTTCGGAAGAGCGCGAAATCGCCTGGTCACCGGACAGCAGCCAACTGGCTTTCCTGTCGAACGCCCGGACGCCTGGCCAACTGCAGCTTTACGTTGCCAACGTCACGCGCGGCGAGGCGCGTAAGCTTACCGAATTGACCGGTTCGCTCGATTCTCCCTCCTGGTCGCCGGATGGCAAAACGCTGGCTCTTCTCTTCACGGAAAACGCCCCGCGCCTGCCCGGGCCGCTGGAGCCCATGACCCTTCCTTCCGGCGTGATTGACAACAAAATCTATGAACAACGCCTGACCACGGTGGACGCGGCAACGGGGCGCGTTCGGCAGCTCTCCCCCGCTGACATGTACGTATATGAATACGATTGGTCGCCGGACGGGAAACAATTCGTCATGACCGCAGCCCACGGTGCGGGCGACGGCAATTGGTTTGTCGCGGAAATTTATACCCTCCAGGCAGACTCCGGCGAAATGAAGGCACTGTATAAACCAACTCAGCAGATTGCCGTTCCGCGCTGGTCGCCGGATGGGCGCAGCATCGCCTTCATCGGAGGGTTGATGAGCGACCAAGGTTCAACCGGCGGTGATGTTTTTTTGCTTCCCGCCACGGGAGGCGAGGCCCGTAATTTGACCTCCGGCATTCACGCCTCCATCAGTTGGCTTGCCTGGCGTCAGGGCGGTCACCAAATTCTCCTGCTGGAGAGTGTGGATGGCGCCAGCGGCATTGCCACTCTCGATGTCCGTAGCAGCAAAGTCACACCGCTGTGGAACAAGCCGGAGACACTTTCCCTCGGCTGGTGGAACCTCGCCCTTTCCGTGGCGAATGACGGCAAAACGTGTGCCATGCTGCGCGAGACTTTTGCCGACCCACCGGAAGTTTGGGCGGGACCAA
Organism: uncultured Acidobacteriota bacterium; assembly: GCA_964438685.1. Classification (GTDB taxonomy): domain Bacteria; phylum Acidobacteriota; class Terriglobia; order UBA7540; family UBA7540; genus Bog-366. The sequence continues at coordinate 2,783 of CAYTMD010000362.1, forward strand.
TCGGGGAATGGAAACAAATCACCACGTCCCACCAAGGCGAGCACGCAGCGTGGGGAAGGACGGAGAGTCTCCATTGGACAAGTGAGGGCCTCAACATTCAGGGTTGGCTCACCTATCCGCAGGACTATGATCCCGCGCGGCGCTATCCGCTGCTGGTGGAAGTTCACGGCGGGCCCGGAGCCATGGCGCGTCCTTCCTGGCCCAACGCTCTGTTTGACTTCACGATTCTTTCCCACTATGGCTACTTCGTGCTGCGGCCCAATCCCCGCGGAAGCTTTGGCCAGGGTGAAACCTTTGCGCGCGGAAACGTCAGAGACTTTGGGTATGGGGATTTGCGTGACATCCTTGCCGGTGTGGATTACGTCGTGGAGCACTTTCCGGCAGATAACAACCGCGTCGGCGTGGGCGGCTGGAGTTATGGGGGATACATGGCCATGTGGGCCGTCACCCAAACGCAACGCTTCCATGCGGCAGTGGCTGGGGCGGGCATCGCGAATTGGCAAAGCTATTACGGCGAGAACGATATCGACCAGTGGCTGATCCCCTTTTTCGGCGCCTCCGTTTATGACGACCCGGGGGTGTATGCGAAAAGCTCGCCCATTACCTTCATCAAGAATGTGAAAACGCCAACGCTCATCCTGGTGGGCGATCGCGACGGCGAGTGTCCGACGCCGCAATCATTTGAATTTTGGCACGCTCTGCAAACGCTGGGAGTCGAGAATCGATTTGTGGTTTACCCCAATGAGGGTCACATGATTTTCGATCCTGCCCACCGCCACGACATCATGCAGCGCACCTTGGAATGGTACGATCATCACCTGAAGTAACTTTCCAGTTGACGCCGGGGCGGCCGGACTATAGATTTAGCGTCTTTTCGGTTGGAGTATGAAGTCAGAAGGGTAGACTGTAAACGGCTGACGGGAAACGGGGAGAAGCACCACAATTAGCCTGTATACCGTTTACCGCTGAGGGGGGAGAAACACTATGAAGGTAGGACTCTTTACGGCATTGCTAGCCAATCTGAGTTTGGATGAGGTCATCCAGAAAATTAAGCCGTTGGGCATCCATACGGTGGAGCTGGGCACGGGGAATTATCCTGGCGATCCGCACCTGAAGCTCGAATGGCTGCACCAGGCTTCCAAGCTCAAGGAATTCAAGCAAAAGCTTGAGGATGAGGGCATCACGATCAGCGGATTGAGTTGCCACGGCAACCCGTTGCACCCTAACAAGAAGTTGGCGCAACTTCACGCCGCCACCAGCAAGAAGACGATTCTTCTGGCGGAAAAACTTGGTGTCAAGACGGTCGTGGATTTTTCCGGCTGTCCGGGCGATTCGGAAAATTCCAAATACCCCAACTGGTCGCCGACGGCGTGGCCTCCCGACTTTCAGGAAATCCTGAAATGGCAATGGGAGAAGAAGGTCATCCCCTACTGGATTAAGCACGCGAAGTTTGCGGAGGACCACGGCGTACGTGTCGCCATTGAAATGCATCCGGGCTTTGTGGTGTATAACCCTGAAACCATGTTGCGTTTGCGTGAGGCAGCAGGGCCCGCCGTCGGTTGTAACTTCGACCCCAGCCACATGTTCTGGCAAGGTATTGATCCCTGCGCCGCTGTCCGAAAACTTGGTGACGCGGTGTTCTACGTTCATGCCAAGGACACGCGCATGTACGACGTCAACATCAAGGTCAATGGCGTGGTGGACGCCAAACCCTATAGCGACGAGAAAAATCGCTCCTGGATTTTCCGCACCGTCGGCTACGGTCATGACGCGGATTTTTGGTGCGACTTCGTCTCGACGCTGCAAATGGTGGGTTACGACGATGTGCTCTCCATCGAGCACGAGGACAGCCTGATGTCGGTCGAAGAAGGGCTGAGCAAAGCCGCAGCCTTTCTCAATCAGATTGTCATTAAAGAGAGACTTAAGGAAATGTGGTGGGCGTAAGCAGAATGTCCTTTGTCATTGGTCACTGGTCCTTCGTTCCTTATCATTGGCCCATCGTCCGTGGCGGACCGTCTTTGAACTGAAAGACAAAGGGCAGGTGACGCATGACGGCGGACAAATGACAAAAGGTTTCGAGAAACTTCGAGTCTATCAATTGTCAGAGAATCTGGCTGATTCCATCTGGCGGGTGGCGAGAGGTTGGGATCAACTGGCAAAAGACACCATTGGTAGGCAATTGATCCGTGCCGCAGATAGCATCGGGGCGAACATCGCCGAGGGCACTGGGCGTGGGAGCTTTCAAGATAATCGGCGATTTGTTAGGATTGCGCGGGGCTCACTGTATGAAACCAGGCACTGGCTCCGGCGTGCCCATGCGCGCTCCCTTTTATCGATTGAGGCGGTCAATACCGTTAAGCCTATCCTCGATGAGCTTGGGCCTAAATTGAATGCCTATTTTAAGTCGATCGGACCGGTCCCAAGTGTCCAGACTGATGGCAGTTCGGTCGCGCCGATTAACGCAAAGGACAAGTGACAAAGGACGAATGACGAAGGACAAATGACAAATGAATTTCGCTTTGGGGGTATGAAATGCCAGAAATAAATGTTGCTTTAATTGGTCACCGTTTCATGGGTAAGGCGCATTCCAATGCTTACCGGCAGGTGCGCAGGTTCTTTAAGGGAAACCTCGTTCCGCGCATGAAGGTGTTGTGCGGCAAGGCGTGCACGGAAGAACTTGAAGCAACCGCGCGGCAGTTCGGGTGGGAAGAATCGGATTGCGAGTGGGAGCGCGTGGTGGCGCGCAAAGACATTGACCTGATTGATGTCGCCACGCCCGGTTATCTCCACCATCCCATGGTTATAGCCGCCGCTAAGGCGGGGAAGCACGTCATCTGCGAGAAACCGCTTGCCAACACCCTGTCCGAAGCCAAGGACATGCTAAAGGCCGTAGAAAAGGCCGGCGTGATACACATGGTCAATTTCAATTACCGCCGTGTCCCGGCCGTCGCTTTCGCCAAACGATTGATCGACGAAGGCAAAATCGGCGATGTGTATCATTATCACGGCGCCTACCTGCAGGATTGGATCATGGACCCTGAGTTCCCACTGGTTTGGCGGCTGGAAAAGAAATATGCCGGCAGCGGCGCGCTGGGGGATATCGGCGCGCACGCCACGGACTTGGCCGAATATCTGAACGGCGAAATCCAAACGGTGGCGGGCCAGATGACGACTTTCATCAAAGAGCGGCCTCTGCCCGTCGAAGGTGAAGGCGCGTGGGGAGCTAAAGGCAAAAAAGGCAAAGGCAAGGTCACGGTTGATGACGATGCGAATTATCTGGCGCGCTTCAAGAACGGAAGCGTGGGAGTGTTTGAGTCAACCCGTTTCGCGGGCGGCCGCCGGAATTTCAATACGTTCCAGATTTACGGCAGCAAGGGAAGCCTGGCCTTCAACTTCGAGCGCATGAACGAGTTGGAGTTCTTCGATTGCACTGAGCCCTCGGAGTTGCAGGCTTACAAGACCATCCTGGTGACCCAGCCTGAGCACCCCTACGTTGGTGCATGGTGGCCCGCGGGACACCCCATTGGTTATGAGCACACGTTCGCTCATGGCATCCATGATCTCCTTACCGCCATCGACGAGGGTCGATTGCCGGAGCCGAACTTCCGCCATGGCGTGCGGAATCAAGCGGTGCTCGACACCGTCGAACGCTCGGCGAAATCGGAAAAGTGGGAAAAGGTGAAGATTTAAGGCATTGGTGATTGGCGATTTGTGATTGGTGATTGACGGGATGGGTCTGCGGAAAATTTCCAGATCAGGCGTCGCGTAGTGGAGCAGAGAAACCCGAAGCAATCGCCAATCACAAATCGCCAATCACCAATAGCTCAGGAGTTCTTGGGGGTAATAAGCCATGGCTTACATGATGGGAATTGATGTTGGAACCACGGGCACGCGCGCGGTGATCGTTCGCCCCGACGGGCACGTGGTAGGAGCTGCGACCGGCGACCACCAACCGATGCGGATGGCCACACCCGGTTGGGCCGAG
>CAYTMD010000363.1:0-6702 GCA_964438685.1 uncultured Acidobacteriota bacterium
CCCCGTCGCTCGGCGCGCCACCCCTCCTCATCTGAGGAGGGGAGCCGTTAAAAAACTCCCCTCCTGATTCAGGAGGGGTGGCGCGCCGAGCGACGGGGTGGTTACTCGCGCTGACGAGTTTTTCGCAGCCTGTTTAGCCCGCCATGCCCGTTCGCTTATTTCCACCGCACGCTTGAATCCCTGATCGAGAATTTCGAGGAGGACGGAATCTGTGGTTTTTTGTGATGGCGGCGCAGCGCGGCGGAGCCGCAACCAAATCTTCGTAGGCGGACGAAGCGACCCCTCACCCGGCGGCGCATGGCCGCCACCCTCTCCCCTCGGAGAGGGTAGTTTAACTACCATCCTTCTCCCAGGGGAGAAGGTGCTGAGGTACGAAGCGGATGAGGGGTCTCTCTTCTTGGCCTTCCACCTACAACTTGTAGAGAAAGATGTTTGGCTAAAAAACCAGAATACACGGTATTGCAATATAAGGTTCTCCAGGCACGATTTATGCTTGCTTCCCCAAGGGCCGATAGAAGCGGGCGCGGAACTGTGGCTCACGCAAGACCGCTGCCTGCATGAACCTGAAGACGTCGGCAAGGTAACCTTCGTATCCGCCGGGCTTGCCGTCCCAGGTTGTCCAGTCAATGGCTTCACCGGCTCTATCCCGCACGCCGTTATGGAATCCCACCGTGGCCTGACGGTCCAGCATGGCGCGCAAAAGGCCTTCGCCCTTCTCCGGCTCGCCAACAATATGGTGGGCCATAATAAAGTGCAACGAGTGGCCGGCGGAGATCCCACCGTTCATATAGATTTGAAAGGTATCCGTGCCGTCTTCCCGGTTGGGCATGCCAATTGCGTCAGGCTGAAGGTAGTCACCCTTGCGAACCGGAATCAGGGTGCAAGGCAGACCCAGGCCAAGGTGGGTAAACCCCACGGCTTGCATTTTCTGCCACAAACGCGCCAGGATCGCCCGTCCCAAGTCCGGCTCCACCAACCCGTAGTCAATCGCCAGTCCATTAACGATGGGGGTGGCGTAATCGTGCAATTGTCCGTCCGCGCTCTTCCACCAGGCGAGCCAGCCCGTTTTGGGGTTATAGAGCGTCTTGGTGTAAACGGCTTTCAGCCGGTCGGCCAGTTGGGTGTAACGCGCTTGTTGCAACGGCCGGCCAAGCTGCCGTTCGAGGTCAGCAAGGCATCTCCACGCCCGATAGATGAAAGCGTTGGTGTACCCGTCTTTGTGCCCGCAGTTCAGCGCGTCCCACCAGCAACAGGATCGCGCCGGTTGCTTCAGGGTGCCGTAATTTCCGCTCTGCGTGGCCTCCACCATTCCGTCATGGTCCACGTCGCGACTCTCGACGAAGCGCGAAAGGAATTCAAGCCGGTCGATGCGCTCCAGAAGCCAATCGTGATCGCCGGTGGCTTCCACGTAGTCCCAGGCGGAGATCAGTATTCCCGGATTGGTGTCGAGGAAATGACGGTAATCCCAGTAGCCAATCACTTCGCCGGTTGGATCCGTCCGGTGGTCGAGCCACCATTCAATCGAGCGGCGCACCTGGGCCATCATGGAAATTCCAGGCGCAATTTCCGGAGTCCACAGGGCCTGGTCAGCGTAAAACGGCAGCGCCAGGCTCACCGGATCGCTGATCACGTTGTTGGCAAGGATCCCCGCCGGAGCGCTGAAGGGACGATCCTGCTCTCCCCACCGCGAACTGGGTTGCCAGGTGTTGAACCACCCGCGCCGAACGGATTGCCAAATCGCTTTGTCCTTTAGTCCCGCCGGAGGAGGCAGGTGCACCGGCGTGAGATGAAGGGTATAGGATTCACCCGCACCGACCGCAGGGAATTCCAGGATCAGGTCAACGATGTGCTCCTTGCGGCTGCCTTCGAGACGAGCCTTCAACCCTGCGTGGTTCCTGTCCTCGAGCAGCATCTGTCCAAAATCAGGGGAGGAAATGACGGCGGGCAACTTGCCGCAGTTCTCATCGTCCCACGCCTGCGGAATCATGGTCGTGGGCGTCACTTGGGGGTCAAACGGGAAGAGCATTTCCACCGCTTCCACGCTGCGTAAACCATTGCCTCCCCCCGCTACGGTCATGGTGAGCTGGTTGAGGGCTTGATCGATTGTCCACGTCACTTCTGCATCGGAAGTAAGAGCCAGGCGGTAAGAAGTCCGGCCACCAGCGGCATTTTGTCCCTGGGCTGGAAGGCTGCCACTCGAAAGCCACTGATTCCCCACACGCGCACGGAGCACCAGCGGCGATTTCGCACGCAAGAGGTTTCTCTGCGCCCGGTTCCCCCCTTCGGTGTCCCAGCTTAAGAAAGGAACCGCGGCGCGCCCATTATCCAGTTCCAGATGAATAATGGACACAATGTCTGCCCCCGCTTGCGACCGTTCCCCTGTGCCGTAGACGTTTGCCGAAGCCTCCAGCGCGCCCAGTCCAGCAAGCCGTAGGAATTCTCTACGATTAACATCGTTTTGCCACGTATCCCTCACTTGTTGCCTCCTAACAGGCATTGCTTGAAGAATTCCAAAATCCGCTGGTCCCGTGCGGTTCGTGGAACATCTCCCTGGAAGCCATGCTTTTGCCCAGGCTGCAGGTGGAACTCGTAGGGCTTGCCAGCGTTGATGAGCGCGTCCAGGAAGTTGATCGTGTTTTGCAGATGTACGTTGTCGTCTGACGTTCCATGCAGAATCAACACGCGCGCCTTCAGATTCGCTGCGGCCTCCAGTGGTGAAGATCTCTTATAGCCTGCCGGATTTTCGCTCGGCGTTCGCATGTAACGTTCGGTATAGGCGCTGTCGTAGAATCTCCAATCCGTCACTGGCGCTCCTGCCGATCCGCACTTAAAGACATCCGGCGCATGCGTGAGCGCGTAAAGCGTCATGTACCCGCCGTAGGACCATCCGCGGATGCCGATGCGCGAGCCATCCACGTAGGGCAGCGTCTTCAAGTATTCGACGCCCGTCAATTGATCTTCCAGTTCGTGCTTGCCCATGTTTTCAAAAATGGCGGATTCCCACGCGTGCCCGCGCCCCCATGAGCCGTGATTGTCCAGCGTCCAGACCAGAAAACCGTTTGCAGCCAAAAGTTGTTCGTACAGAATGCTGGGATCCCAGTGCTTTTGCACAAGCTGCACGTGCGGCCCACCGTAGACATCAACGATCACCGGATATCTTTTCGAGGGGTCAAAGCCCGCTGGCGTCAACAGTTGAGCATACAACGTGGCGCCGTCCGAGGCTTTCAGTTCCACGTACTCCCGCTGACCCAAGGCATAATCCGCCAGATGGTTTGCAGGGGCATCGATGGTGGCGGCCAGCGTACCGCTCGAATTCAGCAGGCGGGCGACCGGCGGCGCGCCGGCCGCCGAAAAGCGATCAACCAGGAAGCTTCCATCCGGTGAGAGGGCGAGCGTGTGTGAGCCTGCCTCCGAAGAGATTCGTTCCATACCGCTGCCATCCAGGTGAACACGATAAAGCTGCCGCTCGCGAGGGTCGGGATTGGTAGAGGCAAAGTAAAGCCAGCTTTCCTGCGGGTCCAATTGAAAGAGCGGAGCCTCTTGAAAGACCGGCCGGTCCACCATCCACGGGCCGTGAGTAATCTGCCGCACAAATTTGCCGTCAGCCGTATAAAGATAGATGTGCTGCCAGCCATCGCGCTCGGAAACCCAAATAAACTCGCGGCCGCCTTTCAGAAAATGCGGAGGTTTGAGGGAGTTCACCCAATACGGGTCATGCTCCACGAACAGCACGCGATCATTCCCCACTTTTGGCTCCCAGCGATGCACGGTAACATCGGTTTGAGCACGATTGAGTGCCAGGAAGCAGATGGCGGCACTATCGGGGGTCCAGGTAAAAGTGGGACCGAAGTATTCCACCTGCTTGCGGTCAAGAGTTATCACAGCGGGTTTCGCAGCGGCATCATCTACCGCCACCACATGCAACGAGGGGAGGGGATTGGGGTCGCCCGGCTGCGGGAATCGCTCATGAATCAGGCTCACATGCGTTGCGAGGTAATTGGTTATGGGATAGTCAGGGACAGGGCCATCGTCAAGCCGCAGGTAGGCGATGCGCTTGCCGTCCGGCGACCACTCGTAAGCCCGCGCCGTGGAGCGGTTGGCAAGCTCCTCCCCATAAATCCAATCGAGCCGGCCATTGTAAATCGTGTCGCTTCCATCGCGAGTGAGCTGACGGATCGCTCCACCCTTCACGTCCACCACATAGAGATTGTGCTTCTTCACAAAGGCAATGCGGTCCCCGGCGGGAGAGAATGTCGGGACTTCTTTCGCCTCGCCGTCATGGGTTAGCCGCCGCACTCCACCGTCTTGGGGATCGAACAGCCACAAATCGTTTTCCCCTTGGAGCAGGATTGCGTCTCCTCGGGGAGACCACTGGTAAGAATTGACGTCGAGCTTCTCTTTACCGCCCGAGGGATTAAACAGGACGGTTCCGCGATGGGCCTCCACGTCGTACGCACAAAGCGTCGCAACACCTTCTTGGGCATTCGGTGAGGGACGGACAAAGGTCAACTGCTTTCCGCGAGGACGCCAACTTAGCGCGCTGATTCCCGGCGCTACTACGCTGGAAGGATGGATGACCTCCTGAAGCGTCAACGGCTTTTTGGTGGATTGAGCATTGAGCGCAGGCGAGCACAGAATAATGAATCCCAATAAGAAAATGATGGCGCGTTTCAAAGTGGTTCTCCTCGGATGAAGCTGCGTGAGCGTTAGTGGGCATCCCAGCTTTTGTACGCTGCCTATTCTAACCGGGATTTTTCCCCATGAGGAAGCACTCGACCGTCGGTTCTTCGTAGGGGCGGTTCGTGAATGGGTAGCACGAAAATGTGTCGGTGAAGCAGTTCGAGAAAAGCCCACAGTCACAAAGGCAGTGACCGGGTACGCTGTTGATCGTACTTGTAGCGCCGTCCGGAACCAGTCCCGACAGAGTCGGGAGGGCGGCACATGCCGGGCTATTGCGGCTTCGGGAAAATATCACACAACGGGTAACCACCCCGTCCGTCGGCTGACGGACACCCCTCCTGAATCAGGCGGGGAGTTATTGTGCGCTCCCCTCCTCGGGTGAGGTGGGGGGAGCGCGCCGAGCATTGGGGTGGTGTTGATCCGGGTTGCGGCGGCTCGACGCAGCTTTGTCGCTGGCTGCGCCCATCAAGATCGAATTTCGATCCAATTGAAATCGATCTGCATTCCAAGGCGGCAGCTTCGCGGCCGCAGTCCAAGGCGCTTCGCGCAGCATCCCACGATGTCAAGCGCTCGAATGCTTCAAACACCTGGGGGATCCTGGAGAAAATTCATTTTCCTATGATGGTGTCGTTTCCCGCCTCTTCGCGCACCTGTATCCACGCAGTGGGGGGAATCTTCATGAAAAGCTCGACAATATGCGGGTCAAACTGCTTGCCGCTGTGCCGCTGAATTTCCGTCCTGGCGGCATCGAGCCCGGGGCCTTTGCGATACGAACGGTCGGAGGTCATGGCGTCCAGCGTGTCCGCAATCATAAACAGCCGCGCCCCCAGGGGGATTTCAGCTCCCTTCAAGGCGTCGGGATAACCCGTGCCGTCGAACCGTTCGTGGTGGTGCCTCACAACGGCGCTAGCCGGACGCAAAAAAGGAACGCGTTTAAGGATTTCGTCTCCAGCAATGGGGTGCTTGCGCATTTCAGTCCACTCTTCCGTAGTGAGCTTGGCGGGCTTCAGCAGAATCGCGTCGGCCACGGCAATCTTGCCGATGTCGTGCAGCAAGGCCCCTTGTTCGAGCGCCGGCAATAGAGCGGGTGGGAAGCCTGCCCGCCGCGCCAGGTAGCGGGTATAGGCGCGCACTCGCAGGGAATGCGAGAAGGTTTCGTGTTCGCGCGAATCCAGCGCCGCCACCAGGGCTTCCAGGGTCATCTGATAATTTGATTCAAGTTCGCTCAGCGCCACCTCGAGTTCGTGCGTGCGGCGTTGAATGCTGGTTTCCAGCGAGTCGCGGTAAGCTCGCGCCTGCCGCAACGTCAACAGGCGCTCAAAGGTCCGGTTCACGGAACTCCTGATTTCTTCCACCGCCAGGGGCTTTAGCAGGAAGTCAGATGCCTGCATGCGCAGCGCGGTAATGACCGTTTCAACCTGAACATCTCCCGTCACGAGAATGAAGCCCACATCCCATCGGGTTTGCTGCGCCATGGATAGAAGATCCACCCCTGAGGCGCCCGGCATCCAGACGTCGCACACGATAATGTCAAAATCGCCGCTCTCGATCGATTCCAGCGCACTCGCAGCATCACCTGCTTCCGCCACGTGAGCCGTGATGGGCCGGAGGGCCTCCCGGAAGAACATGCGCACGGCTGAATCGTCATCTACCACCAGGACTTTGGGAAGTGATCGGTTAATCATACCTTTTCCATCCGGATAACCTCTCCCAACTCGGGCCAGTGGCGCATCTCCGGCTCCAGCGAGGGTTTCCCCATTGGATAGAATCGGCCCGACCCCCCAATCCCTTTAGGTGCCTCTCTAAGAAATCCTCATCCTTTGCCCGGTTCCTGCCGAAATAAGTTGTGATTAATGAAGGCGAGTCCTTCAAGAGAGTCATGACCGGCCCCCAAGCCGAGTTTTGTCTCTCCCCATGACGCTGGTGGGGCCAAGCGGTAAGGGGCCCTCGGAAAAGGTGCGAAGATGCGAGTCCTCATAGCAGAAGACGACAAACCGGTGGCCAGTTTCGTCCAAAAGGGAC
>CAYTMD010000364.1:0-6691 GCA_964438685.1 uncultured Acidobacteriota bacterium
CGTGCTCTATGAAATACTCTTCGACTCCAATCCACTTCAGCGGCTTGAGAAGAGCGGTGTCCCATCCAAGCCACCCGAGGTGCTGCTCCGGATAGTCGAAGAAATCGAACTCGAACTCACACACCCCACCCAGCAAGTGCGAGACATCCTCGACAATCTCCAGACCGAAGAACAATGTCGCCAGTATCTCCGCGAGTATGTGACGAGAGTTCGGGGATGGCTGCAAGAGAAACAAGGCGATCAGGGCTGACTATTAAAGAAACACGGTCTTGCTCTTTCAAAAGGAATTGCTCCTGCCTTGTCGCCCAGCCTTGACCTGCCTCGGTTCTTTGGGCGGGGCACTCGGAAATAATCCACTTGGCTGATGAACGCGCTAACCATGGTTGTGTTGCGGTGGCCCGGGATAGTAACGTTTTGTTGCCTTTGCGCCGAGCCTCGGATGTCCATTTCCTACCGACAGGAAATTTAATGAAGAAATCGACGCGGATTTCCTACCGGCAGGAAATTCCGCAAGAATTCCATTGACAACGCATCTTGCCTGCGTGCTAGGCTATCAATTGGGAGGCGTGCACTGGCGGCCGGCGGCCGATGGCGGGTAACCACCCCCGGCGCTAATGCGCCGCCCCTCCTGAATCAGGAGGGGAGCCTTGCGCGTGCCTGCATGGGTGCTTTACCCCCGGAAAATACGGGCGCATGCCACGATGTACATGAAAACACAAGGACTTAGCCAAAATTCGAAGGATTGATGCCGATATGTATGCCACTGAATTTAAGCCACTTAACGAATTGCGCCAGGGCTCAATGCAGAAAAAAGGGGAATTAAAAATAAAGGTTGAACCCACGATGTTGTTGAAAACAAGTATAGAAAAAATGTCAGTCTTGGGCTATGCCACGATGTTTATGATAACAAAAAACTTAGATTTAATATGCCACGATGTCAATGAAAGTAAAGATACTTATTGAAAATGGGTGTGACAAGTGACCAGCAGCGAGGGACGACGAACACGGCCCAAAATCCAATATTCGGGGCACTCTGGCAAATCGAAAGCAACACCAGCATCCGATGCGGGCAATGTCCTGATTGGCGACGTAACGTCAGTTCCCTACCGGCACTATGGCGCCAAGATGGCGGCGCGACATTCAATAGGGACAGCATCCCTTTCCACGCCGGATTGCGGTCATCACGCATTTGATGCTACAAATTACGTTTTACCTCCGCCCCTTCACTCGAGCTACGACAATGTAGCGGAAAGACTCACCGATGGAAGCCGTTGCCGTTGAACACGTCACCAAGCGTTTTGACACGGTTGTGGCCGTTTCCGACCTAAGCCTGCACATTGAGCAAGGGGCTGTCTTTGGCTTGCTCGGCCCCAATGGCGCGGGCAAAACAACATCTCTACGAATGATCATGCACATCCTCGTGCCTGATGCGGGCACCATCCAGGTCATGGGGGAATCCGCCGGCGAGCGCGCGCAGGACTTGATTGGCTATCTGCCCGAGGAGCGGGGGCTATACGCCCGGATGAAAGTTCGTGAGGTTCTGGTATTCCTCGCGGCGCTGAAGGGACTGAGCGAGGCGGAAGCCACCCTGCGCGTCCACGAATGGCTGGAGCGGCTGGGACTTGCGGACTGGTCGGAAAAGAAGATCAACGATCTATCCAAAGGAATGCAGCAAAAGGTGCAGTTCATCGCGGCGGTGATTCACCGGCCCAGGCTGTTGATTCTCGACGAACCCTTTACCGGACTCGACCCGGTTAACGCCACGCTGGTCAAAGACATCATGCTGGACCTGCGCGCCAAGGGCTCCACCATAATCCTTTCCACTCACCGCATGGAACAGGTGGAAATGATGTGCGATGCGATTTGCCTGATCAACCACGGGCGCAGCGTGCTGGCCGGTGATTTGCGCGCCATCAAGAAGTCGTATGGCAAGAACACCGTGCGGATCGAATACACCGGCGACGACAATTTTCTTGATCGGCCGGACCTGGTGGAGAAGCTAAACCATTACGGCGCGGTGGTGGAAGCCAAGCTGCGGCCGGGCGCCGATCCCCAGGAAATCCTGAAGGCCGCCGTCGAGCGGGGTGTGCGGCTCACACGCTTCGAACTGGTGGAGCCACCCTTGCACGATATCTTCATCGAAAAGGTGTCGGAGGCCCATGCGTAAAATCTGGCTGGTGATCAAACGTGAATACCTGACGCGTGTCCGCACCAAGGGATTCATTCTCAGCACGGTGGGACTTCCCCTCTTCAGCGTGGGGATATTCGCCGTTACGCTGGCCCTGGCAACCCGCAAGGCCGACCACCCCATCAGGATTTCCATTGTGGATAATCTGGGCGGTCTCGCAGCGCAGATACAATTGGGGCTGAAAGATAAGTTGCCCGACGGCCAGCCGCTCTACCAGGTGATCAGTACCTGGGATCATCCCGCGCCCGAGTCTATGATTCACGAACAACTCAGCAAGCAGGTTCGCGACGGACAACTGGATGGGTTTTTGGAAGTGCCGAAGGACATCCTGAGCGGGAAGGGAGCCACTTTCCACGCCCGCAATGCCAATGACTACCAAACCACTCGCGCCATCAACCGCGCCCTCAATAGCGCCGTCATTGAACGCCGTCTCAGCGACCGAGGGGTTCACCTCGACGACCTGAGCGAAGTTATGCATGGGGTGGAACTCGACCTGGTGAAGGTCACCAAGACCGGCGAGTCCGAGGAAAACGGGCAGAGCGCTTTGGTGCAGCTATCCATTGTCATGATTCTCTATATCACGCTACTCGTGTATGGGGTCATGACCATGCGCTCAGTGCTGGAAGAAAAAACTTCCCGCATCGTTGAGATCCTGGCCTCCTCGATCAAACCCTTCCATCTTTTGACCGGAAAAATCCTGGGCGTCGCCGGTGTGGGATTGACTCAGTACCTCATCTGGATGTGCACGGCCGCGCTCGTCTCCAGTTACGGCGCAGCGGTGGGGTCGGCGTTTCGGCCCGGGGCAACAGCGCCGAACTTCCATTTGCCCGCATCCTATCTGGTCTACCCCGTAATCTTCTTTCTAGTCGGGTATCTTCTCTATGCCTCGCTTTATGCCGCCATAGGATCCATGGTGTCAAGCGAAGAGGAGTTGCAGCAGGTGCAAATGCCTGTCACGCTTGCCCTCGTTGCGTGTTTTATCCTCTACCCCGTCATTCAACGCGCCCCCAATTCACCGTTGGCAATCGCTCTGACCCTGTTTCCTTTCTTCAGCCCCATTTTGATGGTCTTCCGAATCACCGTGCAAACCCCGCCGTTCTGGCAGATTGCCCTCTCTCTCGCCATCTGCATTGCGACAACGGTGGGCGTACTACAAGTGTCAGCGAAGATTTATCGCGTGGGAATTTTGATGTATGGGAAGCGTCCCTCGGTGGTGGAACTGCTTCGCTGGCTGCGGTATACGTAGCGGAGATTTCATGTCATCAGCAGCAAGCATCTACTCCGGGTCGATGGGCGCGATCGTACAGGCACGAAAGGGAACGTCTTGCTCCTGCCCGCAATCGGCATTTTCGCAGGTCAACTCAAACTTGTTCGGCCAGCCGTCAGCTTCATTGATGCTATGGCGAAATGCATGCCCGTGCCCACAGCTCCCGCACTCCCACTCCACGAGAAAGACTTGCATGGTTATTTTCCCTTCCGCGAGGTTGGCGCAAAGCTCCGCCCCGCACTACCAAGCTTCACGCCGCGTGATATTGCCACAGGGCGCGATAATAGTGCATGAAGCGGATGGGCTCACAGCTTTCCGGAACCTCCGCATAGGTGTAACGGTTGAACCCAATGGTTCGCAATAGGGTGAATAGTTCGCCCCAGGGATACGGCTTTTGCCATTGGGGGAAGCCAGGCTTGGTTGCTTCAGCACCCGCCATCCCACTGCCCCACGGTGACAAAGTCCGGCACAGCTCGTTGATGTGGCAACTCCGAATCCAGCCCTTTAGTAGGTCGAACGAAGCTTTTACCGAGCCATCCACAACGTCAGTGTCGTTGGAATTCCAGCACGCCCCCACCTCGGGATGGTTCGCCACGCTGAGGATGCGGTGCGTGTTAGAGGGAAGCATGGTGCCCGGGCCATGAACCTCCAACCAGATTTCCACGCCATGGTCGCGGGCAATGTTTCCACATCGGGCAAGCGCACGGCCAATCTGATCAAGCGTCTTGTCCTCGGGAACATCTTTCGGGAATCCGTTGGGCCGCACCTTTACGCCCACGCAGCCAAGGTCCTGAGCCAGTTCGCACCAGCGTCGCGTCTCCTCAATGTTTTTCTCCACCACCGCCGGGTCGGGAGACTCATATTCACAAGTGGTTCCCAGACTCATCAAGCGCACGCGGGATGCGGAAAAGCGTTGCTTGATTTCCGCGCGCTGCGACTTATCAAGGGTAATTTCCACCCCGTGTTTATGCGTGGTACGCAGCTCGACGCCTTCAAACCCGGTCTCCTCGCAATTCCTGATGATGGTTTCAATGTCCCAGTCCTTCGCCAGGTTGTAAGTAACCAGACCCAGCTTGAAGGGCGGCGGAAAAGACGCGGCATCCATCGCTGGTCCCTTGCCACTGTTGGCGAGAGGAAGGCTGCCGTCTTCAGTCCCCAGCGTACCCAGACTCGCGGCGGAGAGGACCCCGGTTTTGAGAAAAACTCTTCGTCCAGACTTAACCATCTTGTCCCTCGCATGCATCGCCCTGACCTGCCTGTGCCTTCGCGCCTTTGCGCTAAAAGGCTGCGGGACATATTACTCCGGTCGAATATTTCAAAGATAGAGTTGAATGATGGGAGATGCGGGTTCTCGAGTGCGCAACAAATGAGAGGCTGGGTTTCAGCCGGTTGATGAGTGAAGTTTGCTTTCCCCTAAGCCCATGTGTCACTCGATGCACGTCAACGGGCTATTGAGATGGGCGCGGCTGATTCAGTGGTTGACTGACACGGAGGAACGGGGGGACGCGGCCGCCCTTGATGCCGCCCTTCCCACAGGAGGGAAGAATATGGGCACCACCAATGCGGATAGAATCATCAGCACAGCAAAGCCGACCAGGACATCAACAAGAGTCACATTCCACTGCCGCTTCGGTTTGTTCATGCAATCATTCCTTTCGCCTTGCGTCTGGTTAAAGCAATTCAGTGACCATATTGCGGCCATAGCTAGCCCTTTTGATACCCTAGGAATATAATGAAAATAAACCACTTGCAAAGGATGGAAGATTGGAGCTTCTACGGATTAGTATTCGCTCAGCAAAGTGACGAATTTAGACTACCTAACGGTGACAATCTACGGCACTGATGACGAAGCGGACCGGCATTTTCTGATAATACTCAAGGTGGCCAGGGTCGGGCGACCGCATCACCACTATCCGACACGTCCCGTGGGTTACGCGAACCGGTGTTTTCTCCTATAATGTTTTTGAGGGTTTCAATCGAAAGGCGTTCTCATGATTCTGGTCATCGATAATTACGATTCATTTACCTACAACCTTGTTCAGTATTTGGGAGAGTTGGGTGCCGAGCCGCAGGTCGTTCGGAATGACCAGACCACGGTGGAGGCCATCGGAAAACAGGCTCCGGAGAGAATCGTGATTTCGCCTGGCCCTAAGACTCCCTCCGACGCCGGAATTTGCCTCGACGTCATCGCTGCCTTCGCGGGGAAGATACCGATCCTGGGCGTTTGCCTCGGCCATCAAGCCATTGGACAGGCTTTCGGAGGGCAGGTGGTTCGCGCCCCGCAACTGATGCACGGCAAGACAAGCGAGATCAAGCATGACGGCAAGACCATCTTCGAGGGGTTGCCCAATCCCTTTCCCGCCACGCGTTATCACTCCCTGATTGTTGCGCGCGAAACGCTTCCGGATTGCCTGGAAGTCTCTGCGTGCACTGCCGACGGGCTCATCATGGGGCTCCGCCATAAAACGATGAAAGTGGAAGGCGTGCAGTTTCACCCGGAGTCAATTTTGACCACTGCGGGCAAGCAACTTCTGGGGAATTTCCTGCGCCTTTGAAGCGTGGCACTTATACGTCCAGCGTCCTGGAAGGTCAAAGAAACGGCAGGAATGTTGTAGGAGAAGTGAGTTTAAGCAGGATGTGATCTCGTGGCCGCGGGGCAGGAATATCGGAAGAGCATGACGATTCAGGATTGTATCGAAACCATCAAAGCGCAGGCACACCTCACGCGCGCGGAAGCCCGTGGTGTGATGCGGCAGTTCCTTTCAGGCTCCGTGCCGGACGGGGAGATCGTAGCATTTCTCGCTGCGCTACGCGACAAGGGGGAACAGGCCGATGAGCTGGTGGGATTTGCGGAGGTGATGCGCGCCCACGCAGCGGAAACTTTGCTGGCGGAAGGAGTAAGGGTTGAAAGCATCTCGCGCCAGGAGCCGTTGCTCGACACTTGTGGGACAGGAGGCGACGGCCGGGGAACTTTCAATGTTTCCACGGCAGCCGCTCTGGTCGCGGCGGCGGCGGGAGTGCGCGTAGCCAAGCACGGTAACCGCTCGATTTCGAGCCGATGCGGCAGCGCCGACGTACTGGAATCTCTGGGTGTGGCGATGGACTTGCCGTTGGAGCGAATACCGCAATGCCTGGATGAGGTGGGTTTCGTCTTTCTTCTGGCGCCACGCCTGCACCTTGCCATGAAGCACGTGATGAATGCGCGGCGCAGCCTGAAAACCAAGAGCGTGTTCAAT
>CAYTMD010000365.1:0-6662 GCA_964438685.1 uncultured Acidobacteriota bacterium
GTGGACGTTGAGGACGCGGCGCGGCTGAATGTTTCCGCCATGGCCGTGCAGGTGTTTGTGGGCGGCGAATATGAAACCCAGTCGATCCACAACATGACGCGCCTTGTGGACGCCGGCCTGCGCTATGGAATCGCCACCCTGGGCGTAACCGCCGTGGGCAAGGACATGGCGCGCAACGCCAAGTACTTCCGTCTGGCCTGCCGCATGTGCGCGGAACTGGGCGCGCAAGTGGTAAAAACCTATTACGTTGAGGATGGGTTTGAGACCATCACCGCTTCCTGCCCCGTGCCTGTGGTCATGGCGGGCGGCAAGAAACTGCCCGAACTCGACGCACTCACCATGGCTTACCGCGCCGTAAGCGAGGGAGCCGCGGGAGTCGATATGGGCCGGAACATTTTCCAGTCGGACGCTCCCGCCGCTATGATTCAGGCGGTCGGAAAAGTGGTCCACGAACTGATGAAGCCGCAGCAGGCGTACGAATTTTATCAGACGATGCGGAATGAGAAACCTGAGACGGTGACGAAATAAGAACTAAGGAGTCAGGAGCCAGAAGTCAGGAGCCAGGAGCTAATGCCTAATTGCATTATTAAGCAGCAATATTCAGGGCTCCAGGCCACAAAGACTTTCGCTAATTTCTGCGTCTTGGCATTACGAGAAACGGCCCCATCCTGTCTCCTGGCTCCTGACTCCTGTCTCCTGACTTCTTTTGACGAGGAAAACCATGGGGAATTGCAATGCTCTTGAGCTGTTGCGCGCCGCCGCGCCGACCGTCAGCGTCGGTGTGGTCACCGCCAACTTGCTCTCGCTGGGCACGGAAATCAAACTCCTGGAGCAGACCGGCACGAAACTGGCACATGTTGACGTTATGGATGGCTGCTTTTGCCCCATGATGACCGTGGGTCCACCCTTCATCAAGGCAATCAAGACTTCCCTGCTGAAAGACGTACACCTGATGATTGCTGAACCACTGGAAAAGGTGGCGGAATACGTCGCCGTGGGCGCGGACATCGTAACGGTTCACGTGGAGGCTTGCTCAAACGTCCATCGCGTGCTGCAGAAGCTGGGAAGCCTTACGAACGCGAATGATCCCGAACGCGGCGTTGTTCGCGGCGTGGCGCTGAATCCGGGAACACCGCTGGAAGCGCTGGAACCGCTTCTGGACGAGTTGGAATTCATCTCGCTTTTAGCCGTCAATCCCGGTTGGGGCGGGCAGAAATATATCCCTTCCACCACGGCCCGCATCGCACGCGTGAAGCGGATGATTGCGGAGTCCGGGAAAAACATCATTCTGTGCGCCGACGGTGGGATCACCAAAGCCAACATCACAGAGATTGCCGCCACCGGAGTGGATGTGATCGTAGCCGGCAGCGCCGTGTTCGACGGCAAGACGCCGGAAGCCAACGCGCGATTCATGCTCGATGCCGTGGCAGCGGTAAGCAGAAAGCAGTGAGCAGTAGGCAGTAGGCAGTAAGCAGTGGGCAGTAAGCAGTGGGCAGAAAGCAGTGGGCAGAAAGCAGTGGGCAGAAGGCAGTGGGCAGAAGGCAGTGGGCAGTAAGCAGAAGGCAGTAGGCAGTACCGCCCCCGGCGGCGACGGGTTGAATAGCCTGTGACGGGGCACCAGCGAGGAAACCACAGACCACCGGCCCGGCAGCGAATGTGGTGGCAGACTTGCTTGCCGCCTACCGCCTACTGCCTACTGCTTACTGCCTACACTCCAGAACAAGGTCAACTTAGGGCATTAATATACTTGAATAACCACAGGCGTAAGTGAGTGGAACATGTCGTTTCCCGGCTCCCGAATGGCTAGGATTTTCTCTTCTTGGAGCGCTTGGCCTTGGCCTGTTTTCGCTTCCGATCAACGATGCTTTTCGGAACCTTCACGACCTGAGCCAAGGCAGCCTGAAACTTCTCCATTGCCTCTTTCGGATTTTCTACCTCGAACGTGTCTATGTTTGTCCTCACACGGTCGCCCCGATCAACTGCTTATAAGTTATCCGCCGATTGACGATCTGCGCCAGGACGGAGACAAATCTTTCAAAGTCGCTGGTCTTTCGAGCATTGTAGCGGAGGGTTTGCTCGTCAAGATAACGGAAAAGATGGAAGGGAGCAACCCGGATATAGGTTCCCTTAAGCCCGCGCTTCAGCAGGCTCCAGAAGTTTTCCAACCCGTTCGTGTGCGCCTTTCCGTTCACGTATTCAACGGCATGGTCCACGACCTGATGAAAGAACTCTCCGTCAAGGCCGTCATAGGATGCCAGCGAATCGGTGTACAGGGCAGCGCCCGCTTTCACCTGACTCTTAACCAACCCTTGAAGGGTTTTCTTTCTGCGGTCGGCTATGACCGTTGCCTTCACCGGTCCACCGCGCTCCAAGAACCCCATGACCGCCGTCTTGTCTTTTCCGCCCGTACCGGAAATGGCAGCATCGCGCTTGTCCTTGTGCATGTTCCGTGCTTTGCCACCAATGAACGTCTCGTCAACCTCGACTTCGCCCTTAAACTTCATAAGCGAACCGGTCTGCATTGCGAGCCGAAGGCGATGGAGCATGAACCACGCGCTCTTCTGCGTCACTCCGATACCGCGCGCCACTTCGTAAGAACTGACACCGTTCTTGCAGTTGACGATCAGCCAGAGAGTCGGGAGCCATTTCTCAAGGGGAATCGGAGAGTCCTCAAAGATCGTTCCCACCTTGAGCGAGAACTGCGGGCTGGAATGCTTCTCATAGCATTTCCATCGGCGCTGCTTCGCCATATAGGTAACATGGCTGGAGCCACACGCAGGACACTTCACAACACGGTCGGCCCAGCGGGCAGCAACCATGAAGTTGTGGCAATTCTCGTAAACCGAGAAGAATTTTACTGCTTCCAACAACGTTTTCGGGGTATCATTGGCGTTCATCATGGTTAGCATAGTACTTTAAAAATTGTGGTTTGTCAAGTACTTTATTTCGTTATTTATGAGCGACATAGAGAACTGGGAACCTGTTACATTTCGCAAATGGATAGTTCCATGTCTTATCATCGCATTTGTATTAGCGATACCAAGTTGGTACTGGCGCGAGTATGAGTATGAACACTCCAACACCAATTATTACCGCAGCGACAACGGAACACCACTCTCGTTCGGACCGCCCAAGAGCAATCAATCCTCCAACAAGAAAGAGGATTCCAACTTCGATTCGATTCCAGAACCATGGTGGGATAGGCCGTGGCTCATTGCGGTGATTACTGCGGTATATGCGATTTTCGCTGGCTTGCAGTGGAAGGCCATAAATCTTACCGCCAAGATCAATCAGGAAGCTGCCAAGGCTGCTCTCTTGAATGCCGAGGCGCTTATAAATTCGGAACGTCCATGGCTTGTTGTTACTTGGGCATCCGATAAGAAAACTCCTGGATTGTTCCTCTTTGGATGCCGTAATCACGGAAATACCCCGGCTAAAGTCGCATATCTCTCGGCTAGGGCATGTTTTGTTAACAGTAAACATAAGCTTGCCATCCCCCCCGATTATTCCACTCACGCTCGACTGCCAGACCTCAACATCATTGTGCATCGTGGTAGTTTTGAGATAGAACATGGGCTCAATGCCCAAACATATATTCGGGACCACAGGAAAGAGGATGCTATAAACAGTAGCGGGGAATTTCTCGTCTATTATGGGAACGTCATTTATCGAGACACTCTTTATCCCGATTCGTCTCCCGAAGGAGAACACGAAACTAGATGGTGCTTTTTCTATCAGCCCGATGAAAGAAAGCTTCTCAGGGAAGGTCCAAAAGAATACAACCGATATACCTAGCAAGATCAAAATCAGTACTACGCTCATGGCTCCAAGGCACTTCACGCCTTGGTTAGCGAAGTATGTTAATGCCCAACTTAGGGACACCCATGAAAAATCGTTGGTCTGATCAGGATGCCGAACAATTCATAGCTCAATACGGCGCTAAGTGGGGAGCCGACCTGGCTTTGCGGACGTACACCACGCGTTTGCTGGGAAGCGAGAATTCGCTGGTCCTCCACGGCGGCGGCAATACTTCCCTCAAGGGAACCTATCCAAACGTGTTTGGCCAACAGACTCCCGCGCTTTTCATGAAGGCCTCCGGATTCAACCTGGGGACCATTGAGCCGGAAGGCCATACGCCGATGGATCTTGAGTACCTGAAGCGAATGTGCGCCATCCCGGAGCTTTCCGATGACGCCATGGCGGGCGAGTTCCTGACCCATCGATTGGTGCCGAATGCCGCGTCGCCTTCCATCGAAACTCTTTCGCACGCCTACATCCCCGCCAAATACGTCGATCATACCCATGCCGACGCCATCCTGGTGCTCACCAACCAACCCGATGGCGACAAACTGATTTGCGAAGCTCTGGGCGAAGGCGTGGCGCTGGTTAATTACGTAAAGCCGGGATTCAAACTGGCCAAGAGGGTGATGGCTGCTTACGATGCGCACCCCGGTTGCCACGCGCTGGTTTGGATGCAGCACGGTATTATGACCTGGGGTGAAACGGCTCGCGAAGCCTATTCCGCCATGATCGATCTGGTCACGCGGGCGGAGGAATTCGCCAAGCGGCGCGCCTCCAAGCCCCTTGTAGTCGTGATGCCGGCGTCACTGGCTGACGCGGAGAAGCGCCTGGCAACCGTCGCGCCCATTGTCCGCGGCCTGCTGGCGCAACCGAGCGGAGATCCTGACCGCCCTTACCGCCGGATGATCCTCCAACCGCTGGTCAATCAGGAAATTCTCGACTTTCTCGGCTCGGATCGCGGTAAGGACTTGGCGCTGATGCCAACGTTGACCTCCGACCACCTGATTCGGACCAAGGCTCTGCCCCTGTGGATCGATAACCCCAACTACGACGACCCGGCCAAATTGCGGGAGCAGATCATCAAGGGAAAAGAGGCATATGCGGCGGACTATCAGGCTTACCTTGCCCGCAACGCCGCGCTGATGCCGCCCGGCATGAAGCCATTCGATTCCCTGCCGCGAGTCGTTTTACTGCCCGGGCTGGGAGCTCTATGTGCCGGCAAGGACGCGCACGCGGCGCTCATTGCACACGATATTACCGCGCAAACCCTCGCTGCCAAGGCGCGCGTTGCCGCCATGGGAACCTATCGCGCGCTCTCCGAGGAACATCTGTTCGAAGTGGAATACTTTACCTTGCAACATGCCAAGCTGCGGACCGATGAACCGCTGCTGGGACGTGAGGTTGCTTTGGTAACCGGGGCCGCGGGAGCAATTGGCTCCGCGATCGCCGAAGGACTCCTGGAGCAAGGCTGCCATGTCGCACTCACCGACTTGCCAACCGCCGCGTTGGACAATCTTGGCGAGGAGTTGAAAAAGAAGTTCGGTGAGCGAGTGACCACCACCGCCCTCGACGTAACCGATCCCGCCTCCGTCGCGCAGGGATTCGATACGGTCAGCAAGAAGTGGGGCGGCATCGACCTGGTAATTATTAACGCGGGATTGGCCATGGTTACCGCCCTGGAGCAGATGGACCTCCAGGCCTTCCAACGCGTCCAGAGGGTCAACACCGAGGGAACGCTCCTGCTGCTGCGCCAGTCGGCACGGCATTTCCGCGTTCAGGGAACCGGGGGCGATATTGTCCTGGTTTCAACGAAGAACGTATTTATGCCAGGCGCGAAATTCGGCGCCTATAGCGCCACCAAAGCCGCTGCCCATCAGTTGGGCCGTATCGCCAGCCAGGAAATGGCGGAAATGGGCGTGCGCGTCAACATGGTCGCCCCGGACGCAGTATTTTCCCATGGAAGCCGCCGGTCGGGTTTGTGGGCGGAAGTGGGTCCTGACCGCATGAGAGCGCGCGGACTGGATGAAAAGGGCTTGGAACAGTACTACCAGTCGCGCAATCTCCTGAAGGCCGCGGTGACGGCCGAGCACGTTTCGCGGGCGGTCCTGTACTTTGCCACGCGGCAAACCCCCACGACCGGCGCCACCATCCCCGTTGATGGAGGCTTGCCGGATTCGACACCGCGGTAAGGCAGTGGTTAGTGGATAGTGGTTAGGAAAAGGCGAAGCTCGAAATTCGAAAATCGAAACTCGACGCGATTTTCGAATTTCGAGTTTCTAGTTTCGAGTTTCAAGTTGCGATTTTCGAGAATCGGTGACAACTGACTACTGAGAACTGCCCCCCAGATGCTACAATCCTCCGTGGTCGAGTCTTGGTGGCTTGACTGAATACTGATAGCTGAAAACTGATAACTGGAAATGGCCAGTACGTCCAAGGAACCGACGCGTGTTATTGGAATCGACCCGGGGCTGAACATCACCGGGTACGGCGTGGTGGTAAGTCGCGGGAGTGATGTGAAGCTGGTGGAAGCGGGCGTCATCCGGTTGCCGCCTGCCCATGGCGACAATCTCCCGGCGCGCCTGGAATCGCTGTTCCACGAACTCCAGCAGATCATGCAGGAATTCAGCCCACAGGCCATGTGCCTGGAAGAAGTGTACAGCCACGCGGAATACCCGCGCACAGCAATCCTGATGGGCCATGCGCGCGGAGTCATCTGCCTGGCGGCGGAGATCCAGGGAATCCCCGTGCTGAGCTTCTCCGCCAAGCGCGTGAAGCAGTCGGTGACGGGCAACGGCAACGCGTCGAAATCCCAAGTGCAGCGAGCCGTCCAGAATTTCTTTTCGCTGACGAAGGCGCCGCAC
>CAYTMD010000366.1:0-6655 GCA_964438685.1 uncultured Acidobacteriota bacterium
GCCAAATCCTGGATGCTGGCACGCTTTCTGGCGGCTGCCCTGGCGCAGAGGCTAGTACCACCGGCCGGTCCCCTTTCCCCCTGGGGGTATGAGATCGGCCTACACCCATAGCACGTGGTCGCGCTTCCGCATGAGCCTTTGGGCGCTGCGCGGGGCGGTGCTGGGTCAGGGAGCTTGGCGGGCAGTGGCCAGCGAGAGAAATCTGGAAAGGTTGGAAAACTCGCCTCGCCACCGAAAATCCGCCATGGTTCCGGAGTGGACATGCAGTCCGCGCTTATTTTAACGCCTATGCCCCCGGCCCCTCTCCCCCAAAGGGGCGAGGGGAGAGGTAGTTTGAATTTACTTCCCTCGCCCCTTTGGGGGGAGAGGGTGGACCGCAACCGGCGCTTTCACCAGCCGGGACGGGTAGGGGGTCAAAACCCAAGTGCTGCGGAGGTAGTTTCGGGCTAGGATTTCCTAGGGAGTGCTCACGCGGGTGGAACGGTGAGGAGAAACACTTCTGGCCCGATGTCTCTGGGGGAGAAAGGGTTAGGAATTGGCAGAGGTGCTGAGCCGGCTCAGCACCTCTGCCAGGTAGATCTATCGCTGAATGCGAGCCGAACCGCCTTTGGCGAAGGCGCGCACTTGTTCGACCGTGGCCATGGTCGTATCGCCAGGGTAGGTCGTCAGCAAGGCGCCGTGGGCCCAACCCAGCTTCACCGCCTCTTCCGGTTCCTCCCCGGTTAGCAATCCGTAGAAGAATCCGGAAGCAAAGCCATCGCCGCCGCCGACCCGATCGAGAACGTCGAGCTCGGCAGTTGGCGCCAGGTAGGTTTTGCCATCAATCCAAGCCACCGCGCTCCAGTTGTGCCGATTGCTCGAGCGAACTTCGCGAAGGGTGGTCGCCACGATTTTGACGTGGGGGAGTTTCGCCACCACGTTGTTAATCATGCCGAAGAAGGCGCTGGGGTCGAGCTTGGATTTCGCCGCGACTTCCGGACCGGGAATGCCCAAGCCCATTTGCAGGTCCTCTTCGTTTCCCACCAGGACGTCCACGTGCTCGACGATTTTCGCGATCACAGCAAGTGCCCGCTCGTGACCGCCCCAGATGTTCCAGAGTTTGGCGCGGTAATTCAGATCGAAAGAAGTAATCGCGCCCGCCGCTTTGGCCGCCTTCATGCCCTCGGCAATCAACTCGCCGGTGGTTTCCGACAAGGCCGCAAAAATTCCGCCACTGTGAAACCAGCGGACGCCGGCGCCGAAGATGGTCTTCCAATCAAAATCGCCGGGTTTCAGCATGGCCCCGGCTTCGTTGGCGCGGTTATAGAAAACCACGGGAGCGCGCACGCCGAAGCCGCGATCGCTGTAAACGGCAGCCATGTTGGGACTGTTTACTCCGTTGTGCTTGAAGTACTTGTAGAACGGCTTTACGCCCATGGCCCGCACCCGCTCGGCAATCAGATCGCCGACCGGATAATCCACCATCGCCGACGCCACGCCCGTTTTCAGGCGGAAGCAATCAGCCAGGTTGGCGGCGCAGTTGAACTCGCCGCCGCTGACGTGAATCTTGCACTCGGTGGCTTTACGGAACGGAATGATCCCGGGATCAAGCCGGTGAACTAGGGCCCCCAACGATAGGAAATCCAAGGCGCCCGAAGGTTGAATATTAAGTCCGTATTTCATTATGAGATCCTTTTCTTGTGCTGACAGCCGGCAGCTAACAGCTTACAGTAGCCTTTCACTGCGCCCCATTCTTCCGCCATCCATGAGGCCGGCAAGTTCGCAACTACTGTGAGCTCTTAGCCGCCGGCTGTCAGCCAGATAATTACTGCTGCCTAAACAGTGTACTGACCGGAAGCTACCTTACCCCCGTGTCCTGTCCAGTTGGTGTGGAAGAACTTGCCGCGCGGCTGGTCCACACGTTCATAGGTGTGCGCACCGAAGAAGTCGCGCTGCGCCTGAAGGAGGTTGGCAGGCAGGCGTCCGGTCCGGTAACCGTCGTAAAACGCCAGCGCTGTTGTGAATGCGGGTGTTGGCACTCCACCTTTGACCGCGTGGTTGATGGCTCGCCGCCAGCCAGCCTGGTACTTGGTTAAAGCCTTGGTGAAGAATTTATCCACCAGCAGGTTGCTGAGCTGCGGATTCTTGTCGTAGGCCTTTTTGATCTCGCCCAGGAAGCGGCTACGGATGATGCATCCGCCACGCCACATCAGGGCAATGCCTCCAAAGTTCAGGTTCCATTTTTGATCCTTGGCGGCCTCCCGCAGCAGCATGTAACCCTGCGCGTAGGAAATAATCTTGGAGCAATAGAGCGCCCGCCGAACCTCTTCCACAAACGCCGCGCGGTCGAGCTTTTTGGCGGAGTGCCGTGGTCCCTTCAATATGGCCGATGCGGCAACCCGCTCCTCTTTGATCGCCGACAGGCAGCGGGAAAACACGGCTTCCCCAATCAGCGTTACCGGCATGCCCAGGTCCAGGGCGCTGAGGCAGGTCCATTTGCCCGTGCCTTTCTGCCCGGCGGTGTCCAGAATCTTGTCCACAATGGGAGTGCCGTCTTCGTCTTTCTTGGCAAAGATCTGGCTGGTGATGTCGATGAGGTAGCTATCGAGTTCACCCTTGTTCCATTCCGTAAACACTTCGTGCAATTCATCGGCATTAAGGCCCAGCACGTCTTTCATTAATTGGTAAGCCTCGCAGATCAGTTGCATGTCGCCGTACTCAATCCCGTTGTGAACCATCTTCACGTAATGTCCGGCGCCGTCTTCACCCACCCATTCGCAGCAGGGGGTGCCATCCTCGACTTTCGCGGCGATGGCCTGGAAGATTTCCTTTACGTGCGGCCATGCGGCGGGGTTGCCACCCGGCATAATGGAAGGCCCATTGCGCGCGCCTTCCTCACCTCCGGACACGCCCGTGCCGATGAAAAGGAATCCCTTTTCGGCAAGGTACTTGGTGCGGCGGCTGGAATCCGGCCAGTGGGAGTTGCCGCCGTCGATGATGATGTCGCCCGGTGCGAGGTGCGGCAGAATCTCCTCAATCATATTGTCGACGGCGTCTCCGGCCTTCACCATCAGCATGATGCGCCGCGGTGATTTGAGAAGTTGAACAAACTCCGCCATCGAATGGGCGCCCACCACCTGGGTGCCGGCGGCTTCGTTCTTAATGAAATCGTCCACCTTCGACACGGTGCGGTTGAATACCGCCACCTTGTAGCCATGGTCATTCATGTTCAAGACCAGATTCTGGCCCATGACCGCCAGGCCGATCAGTCCAATATCGCAACTTCCGTTTGACATAGTTCCTCCCACCAAATTTGTGGCACGGTCACCGTGCCCAGACAAACCTCGGACCCTCCGATCCCGACGTTATGAGGGCTTCCGGTATAGAACAATCCAGGGTTTAAACTTCCCAACGCTGGGAGCGTTTCAACAACGCCGCGTCATAAAGACTCGCCCAGCCCCTCAGGGTTTCATATTTTATCCAAACTTGCGGCTTTTGTATCCCTAAGTTTTGGGCCAGGGGCTCAGTAACGACACCCTGTCGCTCCAATGACTTCCTTCCTGGCCATACCGGTCCGCTCATCGGCGCACTCGCCCAACGCTTGAGCGCCAGCCGCACGCATCGACCGCGCCCGGTAACTGTGGTATAAAACAGCGGCTATGAAACTCAACCTCTTCAAGGCCGGCATTGCAGTCTGTCTCTTGATCCTCCTGGGCGGAGCGATACTGCAAACGGTGGGGGGCTCTCCCAACGGGTGGGGCGTGGATGACGCCTTCATTAGTTACCGTTATGCAAGGAATCTTGAGGCGGGAAAAGGGCTGGTCTTCAACCCGGGAGAACGGGTGGAGGCCTATAGCAATTTTCTTTACGTGTTACTGATGGTTCCGGCGTTCTGGGTGACCAATAATGACGGTGCCTACTTTTTCTCCTTTTTTCTCAATCTGATCTTCGCCACGGCTGCTTTCCTGCTTTTTGTTGGCCACCTTCGCCGGAGGTTGGGGGAGAGCGCCGCTCTGGCGGGAGCTTTTCTTTTCGCCCTCTGCCTGCCACTTTGGGTTGCGGTGGCGTGGGGTCTGGAGACACCCCTGGTGCTAGCCGTCTCCATCGCCGTCTGGATAGCGGCGGAGCAAGTTGCCTTAGAGCCGGCTCCGCGGGCAGTTGGCCTGCTATGCCTGGCGATGGCGCTCTCCCTGCTGGCGCGTGCGGATGGGTTCATCATTGTTGGAGTTGCCCTGTTTTATCTGGCTCTAAAGAGACGATTTCGTGCCCTGATGATCGGCGCCGCCGTCATCATCGCCACTTTGGCAATTTACGAGTCTTGGAAATACGCCTACTACGGAAACCTGCTTCCCAACACTTACTACGTCAAGGTCGCCGGACCGATCGGGCCGCGCCTCATTCACGCATACCGACAATTGAGCACCATCGCCATGTTCGAAGGACTACTGCCTTTCCTCCTCGTCCTGCCCTTCGCCCTGGCAGAGGAAATCCGCAAGGCTCCCCAAGGCTTCTGGCGACTCACCGCGGGGATCCGGTTCGATCTGATCTTTCCCTTCGTCTGGTTGGCCTACTGGTTCTATATCGGCGGGGATCTTTATTGGGACAGGTTCCTGATCATCCTCTACCCGCTTGGAATTTTCGCCCTTCTGAAGTTCTTTGCCGGGAATGCCAGGGGGAAAATCCTGGCGTTTGTCGTGGTGGTGCTGGCGATGATGGAGGCCGCACCTCCTTTCAGGACGGATGGCAGATTCCATTACCAATTTGACCGGTACGACTGTTGGATTGTCACGGGCAAATTTCTAGGGGCGAACTTTCCCGGCAAGACACTCGCCACTGGGGCCATCGGGAAGATTCCCTTTTTTTCGGGCCTCTACACGGAGGATATGCTGGGACTCAATGATCCGGTCCTGGCACACCGGTCTGTGACCGACGACGACTTTGACCCTGGCGGCATGAAGTTCGACCCGGATTACACCCTCTCGCGCAAACCTGACTTGATCGCCAACTGGATTCACGAAAGTCTCGACATGACTTACGACCTGACCAGGGAAAAGTACGAGAAGGCTGGCTACCAGATCGGGTTCCTGGTCAATACGGGCGCGACACGGCCCTCGCAAAGCATCGTCAACGTGGAAGGCTGGAATGACGCGACTATCCAACAGTGGATCGGGCAAGGGTATAACTTCGCCGTACTCGTCAGGAAATAACGCAGTGCGGCGGAGCCGCAACCAGAGGCGTGCCATGGCCATCCCGATCAGATGCATCGGAACGGATCTTGGCCATGCCCCGGCACGGGCGGGAGAAGCGGTGAAAAAATACGATCTTCACCACTGAGGCACTGAGACACAGAGAAAAAACATTTGGTTTCATGGCTCTGCGCCTCTGTGCCTCAGTGGTGAAAAGGTCTTTGGGGATTTCTTCACACCTTCGCAGCCTTTCCGCAGAGCAAGCGGCAGAGCCGCCGGTCAGCACCAAATTCGCGAATCGTAATTTGGACACCAGTGACAACAGAACAGACGCTTAGCGGCTTCATTCCAGAAATGGGGGCTGATCCGGCCCTTCCTGAAACACCAGCACCGCGTCAACGGTGTTATCGTATAGAATCATTTTCATTTCTTTACCTTGTTCTTGTCAGGAGAATCGTATATGCCCCTTAAACTGAAAGCTGCCAATGAATGCCAACTGGATATTCTAACCTTTGGCGAGTGCATGATCCGCCTGAGTCCCCCGGGACATCAGCGCATAGAATTCGCGCCTTATTTCGAGGCTTGGGTGGGTGGTGGCGAGTACAACGTCAGCTACGCGCTCAGCCGTCTGGGCCTGCGCACCTCGTGGGTGTCGCGGCTGGTGGAAAATCCCCTGGGAGCTTTCATCCGCAATCATGCCCGCGCGTCGGGAATGGATATCAGCCACGTCGTCTGGATTCCCTACGACGGCGTGGGTAAGGCGGACCGCATCGGTTTGAATTTTACCGAGGTCGGCATTGGCGTACGGGGCAGCATGACCATGTATGACCGCGGCCACGCTGCCGCCGCCCACATCCAACCCGGCGAAGTCGATTGGAAAAGCATTTTCGCTCGCGGCGTCCGGTGGTTTCACACGGGAGGAATTTGCACGGCACTCAGCGATTCCAGTGCCGCGGTGGTTAAAGAGTCCATGGAAGCTGCGCACGCGGCGGGAGCCATGGTGAGCTATGACCTTAATTTCCGGAGCAAGTTATGGTCCAGCGCCAAGGCCATCGCCGTGACCAAAGAGCTGGTGCCCTTCATCGATGTGCTGATTGGCAACGAAGAGGATTTCCAAAAGGTCCTGGGCTTCAAAGTAGAGGGAGTGGACGAATCCCTGAAGAAACTGCCTATCGAGGGTTACAAGAGAATGGTGGAGCAGGTGGTGGGCAAGTACCCCCACATTCAGGCCGTCGGCACCACGCTGCGCGAAGTGGTAAGCGGGCTCGTCAACAACTGGTCGGCCATTCTCTATTAAGACGGCGCCTTTTATCAGTCCAAGCGCTATGAGGGTCTGGAGATTGAAGATCGTGTGGGGGGCGGCGATGGGTTCTGCAGCGGGGCCGTATACGCCCTGCTTAACGGCGGAAGCCCGCAGGAGGCTGTGGATATGGGCGCGGCGCATGGCGCGCTGCTGCAATCCACCCGCGGCGATACCAGCATGATTACGC
>CAYTMD010000367.1:0-6638 GCA_964438685.1 uncultured Acidobacteriota bacterium
CATCGTGTCCGCCGCCCAGTCCGGCGCCGCGATGGCGGCCGACTGCGTCGATTTCATCGATAAAGATGATGCACGGAGCGTTTTTCTTGCCCTGCTCGAAGAGGTCGCGTACGCGGCTTGCGCCGACGCCGACAAACATCTCAACGAAATCCGAGCCGGAGATGGAGAAGAACGGAACATTCGCTTCGCCGGCCACAGCACGGGCCAGCAAGGTTTTGCCGGTTCCGGGAGGTCCGACGAGCAAGACGCCCTTGGGAATGCGGCCACCCAGCTTCTGGAACTTCTGCGGCTCGCGCAGGTACTCGATGATCTCCTTCAGCTCTTCCTTGGCCTCGTCCACGCCGGCCACGTCCTTGAAGGTGATCTTCTTCTGCTGCATCGAGAGCAGGCGCGCCCGGCTCTTGCCGAACGACAGCGCCTTGTTGCCGCCCGACTGCATCTGCCTGAGCATGAAGAACCAGATCAAGCCGAGCAGTACGAAGGGGCCCACATTGAACAGAATCGGCAGAAGCAGGTTGCTCTGGGGATCCTTGATCGCGAAGTTGACCTTGGCTGCGTGCAGGTCCTTGGTCAAGCTGTCGGTGTTGGCAGGAATCGTGGTATGGAATTGGTCTTTCGGCGAGCTCTTCATGTGGCCGTGGAGTTCCGTGCCCTGGATAGCGACATCCAGCACCTGCCCTGACTCGATCTTGTCCAACAGATCGGAGTAGGGGACCTCCGCGTCTTTGCCCATGCTTGAGCTCTTCTGCACCACGCCCCACAACAGCATGAGACAGATGAGGATAAAGACCCAGAACATGATTGTTTTGACGGTCGAATTCACCAGGATTCCTCTCTTCCGGGGTTGAGAAAGCCGCTCAGCGGGTTCCCAGCTCCGCCTGCGTCACTCTTTAGACGCCGGTACCCTTCCGAAAGACACAGAAAGTACACGGCCCCCGAGCGGCAGAAACAGTTCTCCCGCTGCACATGTGAGCAGTAGCTCAAATTGTACTCCCTGGCCTGAAAAACGAATAGCTACTAAATGGACTGTTTTGCCCTGAAAATCGGGGCGATTGCTTGCCCCTGAAGGAACTTTGCCAGCCTCGCCTTGTCGTGGTTCTCTAGATGTTTTCCGCGATCACGCTGATTCCCGCAGCCGGCTCCAACTCGGCGCCGCGCATCCACACGATTCGGCCCTCCACCTCCAAAACCGGCCAAAGTGCGCGGCTGGAACCGGTAACCCGCAGCCGTTCCAGCACTTCCTTGATCTTGCGCGGCCCGGAGGAATAGCGCAGTTTGACCCGGTCCCCCGGCTTCCAGTTCCGCAGCGTCGCGCTTGCGGCGGCAGCCGCGTTTGCGCCCTGTGCCTCTCCCGGGGTAGCGGAAGCCTCGATGTGCAGCCGCACGCCGAAGGCAGGGGCAACAATTTCGCCAGGAATCGCGGTGGTGTATTCCGGAGCAGGCGCGGTGGAATCGCCACCTGGTTCATTCTTGTTCCCGCTGGCAGCTGAACCGGTCAGGCGCAGTTCGCGATGGGTCCGCTCGGCGCGCAGTCCCTGGGCCAGCTCGAGTTTCTGCCCCGCCCGGCCGTGCAAGGCCAGCGCGCGAAGAGCCTCGGTTGCAGGATAATCCGGCGCGGCGCCTAACTTTTCTGCCGAGTAGCGCAGCAGCCGGCGCTGCAGAGCCGGGGCGAGTGCCGCCAGCCGCGTCACGTCCAGAGCCAGTTCCTCTCCCGCGGCCCGTCCTCCGCCGCGCACCGGGCGGCCGGGCAAGAGCATCTGCGGAGCAAGCCGTTCCAGCTCAGCCTGCCACCAGCTCTCCTCGTCGCGCGCCAGCTCGGCCATCTGCGCCAGGTGCTCCCGTAGCCGGGGATTCCAGCCTTCCAGTTGCGGCAGCAGCTCGTGGCGAATGCGATTGCGCGTGAAGGTGAGGTGCCGGTTGGAGGAGTCCTCGCGCCAACCCTGGCCCCGTGCGCCCAGATACGCCTCAATCTGCGTGCGTGTGGTCGCCAGCAAGGGCCGCAGAATACGGCCCTCCGGAAACTCGACCGTCGGATGAATGCCGCTGAGCCCCTCGGTCCATGCGCCGCGCAGAAACTTGGCCAGAACCGTCTCGGCCTGGTCGTCCAGGGTGTGGGCCGTGGCTACGGCCTCCACCTCGCCCGCGGCCATCAGTTGCCGGAACCATCCATAGCGCAGGCGGCGGGCCGCTTCCTCAATGGTCTCTCCCCCCTTGCCGGATTCGGGATTGGCCAGGGCTTCGGCTGCAGCTTCCACCCTCGCCTGGTGAAACGGCAGTCCGAGTTGAGTCGCCAGATCGCGCGCAAAAGCCAGGTCTGCGTCCGCCTCTTCCCCGCGCAGTCCGTGATGCAGATGGGCGGCATGGAGCACCAGGCCCAGTTCGCCGCTACGCTCGGCCAAGACACGCACCAGGGCCACGGAGTCGGCTCCGCCGGAGAGGCCCACGGCCAGGCGCAGGCCAGGCTTGAGTAGCGTTGTGTCGAGAGAAAGGGATGGGGTCAGCGAAGCGTGCACCAGAGGATGATAGCGCCTCGACCACCCGTCCAAACCGCCCCAAGAGGCAGAACCACAGGGCTTCGTTGTATACTCCAGCCGTTATGCAAGTATTCGTAATTCTTCCCGCAGCAGGGCTCGGCACTCGTATGGCCGGCCCGCAGCCCAAGCAATTTCTCTCTCTCGATGGGCTTCCCATCCTGATCCATTCGCTGCGCGCGTTTGCGGCAGTCCAACGGGTAACCGCTATTTATGTGGCCGTGCGTCCGACGGAAATGGAGCGCGTCCAGGCCCAGATTGCCGAGTACGGCTTTGCGGACCGGGTCAAGGTCGTCGAGGGCGGCGACAACCGCCAGGAATCGGTGGCGCACGCGCTGGCCGCTCTGCCTGCCGAGCCGGACGACATCGTGCTGGTGCATGACGCCGTGCGCCCGCTCATCGACGCCGCCACCATCGACCGGACCATCGACGCAGTGATCCAGCATGGAGCGGCGATTGTCGGCATGCCGGCCGTCGACACCATCAAGCAGGTGGAGCGCACCGCGCACGGAGCGCTGATCACCTCGACCATTCCGCGCGAGTTCGTAGTGCTGGCGCAGACGCCGCAGGGCTTCCGCTACGGCCTGCTGCAAAAGGCCTTCGCCGAGGCCACGGAAGACGGCTTTGTGGGCACCGACGAGGCCTCGCTCATTGAGCGCGCCGGCCTTCCCGTCGCCGTAGTCCCCGGCTCTCAGGTTAATCTGAAGATTACCCAGCCGGGCGATCTGGAGTTGGCCGAGTTTTACCTCCACCGGCGCGCCCGCTGAATCCCGGCAAAGCCGGGTCAGGTTGCTTCAGTAAAGGCACGGAGACCCACGTAGACCATGGAAACACGGATTGGATTTGGCTTTGACTCGCACGTCTTCAAGCCGGGCGTGCCGCTGCATATTGGCGGACTGGCGCTCGACCACCCCGAGGGCCTGGCCGGCCACTCCGACGGCGACGTGCTGCTGCACGCCATCACCGACGCCCTGCTGGGCGCCATCGCTGCGGGGGACATCGGCACCTTCTTTCCGCCCAACGATCCCCGCTGGAAAGACGCCGACTCGGCCATTTTCCTCAATCTGGCTCTCGAAGAGCTGCAACACGCCGGATTCCGCCTGGTCAACGTGGACACCACGCTGATCATGGCCGCTCCCAAAATCTCGCCCATCGCCGGCGAGATGCGCGCCCGTGTCGCCGACCTTCTGGGCGTCGAAATGGAACAGGTGAGCATCAAGGCCAAGACTCCCGAGGGCCTCAACCTGGATCACGTGGCCCAGTGCCACGCCGTAGCCCTGGTCGAGCGCGTCCTCGAACCCGAAGAACTGAAAAGCATGAGCGCCGTCATTGAAAGCCAGCGCCAGCTTGAAGATGTGGTCGAAGACCTTCTCGCCAGCGTCCACGGCATCCCCAAAAAGCGCGGTGACGCGCCCGTTTACGACACCGAGGAAATTACGTAGACAGGGGTGAGGAGTCAGATGTCCCACCCTGGCTGCGTTCTCGTATTTGCAGCCAGGGTGGGGTGGTAAGGAACTCCCTACATCAGCTGGAATGCGGCTCTAACGTGCAGTGACTTCGTTCACTGCGGCCAACAGAGCCTGCCGGTACCCCCCCCACGGGCAACCCGCCGCCGCATCCCGAGCACCTTGACGCATTGCGGCCAACAGGGCGCGATCTTCGTGCAGCCGGGTCAGCGCTTCGGCGATCGCTTCCGACGAACGAATGGGGATCAGGTAGCCGCTCACACCGTCCCGCACCACGTCTTCGCAACCGGAGTTCGGCGTTGTAATCACGGGCAGGCCCGCGGCCAGCGCTTCCAGAACCACCAAAGCGCGGCCTTCAAATAGCGTCGGCAACACCAGCACGTCGTGTTGCTGCATCAGCTTCTGCACGGCCGAGTGCGGAAGCGACTTAATCCAGTTGTGACGCAACAACTCCGTGCGAATGCCCTCCATCTCAGGCCCCAAATTGCTAATCACGGTCAGCTCGGCCATCCCCTCCACCCGGCGCATGGCCCCCAGCAAGTAGCCGATTCCTTTGCGCAATGTATCGCCGCCCACAAACAGCACGCGAAGCCTCCGGCCTTTGTCCTCTGGTGCCTCGATGGCTTCTGCCAAGACCGGCTCCGGCGTCGGGCAGCCATACGGAGTAATCCACACTTTCGCCGGTTTCACACGCGCATGGTCCAGCGACCTGGCCACAAAGTGACTGGGGACAAACACGGCATCGGCAGCCGCAATCTCGCGGTCCTTGCGCTCGAGCTTTTCCTCCGAGTTCCACACCAGCGGGCTGCCCCGGTACCACTCCGGCTGCAGCGCCTGCTCTTCCCGGCTCATCACGCTCCAGAGCCGCAAATAGGCGATTGGCAGCTCGTAGAGGCAGGCTGCGCCCATCTCACGCGCAGCCCGGAAGCTCTCGACCGCACAATCGTCGTAGGCATACACCGCGCCCAACTCGGGCAGGCGCTTCAGCCTCCGCGCCGCCCAGCGATCCAGATCACCGGCCACATTGTCGTGACAAAACCTGCCGGTCTCAGCCCGGGTCAACCTCTCACATCCGGTTCGCTG
Source organism: uncultured Acidobacteriota bacterium (assembly GCA_964438685.1). GTDB lineage: Bacteria > Acidobacteriota > Terriglobia > UBA7540 > UBA7540 > Bog-366. Next base: position 5,081 of record CAYTMD010000367.1, read on the forward strand.
CGCTGCCAGTCGCATCAACTCCATCCCCGGATGAGCCCAGATTTTGCCGGCCCCTACCTCGGGAAACGAGCGGCGCATCCATTCGGCGCGCACCCCCCCCGGCAGTAATTTCTGCAGTGTTTGAGCCGGGTCCGTCGCCACAGAAGTGCAAAATGCACCAAGACGTCCTGCCTCGCGAAACGTGCGCAACGCCTGCCGCACGTTGGCGTTGCCCCTGGGATGGATCAAGACAATCGGTCCACTCCTGTTTTCTTTACTCACTTGCTGGTCTCCCGATAACCCTGCTGGCTCTGCGCCGTGAAGTTGCCGTCGGCAAGCGCCACGCTTGTCGGGGTGGAAAGAATCCCGGGCAGTGTGCCACCCACCACAGTGCGCCAGTCTTCCCTAAGCAGCCGCGCCGGTAACTCTTGTTAAAACAGTCTTGTATTCAGAATGCTGGCATCATGACAGAAAGAAAAAGCATCTTCACGATCACCCATTCTACCCCCTGCGTGATTGGCCCCGTGTCCGTTTCGTCCCCTCGACAAGCGCACCCTCATTTTGTCCTTGGATCGACCCTTCTCCGCCGATGGACCCGCAGCCTTGCACGTCACAGACAGGGCGCCTCCTTACGCGGAGTTTGCGCTTTTCCCTCTTTGCCCTTACCTTGTCTCAGAGTTCAATTCCACCTCTGGAGCGTTCGCTATGCATTTCGCTCTCTTTCTTTTGCAAAGCTCGCCCGACCCGGAACAGGCTCAGAAAATGGTGATGGCGATTCTGGCCATTGTGCCGATTCTGATCCTGGTGGGCCTCGTTATCATCGTCTTGCCCTTCTGGTTCATCATGATCGATCGCCTTGGCTGCTTGGGAAGCTGGACGCGCTCTTTCAAGCCGCACCTTCGTGATCGTCTCCCGCTGAGGGCCTTGAATGCAAGCAAAACAATTTCTGGCCTAAACGCGGCTACCGCTCTTCAAGCCTGCGGAGCAAGCGCTTATAGCCTTTTTACCGGTTCTCGCGAGCATTTATCCCTTCGGCGTCCCTGGCTCGCCTCGGCTGGAATCAATCGGCCGGACCTGTCCGATGACCGCGCAGATCAGGGCCCAAATCAGCAGTAGAACTCCCAACACCGTCAGCACGAAGCCGCCCAGCGCGCCCGGGCCGGTAGTTGTAGTGCAGAGAATGAAAGACGCCCCCGAAACCGGGATAGCGACGTTCAAGCCCACAGTTCCATTGCAATATCCAAAGATGATTCCCAGCCCTGCGGCCAGCAAGATCACAGACAAGATCAGGGGTCGGTCAGGTTTCATGCGCTTTACCTCTTTCCTATTTTATGCGTTCCCGTCTTCGATTTCGTTCGTGGGCCAGATTCTACCCCAAAATGCGCGAGTCCTCAATCCGGTTCGTTCATGGTCAATCCCCCCCGGTGACTCGCATCACACCCCAACCCGTTCCAATTCCTGAATAATCAAGAATGGCGATGGATTTGCCTCCATTCGCCGGAGCATTTTTCTTGCTCTCAGCCCCACCGTGAGCGGAGTCATGTTGTTGATAGCCTTAGTCATATCGGAGTCATACTTT
>CAYTMD010000368.1:0-6611 GCA_964438685.1 uncultured Acidobacteriota bacterium
CCCTCTCCCCCAAGGGGGCGAGGGGAAATGTATCCTTAGTTTCGATGTCGAATTCGTGATGGCGGGGCGCTCCGCCTTCCTGCGTACATTCCCCGTCAATGGGCCTTATACCCTAGGCCATTTTGTTCTTGACGCGGGCCGCCGGCTCCGGTATCCTAGCCTATTACATCCGCGGGGGGCGGGCGCGAAGGCGGAGAAGGGGAGGCTGGCATTGGCGTTAAAATAACGGCTCGCGGTACCCGAAGGCCCGTGACACGGGCTTTGATTAGAGGCGCTGGCTGGACCACGGAGCGTATTCAGCCACGGAGTGGCGTGGTCATTTGGCCCATGGCGAGCCAGCCGTGGGAGCGTTTGCGGGAACCAAAATATTTTAAGCCCCGTAGGGGCGCTGTCAGGATGACCCGACCGCGCCCATACGGGGCTTAAGAAATATCGGGGAGGGCACGTTATCCCACTGCTGGCTCGCCATGGGCTGAATGACCACGCCCGCTTTGCGGGCTTTGGAACGCCGCAAACCGTTATTTTAGCGCCTATGGGGGAGGCCAGTCGGGTTCGGTTTTCGGGCACCACACCGGGGCTGATTGCGGATGAATCGATGCTGACAGTGAGAGAAGGGAATGGAAAAAACACCGCGTTCTCTCGCGATGTTGATGATAACAAATACAGTTATCGGGTGCCCGTTCGGAGTCGGCAAGAAATTAAGTAAATGAAATTAAAGCAGTTAGCTGTGTTAGGCCGTTTGCTGGCGGGAAAAAAGGGGAATGAATATTTCCGGTTAGTCTCGCGATGTTGTTGAAAACACATGTAAGAAAATGTCAGATTTTGGCCTTCTCGCGATGTTGATGAAAACAAATAACATACGGGTTTTGTCTCGCGATGTTGATGATAAATAAGCCAGTTAACTGAGTGGCGGGGGTCGAGAGCGTCATGGACGTGCAAGCGCTCGGGAGCGGGATGGGAAGGCGAAGATAATTCCGGAGACCAGACCCTGGGGCAAGGCGTCCACGCGATGTTTGACAAACCCTCCCCTGCACTCCAGAATGGTTGTTTTAGCCATTACCAAAACGTTGACGGAGAACACGCATGAGCAGCCAAGTCAGCCCGCAGGATGTTGTGAACGCCCTTCGGGTGGTGAAGGACCCCAACGTTGGGCGCGACATCGTTACGCTGGGCTATGTCAAGGAATTGGAAGTTGGTGACAGCCGGGTGTCTTTCGCGCTGCAACTGACCGCGCCCGCCGGTCCGGCGCGAGATCAACTGGTGGCGCAGGCGCGCGCGGCGGTGTCGGCATTGGGGGTTGCCAACGTGCAGGTGCAGGTGGTGGAGCAAGCTCCGGCGCGCACTGCCGGACACTCGCTGATTCCGCAGGTAAGGCACACCATCGCGATTGCCAGCGGCAAGGGCGGAGTAGGGAAATCCACGGTGGCGGCAAACCTGGCGGTGGCGTTAAACCGTGCCGGCGCCAAAGTGGGCTTGATGGACACCGACGTCTACGGACCCAGCGTTCCTGTCCTGATGGGTGGAACCGGCGTGCCGTCCGTGGTCGATGGCAGGATCGAACCGCCTGAGGAGTACGGCGTCAAGATCATGTCCATGGCGTTTTTCCTGCCCAAGGACGAAGCCGTGATCTGGCGCGGGCCCATGCTGCACAAAACCATCCAGCAATTTCTGGGCGACGTGCGTTGGGGAGAACTCGACTATCTCCTTATGGATATGCCCCCGGGCACGGGCGACATTCAACTAAGTCTCTCCCAGAGCATTCCCCTGACGGGAGCGGTGATTGTTTCCACGCCGCAGGATCTGGCATTAAGCGTGGCATCGAAAGCCATCGCCATGTTTCAAAAACTGAACGTGCCCATCCTCGGCGTCGTGGAAAATATGAGCTACTACGTGTGCCGGCAATGCGGCCACCGGGAAGAGATTTTCGGTCACGGCGGCGCGCGTGAAGCGGCCAAGAAGCTTAACTACGCGTTTCTGGGCGAGATTCCACTTGACATGTCAATTCGCGAACAAAGCGATTCCGGCAAGCCCGTGGCGCTGGACGACTCGACGATCTACGGCAAAGCGTTCCAGGAAGTCGCTGAAGCCCTGGTGTCGCAGATTGTTGTCGCGGATTCGAAGACGGGGGATGAGATATCTATCGAGTAAGTCAGTCATCAGTCCTCAGTTTTCAGTCAGAACCTGGAGCTGGCACGCCGAGCTCCTACTGATGACTGATTGCTGACAACTGAAAACTTGTTTACCGCAATGGCTCCAACACCGACGAAGATCAAACTCGCTGCGGGTAACAACACCCTGGCCATTCACTGGTCCGATGGCCATGAGAGCGTGTACCCCTATCGCTATCTGCGGGGCAAGTGTCCCTGCGCGACTTGCGGTGAAGAGGCTCCGGTGCCTGAGCAGGCCATCGGGGAGTTGCCGATTCTTGGCCAGAAGCCACTGCACCCCGAGCGTGCTGATTTGGTGGGCCGCTATGCCTTGCAGATTTATTGGAGCGACGGGCACTCGAGCGGCATCTATGCATTCACCCACCTCCGCGCGCTTTGTCCTTGTCCGGAATGCACCGCTCTGCGCGAAGTTGCTGAAGCCAGCGATTGAACTTGCTCTGCCGATGGAATAGAATTTCCTCCTGCCGAAAGTTTAAAGGGCGCCAACGCATCCACAATTCAGGAGGGTTTGGTATGAAGAGCTGGACTTTCCGTTTGCTGCTTAGCGCCGGGGCATTCCTGGCGGTGGCTATGTGCGCATCCGCTCAAACCGATTCCACCCCATCACGCGGGCTTTTGCTGGTTGCCAATAAAGGCGATCACACGCTGGGTATTATCGACCCTGTAGAGGGCAAGCAAATCGCCACGGTGAATGAAGGCGGCGTGACCGGCCACGAATTGGCTGCTTCGCCTGACGGCAGGCGCGCGTTTGTTCCCATCTACGGCAATTCGGGCGTGGGTTCGCCCGGCACCGACGGCCGCACCATTGCGGTGATTGACATCGCCACTCGCAAACTGGTTGACACCATCAACCTGGGAAAGGGATTGCGGCCCCACTGCGCGGTATTTGGGCCCGGGAATGGCCTGCTCTACGTAACCACCGAGCTCGGCCAATCCGTAACCATCATCGATCCGGCCAACCTGCACGTTATTGGTTCAGTGCCCACGGGCCAGCCGGAATCCCATATGCTGGCCATTACCCATGACGGCAGGCGCGGCTATACGTCCAATGTGCACGTCGGCACCATCAGCGTGCTGGATCTCGAGGCGCGCCAGCAAATCTCGTTGATTCACGTCTCCCCGCACGCTCAGCGGATAGCTCTTTCCATCGACGACCGTTGGATATTCACCGCCGACCAGACCCAGCCGCAACTCGCCGTCATCGATACCTCAACAAACGAAGTTACAAAATGGATTCCTCTGGAGGGACTCGCTTACGGTACCGGCGCGACACTGGATGGGAAATGGCTGCTGGTTACGCTGCCCACACTTGGCAAGGTGGCGGTGGTAGATCTAAGTACGATGAGCGTAGCGCGCTCAGTTGATGTGCCCAAGGCGCCGCAGGAAGTTCTGTTGCGGCCCGACGGCCAGGTGGCGTATGTCTCCTGCGATGTGAGCCAGAAGGTTGCGGCGATTGATCTGAAAACCTGGAGCGTGCAACTGATTGACGCCGGGCACCACGCGGACGGGCTGGCGTGGGCCAAAGGACAGTGAATTATCGGGTGATCGGGTGATCGTGTGATCCGATGATCGGATGATTGAGAGAATTGATCTGCCAAATGTTCCGGACACCAGTACCGCCAAACACCATGTGCGGTCGGCAAACATCTAAACGGAGGACATGGTTGCTCGGTCAGCAGATCGCCCGATCATCGGATCACCTGATCACCCGATTCCTAAATGATTTCGACCTGGCAGTGCTTTACCAGGTTCTTGAACTTGATGGCGTCAGCGTCGCTTCCCACAATCGCCCCGTAATGCATGGGAACGGCGATCTTGGGATGGATGGCCAATGCGGCTTCCGCGGCTTCTTCCGGCGTCATCACGTACGTTCCTGAAACCGGCAGCAGCGCGATGTCGCAGGCAATATCGTTCATCTCCGGGATGAAGTCCGCGTCGCCGGCATAATATACGCGCGTGCCATCCATTGTGAACAGGAAGCCCAACCGTTTCTCTCCCACGGGGTGAAAGGGATGTCCGGGCTCGCGAAACTTGTTGATGTTGTAAGCGGGGTAGGTTTCAATCTCCACCTTGCCAACGGTGATCTTTCCGCCGGGGTCGAGAAAGCGGATCTGTTTCACCTTCAGATCTTTGATTCCATCCTTGCAGAGGGGACTGGCGACAATGGTAGTGCCCGGAAAAACCACCTTGTTGAGATCTTCCAGACTGAGGTGGTCGAAGTGCTCGTGGCTGATCAGAACAATGTCAGCTTCATCACGGGCTGTCACTTTAAAAGGATCAGTATAGATGACACTCGATCCTTTGATTTTGAAGGTGTCATGAGCTATGCGAGTAAATTCAAGATTCAGAAGTTTCATCATGCGCCTCCGAGTCAGATGTCGATTGCGCGCCCGAACCGGCCGGGGCGCACCTGATTTAGAATAATACCAGAGTCGCGGTTAAGACGAGGGTCGCCGTGGTTAGTGATGGGCAAATACGTTGCCGCTTTGCTAAAATTTTGGATGAATTCGTTCGACGCTGGAACGCAAGGCATTGAAAAATTCGAACTGGAACCATGTTTATCTGCGTGAAGCCTTCCAAGCGTTCGGAAAATTGTGTTAGAATCATTTGTGTTTGCGAGTTAGATGGGCCGTTAGCTCAATTGGCAGAGCAACTGACTCTTAATCAGTAGGTTCGGGGTTCGATTCCCCGACGGCTCACCAGAACTATTGCAGGTAAGGTACCTAGCTCCCTCTCGGAATCCGCGATCTCACCCAGATTCGGCGTTCATATTTCTCCAACGCGATGACTTCCGGCGCTACCAGCGAGTGCCGATGGCGGGATGTCGAACGACATACCAAACCTTGAAACACGATTGATGCCCCCAGGGTTTGGGAAGCGCACTGCGACGAATTAGTAAAGGACCCTGAATCTGATGGTGCTAGGTATCGCTCGCAACGCGGCGATGAGACCGTCATCCCACTCACGATTGATATCCAGAATGGCGTACCCGACAGCGCCCTTGGTGTCATAGATTTGGCGTTCCACGTTGATGCCCCGTTCCGCGAACACCCGGTTTATGGCGAGCAACATTCCAGGAATGTTCCTATGAATGTGCACCAGCCTGTGATTCTGCGGGGCGCTCTCCAGCCGGCAGTTTGGCAGATTGACGCTGAGCCTGGTATCGCCAGTCTGTAGGTAGCGGCACATCTGGGCCGAAACGAATTGTCCAATGCTTTGCTGCGCTTCTTCGGTGCTCCCTCCGATGTGCGGCGTCAGAATGACGTTGGGGAGATTCTGGAGCGAATTGGAAAAATGTCCCTCGCTATTTGGCTCTTCTGGGAAAACATCTATAGCCGCCCCGCTCAACTGACCGCTCTTCAGGTTTTCTGCGAGGGCTTCATGGTTCACCACGAAGCCTCGACTTAAGTTGAGAAAACAAGATCCCCTTTTCATGCTCCGGAACTCTTCTTCACCAAAGAAATTCCTGTTTTGAGGCTTGCCGTCAACGTGAAGCGAAACCACATCTGCGGTTTGCAGCAGCTCCGAGAACGTGCAGTTCTTTGCGTTCCCTCGGGCCAGGACCTCCGTCACATCGCAGAAGACCACTTTCATCCCAATAGCTTCTGCCAAGTCAGAAAGTTGTGAGCCAATCTTACCGTAGCCCACGATTCCGAGCGTCAGGCCGCGAACCTCATGGCAACCCTTCGCGCTCTTGTGCCAATCGCCGCGGTGAAGAGCGCGGCTGCTATGAAAAACCCGCCGCACCAACATTATGATTTCGCCCAAGGCGAGTTCGGCCACGGAACGGGTGTTACTGTGGGGATCGTTGAACACAGCGATACCCTGTTCGGTGCAACTGGCGCAGTCAATTTGCTCGACCCCGATGCAGTACGCACCGACAACAAGTAATCCCGGGGCAGATTCAAGAATAGACCGGTTGATTCTTGTCTTGGACCGGATACCGAGCACGCTAACGTCCCGGATCTCCTGAGCCAGCAGCGCCCCGTCCGGGCTTCCCGGCAGGGTCCTGACTTCATAGCCGGCGCGAGAAAAGTTTGCTACTGCATCTTCGTGAATGCCTTCCAGGAACAACGCTTTCATCGCCATTTTGCTCCCCTGCAAGAGATTGGGTGGTGTGTTTTGGTCTCACCAATTCGACAACGAAAAGGCGAAAAGGACGGGATCCCGAAGCTGGTGGGGTTTTGCAGAAGCCCTGCCGCCATTACGACAGTTCAAGTCGGCTTCAGAAACGAACGGGCACATCAACCAGTCTGGCCGCCGTATCTACCCGGAACGCCGTGGACTTATGAAGTTCAACATTACCACAGATGTCCTATGAATCGAGCATTGCAGCCCCACAGCCCGGGGATGGGAGAATCCCAGTCACGTGTTATCGAGGCTAAGGTCAATACTGTTCACTTAATAGATTTCAGGGCTTTAGGTGGTAATTGGTTACAGGGC
>CAYTMD010000369.1:0-2604 GCA_964438685.1 uncultured Acidobacteriota bacterium
GGTGGGCCAATTTAAACCGCCGCAAATGGGCCAAAAGAAGTTGCCAAACTCACCATATCGTTATCGGCAGATGGAGAAAGGAAGATGAGGGAATCTTGCCTCTATGGTCCAGGCTTCCGCACCATTCCTGTACGAACCTCAGGCGGAAGGCGGGAGATGCTGCTCCCGCACTCCAAGGCGCGTCGCGCTGGCTTTAACTTTGAGTCGTCTTAAACGGCCAGGAGAAGTAGCCCTTCACCACGTGCGGTTGGCGCAAGGTTCTCTTTCTCCCTGCCGCGCGGCCCACACTCCCCCATATCGTTATCGGCGGATCGGGTGGGGAGGATGAAGTAATTTCACTGGCGGCTGCCGACGGTCCTTATCCTTGCGTCTGAAGGGCGGGGCGCGCGGCTGCCATTTTCCACGCCCCGGCCATTTTTGCATCTTGACAAATGATTCATTATAGGCTACAATTACGGGCTATGAAAGAATTGCCGAAGCCGGGGAAACATCGAGGCGAGGGGGCGGAGATTTATAATGACTTTTGCCAAACCCTATTCCCCACGCGCAGCAGGGCCCAGGGAGTTTGCCCAAGGCGAAAATTATCCGCCTCGACCCTCGAATTCGATAGCGACTTTGTGTCCCCAGCGAGTTCCCTGCGGCGAACCGTCCAAAGCTGATAACATCTTGATAACAAAGGGGCGCTGGAGGCATTTTTCATATCCCATAGCTGAGAACATGCTGATAAGAAGGCTGGTTACAAGTCTTTCTCACAATGCGAAAACAGCATGACAAAGTGCCCAATTGAAGACACGCCAAATCGTCACTGATCGGCGACACGCAAGGGGTGTAGGGGTAAGAGAATCCGAGTAGAAACGTCAGGCTCTACCAGCCTCTTAACGCATCCGGTAAAGCCAGTTCAAACCTGCCACGAAGAACCCGCAAATCACAAATCCCAGCGCCAGTGAAATCCAGCCCAGCACATGAATCTTCTTCAGGCGGAACCACATGTAGTAGCTGCCCAGCACCATGAGGATTAACCCCACGGCGACGGCGTCCATGGTAAAGCACCAAATCTTGCTCAGCAGCCAGTTGCGCGGCGCTTCCGAGCTTCCTCGTTTTTCCACGTCGAAGGTGTGGAGCATCTCCAAAAGGCCCCAGGTGTTGGTGCGAATCTGGTGTACCGTCGCCTCATTCTTCTGGAGGTTCACCCGCACGTCCGTCAGTAATGCCGGCTTATAAACCCTGAAATCGAATCGGTCCGATTGCGCCGGAGAGTCGGGCAACGTTAGCTCGCCGCGAAGATTCAGTTGCCGCATCAGCTCTTCCGCCCGCACCTTCGCTGATCCTTCCGTGGGCGGCTGCACCTTTAGCGCGAAGGTTGATTCGTGCCGCTTCGCCCAGAAATCATGAATCTCCCACTGGTGATTCAGCACAAGGCCGGTGAAAGAGAAGAGCCAGATAAACAGCAGGAGGTAAAGGCCGCTGTAGTAGTGCATCTTCTCATTCCAGGTTTCAAGCGTCGCTCCCCAACCGCGGCGGGGCGATTGGGTGTTCGCCGCTTCCACCACGGGGGAACGCCCGGCATCAAAGGGCGATGGCATAAATCACCCCCATAAAGCAGAGAGCGCCGGCGCCGATCAGGAGCAGTCCGATTTTTCGCTCTGCCTTGATGACCCACCAGAGGTAAATCCCGCTGAGTGATATGAAGAATATGAGATAGGCAGATGCATCCGCCATCCAACGCCAGGCACGCGTGTAGAACCAATTTCCGCGGATGTTCGCATTGTGCGGCCCGGGGGATTTGTGCAAATAGATCAATGCCGTCAGTATCCCCGTCCTGCGTTCTTCCACACTCGCAATGTGCGTGCTCAAATCGAGGTCAAGCGTCATCTCGCTGCCGGGCCGGAAAATGGGGGCAACCATGCGATGCGGGCCCGGAGTGTACACATACCCAATCTCGCCCACCACGCCCATTTGACGCATGACCTGCTGCAATGCCTGGGCGCGCGCCATACCTTCGAGGTGCTCCAGATTCTCCGGAACCTGCACGTGGGCACTGGCTTTCCGCACTACGCCCGCGCCGCCCAAAGGAATCGAAGGGTGGTCCAGTAAAATGACGCTGACGGCAAACAGGAGGACCAACGGACTGAGGGCCAGTCCAATGTAGAGGTGCAGATCACGCGTCCAAATATAGAACGTCCTGCCCATGCATTTCCCTCTGCAAAACCATGTGGGTGGAGTTGTGCCCAAAAGGGGAACGGTATAATCCCCTGACTTCGGGACAGGTCTGATTATTTCACAGAATATTGATGTCGCGTTGGCGGGACTTAAGTTTTGGGCTAGATGTATTCGCGGAACAATTCCCGCCGTGGGGAAGGAATGACGATGGCGCTCACCAGCATGCCTTCCGCTCCCGCGACAGGCGCGGCGGCGGCGACGGCGGCTTCAACGCTGGAGATGTCACCCGTCAAAAGCACAAAGCCCTTGCCTCCGACGGCCATGGCGAGGTGAATGCGGAAGAGCTTGATGTTGGCGGCCTTGGCTGCGGCATCCGCGACCTCAACTATGGTCGAGGCGGAAAAAGTCTCGATGATGCCCAGGGCTTCGAATTGATCCGCGGGC
>CAYTMD010000369.1:2614-6610 GCA_964438685.1 uncultured Acidobacteriota bacterium
ATGGAGATGGCGGGGAAAACGGAAGGGTGCAGGCGCGATATGACTCGGTGCTCGATCAGCGCGCCTTCGGACGCGGCAGCGCCGGCATCCACGCTCGCCTGGACGGAGGCCACATCACCTGCGACCGCGACAAGGTACTTGCCGGAACAGATCGTGCGCGCCAGTACCAAATCCACATCAGCAGCCTTCAGCATGGCGTCCTGCGCCCGGTATCCGACGCCGATGCTGGTAACTTCCACAAGTCCGAGGGTATCCATTTCAGCCACGTGCGTTTCCATCCTTCCTGCGGTTAAGAATCATGCTTCGATAGTCACGGCACTGTCGATGGCGCGTACCGTTCCTGAAATGCTGGCGTGAATGTTGGCGCCCATTTTCCCCGCCGCGGGCGCAGCAATCAGGTCACCCGCATGCACGGCTTCTCCAACTCGAACCGTAGGCACGGCGGGCGCACCCACGTGCTGCTGGAGCGGAACCACGATGCGATGGGGCGCGAGTCCGCGGTCCTCCAGCGGCCCCACGTTGCGGAACCCGGTGAGTCCGAGCTTGGCCATCAGCCGATGGGTGGGGATGCGGCGATAGTTTGCCACCGGATGCGGCTTGATGTCCTCGGGCAGCCCCTTCCATCCCAATCCGCGCTGGCGGGCAATCTTCTTGTCGTGCGCGCAAACGTCCTTGGGGTCCAGATCTTCCGGGCAGGAGAACAGGCTGCACAGGTTGCACTCGCAGCAATAGAGCGTGCCCATCATCAGGTGGTCTTTGTCGGGAGCAAAGCAGAGCGCGCGCATGGCCTTGTGCGGCTCGATAGGATGGCCCAGCAAATAGCGCGGGCAAAGCTCCGTGCAGAATGAGCATTGGTCGCAGGCCGACTTGCCGATGCGGTCCTGCGCCACCCAGGTGCGCAGGTAGCGGCGAATCAACTGATGGTCGCGCGGCAGCACGATTAAACCGCCAGTCGTTTTGGTAACCGGCTGCTGAAGCCCCTGGGCCAGGTGCGCCATCATGGCTCCGCCGATTAGGACCTCAAAGGGACTGGCCGTTGCGCCACCCGCGGCGGCAATGACCTCTCCGATGGCCATACCGATGGGCACGTGCAGTGTCACCGGCTCCGCCACAGCGCCCGCCACGGTCAGATACTTGTGCGTCACGGGACGATTCCGCGCAATGTTGATAAGGGTCTCAACGTTTGAAACCACCGCGCCCACATCCAGCGGCAGACCGCCGGGAGGAATCACGCGGCCGGTTACGTCATGCACCAGAACAAACTCATCGCCGGCGGGATAGACATCGCGCAGCGGACAGATTTCCATATCGTTCGGAAGCAGCGGTTCGAGAGCCCGCATCACGTCGTCGTACTTTTCCTTAATGCCGATTACGCCGCGCTTCGCACTGACGTGATCCATTGCAATGCGCAGGCCGGCAAGCATCTCCGCGCCGAAGTGCAGTAGAAGCTCTTTGTCCTTGTGCAGCAGCGGTTCGCACTCGGCCGCGTTCACGATGTAGGTTTCGGCCTGCCGTTGCAGTTTTACCGCGGTGGGGAAACCCGCTCCTCCCGCGCCCACTACGCCGTTCAATTCGATGGCATCACTCAAAAGATTCTCACCCTTTCCTTCGCCGGGGTGTTCCGCCTGAGGTCGACTTACCCAGTTTTGGCGGAATGTCATAATATTATAGCAATCCGTCTGCCAGTTTACTTGACAACCATTCACAACCCGTCATAACCGTTCAAAGAGGGTGATGTGAACGCAGGGGATGTGTTCCAATGCCGTTTCAGCGATAGCTTCGTCTGCTCAAGTTGGCTTGCATCGTTAAAGCAATTCAGCTATTTTGTCGTTATAGCCAGGGAAACCTAAGTTAAGATGCCGCGTCGGAGGCTTCCGGATACCAATGGGAGGCATGATTGGTAACAAAGCAAATTACCGTGCAAAGATTCAGCGTGATTTCTCCCAAGTCGTTTGCAGACGTGGTGGCGGGGTTGGAAGCGGCTGTTGGGCATCCCGACATGAACACACTCTGGAGGGATATTTCCACTGCCAAGACGTTTGCGGACCTTGAAAAAGTGATTCGCAAGGTTGTCGGACCATCAGGATTTATGGAGTTTACCCGCTTCAACCATGGGATGATCCTGAACAAGGAGTACGGGGAGAAGACGCCAAAGTGTATGCGCTTCCTGATCGGCAACCCACTTATTATGAAGCAAATGGTGGAGCACGTGCCGGAGGCCGGTTCGTACGCTCCGGTGACGATTCTGATCGACGAGCGACCAGATGGAGTGCATCTGTCTTACGACACGATGGAAAGCTTCCTTGCTTCATACGGAAACCCACAGGCGCTGAGAGTGGCGAAGGATCTGGACTCCAAGGTTGAGTCGTTGCTGACGTCACTTTGCTAGCGCGGCATTCGTAATGTTCCTGCGGCTTTGGGCTTTAAGCCGATAAGCATTGCTCTAAGATGTTTTGCTACAACAAGTTCTGCGCATGAGGTGGGGGCTGAGGACCGGGCTATCCGCGGAACCTGGCTTTCTTAGAAGGGCATGTCGATTTCGAACCGCCGCGAACGACACCACTTAGGAGGACGGCAGCAACACGATTGGCATGAAGTCCGCCATAGGTTCAGGAGGGTGTGACGCCGGACTTGATGACACGGCGGGCGAGCTTTCCGCGGATGCTCAGAGTCTAAGTGAATATTGCGACCTTGGTTAACCACGCGACTGGAAATTCTTACCCAGAGAGGAGGAAAACACCATGAGCGGTGTACGTGTATTGGTAGGGACAAGAAAAGGTGCGTTCATACTGACGTCGGACGGCAAGCGCCAAAAGTGGGACGTCACAGGTCCACACTTTGCGGGCTGGGAGATGTACCACGTCAAAGGTTCACCCGTGGACCCCAACCGATTGTACGCGTCGCAGAGCAGCGGCTGGTTTGGGCAGATTATCCAGCGCTCCAGCGATGGTGGCAAGACGTGGGAGACTCCCGGTGGCGAAAGGATGCCCAAGCCCGACGAGATGCCGACGGGCCAAAGCAACAAGTTCGTCTATGACACCAGCCCGGAAACCGGCAAGCCCCTCACCACCCACCAGTGGTACGACGGCACGCAGCACCCCTGGGAATTCAAGCGCGTCTGGCACCTTGAACCTTCGCTGGCCGATCCCGACACCGTCTACGCCGGGGTGGAAGACGCCGCGTTGTTCCGCTCCACTGACGGCGCCCATACCTGGCAGGAACTCTCCGGACTGCGCGGCCATGGCACCGGGCCCAAGTGGCAGCCCGGCGCGGGCGGAATGTGCCTGCACACCATCCTTCTGGATCCGGCTGATCCCCAGCGAATCTACATCGCCATTTCCTCTGCGGGAGCGTTCCGCACCGATGATGGCGGCAAAACGTGGAAGCCGATCAATCGGGGATTGAAGTCGCAGTACATCCCCGACCCGAATGCCGAGGTGGGCCACTGCGTTCACCGCATCGCGCTGCATCCATCACGCCCAAACGTGCTTTTCATGCAAAAACATTGGGATGTTATGCGCAGCGAAAACGCCGGCGATTTGTGGAAGGAGGTCAGCGGCAACCTGCCCACCGACTTCGGGTTCGTAATTGACGTCCATGCACACGAGCCGGAGACCATCTACGTGGTGCCCATCAAGAGCGATTCGGAGCACTTCCCGCCCGACGGAAAACTCCGCGTGTTCCGCAGCCGTACGGGCGGAAACGAGTGGGAACCCCTCACCAAAGGCCTTCCCCAGCGCGATTGCTATGTCAACGTGCTGCGCGACGCCATGGCCGTCGACAAACTCGATTCGTGTGGCGTCTATTTCGGCACCACCGGCGGGCAGGTGTACGCCTCTCCGGACGCTGGAGACAACTGGGCGCCCATCGTCCATGATCTGCCAGCCGTACTTTCGGTTAAGGTACAGACGCTGCAATAGGAAGAGCCGGCAAGCATCGACAATAGCTGGCGTGGTGGCGCGATGTACGTAGAGGCGCCCGGAAATTGTCCAGAAA
>CAYTMD010000370.1:0-6603 GCA_964438685.1 uncultured Acidobacteriota bacterium
ATGAATGAAAATAGCTTAGTGAAATTCCGAAATTCAATGACCGGACAGTTCTGGTCACTCGTCACTTGTCACTCGTCACTTGTCACTAGCGCATTATGAACAACCCTGTACTTTTGGCTCCCTATTTCCGGCGCTTGGAAAACCTCTCCACCGCACGTTGGTATGGCCGGGTCACCAAAGCCGTGGGACACATTGTGGAATCGCAGGGACCGTTCTGCTCGCTCGGTGAGTGTTGTGAGGTCTCCGGCCCCGGCGGAGAACCCCATGCCGGAGAGGTGGTGGGTTTTCGCGGCAGCACCGTCCTTTCGATGCCTTTGGAGAGGCTCAGTGGCATCCGCTATGGGGACCGCATCGCTACCTGGGGCGCCAAGCCAACACTGCGGGTGGGAGATGAGTTGCTGGGCCGCGTCATTGATGGCCAGGGTAAACCGCTGGATTCCTTACCAGATTACATCGCCCGAGAGGATTGGCCGCTGCACGCCCTCGGACCATTGCCGCTTGACCGCGTTTCGATTCGTGAACCCATAGGCTGCGGAGTTCGTGCGATTGATGCTTTTCTGACCTGCGGCCGCGGGCAGCGAGTCGGCGTATTTGGTGGCAGTGGAGTGGGAAAGAGCACCCTGCTTGGGTTAATGGCTCGTGGGAGCACCGCAGACGTAACGGTTATGGCGCTGGTGGGAGAGCGCGGCCGCGAAGTGCGTGAGTTTCTGGAAGGAACGCTGGGGGAAGAAGGCAGACGGCGCTCGGTGGTCGTGGTTTCAACCTCCGACCAATCTCCTCTGTTGCGAATCCGAGCGGCACTGGTGGCCACGACCGTTTCCGAATACTTCGCCATGCGAGGCAAAAATGTTCTTCTGGTTGTCGATTCCTTGACCCGCTTTGCCATGGCGCAGCGCGAAATTGGCTTGGCGGCAGGTGAGCCTCCTACGGCCAAAGGCTACACTCCCTCATGCTTCACCATGCTGGCGCAACTTCTCGAGCGGGCAGGGCACTTCAACGGTGGGAGCATCACCGCCTTTTATACCGTGCTCATGGAAGGAGATGACCAGCAGGACCCTCTTGTAGACGCCGTCCGGGCACTGCTTGACGGTCATATTGTTCTGGATCGCCGCTTGGGCGCGCAGGGCCACTACCCGGCCATCAACGTCCTCGATAGCCTGAGCCGATTGATGCCCGCTGTTTGCGGTCGTGATCATCTGGACAAAGCCCGCCGGCTGCGAAAACTCCTGGCTGCCTACACCGCCTCCGAAGATTTGATTCGGGTTGGCGCCTACCAGAAGGGTCTCGACCCGGTTCTGGACCAGGCGATTGAGGTTTTGCCGGCTCTAACCAAGTTCCTTCAGCAGCGGGGGGATGAAAAGGCGCCCCTCGCTAGTACCCTGGCAACCCTTCAGTCGTTGCCCGGGTAGACAATTTTGGATTTTAGATTTTGGATTTTGGATTGGACACGCAGGGAGTGCATCTCGTTTTCGACTCTTGCGGGTAGCGCGTCGTCCTTAATCCGAAATCCAAAATCTAAAATAAAGCGCTTCCATGCCCTTCCAATTCTCCCTACAAGCCGTGCTCCGGTGTCGCGAGAGTTTCGAGCAGCGCGAGCGCCAACGCCTTCAGATGATCACCCGTGAAGTGGTTAAGTCAAAGCAGCAGGAGGAAGAAACAACACGGGATCGGGCCAACGCTTTGGCTGAGACACAGAAGAAACTTCACCAGGGAATGAC
This sequence comes from uncultured Acidobacteriota bacterium, assembly GCA_964438685.1. Taxonomy (GTDB): domain Bacteria; phylum Acidobacteriota; class Terriglobia; order UBA7540; family UBA7540; genus Bog-366. The sequence continues at coordinate 1,719 of CAYTMD010000370.1, forward strand.
CGCTGTGGAAATGCAATATGAATTGGCTTGCGACCGGGTGCGAATCCGGAAAATCACCGCACTAAACGAAAATATTGCCAAACTCGAGGACTTGCGACAGCGCCAACTCGAGATGTTTCGCAAGGCCCAGCAGCAGCGCAAAATTCTGGAGAATCTCCGCGACCGCCAGTTTGCCGCTTACCAACTTATTCTAGCGCGGCGGGAACAACAGCAAATGGATGATAGGTTTCTTATCACGCGCGCGGTGCAGGCTTCCCGCCAGTAGTGACGCTGTTACCGTTACGACTCCGAGACTGCCTGCGTGGGTAGGGTCCAGTAATGCGTTGTGCCGCCATCTTGGCCGCAGTTGCGGGCTGGATGCCAGCGCTACAATCGGCCCTCCTCTTTCCAACCGATAGGGATTTTCTGCGAATATTCACGCTTAGTGTCAGGAGTTGCCCAGTCAATCGGCAAACCTTTCCCGGCCCGACACTCTTTCCTCTCCACCGGTTCTTCTGTTCTATGTTCGGCATATACCCCCAAAACTTTAGTTCTCAAAGGTTTCCGTGCCTTAGAGGCATTCCCAACGATCAATGGCGCGTTTGGTGGTGTCCATGCTTCTTGGTTGATAGCCGGCGATTATGCGGCTGGCGATTCTATGGAAACCCTTCCGGTCCAATCCGCTGACGTAGCAACCCCGACACCAACGGCATCAACTCTCCTTGAGAGCACGCCCGCTGGCGGCGACACGTTCGCAGCAACCCTTGGCCGTGCAATTGACAACATCCCTGATTCGGCCCCGGATGGGTCTTCCGTTACCCCCAAAGTATCATCGCGCGCAAAAGGGGTCACCGGCAGCAATGCCGATTCCACTTCCATGGCAGGAGTCCTTTTCAATTGTTTCGTCACCAACCTCGTCCAGCCCACTCCGGCTGTTGCCCTGAGCACGGAAGGGGTGGACTCCCCGGGCAGCCAGACTCCCGAATCACCTTCCGGTTCACTACCCAATCTCCCTTCGAGTTTCAGCACTGCGGCGGGTGACACGGGCTCAAACTCTGGAACGCTCGCAGGAACGATGAGGGGTGTGGCAGCGCCAGGCGCATCGTCAGCATGGATGGGCCAAGCTGTAATTCCGGCGGCAAGTTCCAAGACTGATTCCTCAAGATCCAATGTGCGGGCGCGAGATCAAGTTGCTAATCAGACAGCCGGGCTCCTCTCGCCAGCGGGGCAAAGCCAATCACAGGACACGCCCTTCCCCGCGTCCGTAAACGCGCAAATTTGGGCTCCGGGCCTGCCCAATATCACTACGATCAGCCAGCCTGCAGCCCAAAACGCTGGCGGCGTGCAATCCCCATCCCAAGACGTGCAATCGGCCAGTTCAAGAGTGTCAGACCTAGCTTCCGGGGCCAGTCCTGTCTTACAAGTGTCGCCTTCTTTCGCGAATTCATCTTCCGCATTGCAGCAACTCGACCCCGGACAGAGTCCCTTGGTGTCGTTGGGCCAAACTGAAAGTGCCACTCCCCCGGCGGGCCAGGCTGCACGCGATCCCTCTACACCAACACTCTCGTTATCCCCTGCGGAAATTTCGGTCCCTTCGGCAAGCAAGGACGCAAGCAACCCTTCCACGCTGCCCTCGGCAGCGGACCGCTCAAAAATAGCTGAACACTCGAACCTGTTGGGAAAGTCGGGAGAGATTCCTTCAGAAGGAAGTGTTGCAGCGACGACAGGTGTGCTGACTATTGGGTCACGCACAAATTCTGCGGATTCAGTTCGGACTTCAGACTCAGCCAAAAGCGAGAATCTTATAGCCGGCCCAATGAACGGCACGATCCACTACACGCAGGTTTCCAGCAGCGCGCCCACCGATTCAACGTGGCAAAAGGGAAATGACCCTGTCGCGAACCCTCCGGCTTCAAACCCCGCAGCAGCGGCTCCACTCCAGCAACCCGACGCAAATTCGCAATCTGGCAATCAGGCCTCGATTTCGCAGAAGGACACGACTTCGGAAGCACGGGGCATCCAAACCAGCGGCGCTGTGTATGCCAGTTCAGGCGAAACCGCCGGCAACTCCAGCCTTTCGGATTCGTCCGCGAACGGCCAAGGGAAATCCGGCCAGCAAAGTGGGCCGGGGTCAGGGGACAGTCCCTCCGGCATCAAGCCCTCCGCTTCCGGCATTGCCAATAGCCCGGTCGTCGATTCATCCGCCAACCTGCTGACGGCCCATACCCCCACTCTGCCCGCGAACCATACGATCGCATCGGCTCCCCATACGCTACCATCGGCCTCCTCCAATCAGCCTTCTGCGACACTCTCCGCCTGGCAGAACTACGATGGAGGCACAGGAAAAATTGTGCGGTCGGCGTCGATTAATGACTCTGCCGGCGGCGCTGAGATGCACGTGGAACTTCGCTCCGGCGCTTTGGGTCCCCTGGAAGTTCACGCTGTTGTGCGCGAAGGATCGGTGGGGGCGGAGATTCATGTCCAGGGCCAGGAAGCTCACACATTGCTCTCGGCGGGATTACCTTCGCTCGAACGAGCTCTGGGAGAGCGGAACCTTCGCGTGGAGAACATTGCGGTTTACCAGGATCACGCGGGGGGAGGGATGACCGGGGGAGAGAGGCAGGGTCAGCACTCTGATTCCTCCCCATCGCAGCAGCATCAAGTTCTGCCGTGGGACAGCCCGCCGCAGTCCCGAACCGCGGCTGGAAGTTCTTTAGAGGGTGAGGAATTAGCAAGTACGGCAGCCGGGCTGAGCGTTCGAGCTTAGCCGCGCCAAAGGAGAATTATTGCCATGGTAATGAACGGTATTCATCAATACGACGCCACGACGCCTACTACGAACAACAGCAGCTCATCAGCTTCGTCGACTGGTGTGGATCCCAGTGAATTCATGACCTTACTGGTTGCGGAAATCCAAAACCAGGATCCGACCCAACCCATGGACCCAACGACTTTCATGTCGCAGCTTGTGCAGTTGAATGAACTTGAGCAAGTGACGGACATCAACCAGGTGGTTCAGCAGTTCAACACCTCGTCAACGACTACTACGCCGACAACGAATTAGGAGGAGCAACATGTCATCGTTTTCTACATCACTTTCCGGACTTAACGCCGAGGAACAGGCGCTCTCGGTTATTTCCAACGATTTGTCCAATTTAAACACCACCGCCTTCAAATCGGGAACGCCCGTTTTCAGCGACCTTTTTTACCAGATGTTGGGCTCCGACGGAGCCGGTGATCCGGTGCAGGTGGGAGTTGGCGCGGCGATGAGTTACGTTGACTCGCCGCTTACACAAGGCGATGTGGCCACCACAGGTGTGCCGACGAACGTCGCCATCCAGGGGAACGGCCTCTTTGTACTGGATCAGGGGGGTACGCAGGTTTACACCCGCGCGGGTAATTTCAGTTTGAATTCGGCAGGGGATCTCGTGGACACCAACGGTGCCAACGTGATGGGCTACCCCGCCGTGAACGGAGCGATAAGCACCAGTGCACCCCTTGCCCCGATTGTCATTTCCAGCGGCCAAAACTATCCTCCCAACGCCACCTCCAACGTGCAACTGGATATGAACCTGAATGCTACTGGGGCTCCGACGGCCGCCACCGGGACCCTAACCCTGACGAGCGCCCCGACTGACGGGTCTACCGTAACAGTTGCGGGGACTGTCTATACGTTTAAAACCACGCTCTCCAATCCGGCTGTGTCCGGCGAAGTCGCCATTGGATCCAGCGGTGCTACCTCCGCCCTCGCCAACCTCGCGCTGGCTATCGCTGGGACGGGAACCGCAGGCACGAACTACGGTGCGGGGACTCCCACCGTCTCCTCGGTCACCGCCGCGGCCTCAGGCAGTACGCTTTCTTTGCATGCCGTAACCGCGGGCACCAGTGGCGACTCGATCGGGACCACAACCGACGTCACGGGCGCTCAATTTGCGTCCGGAACCCTGAGCGGGGGCTTTGCAGGTGGTACGTTCAGCACCCCGATCACCGTCTACGATTCACTTGGAAGCAGCCACGTCCTCACCTTCAATTTCAATCAAACCTCGTCCGGTAATTGGAGTTACAACGTCACCATTCCTGCCGCGGATGTTGGGACCACGGGTGCACCCGTATCTGTTGGAAACGGAACGCTGCAATTCGGCCCCGCTGGAAATCTAATTTCACCTTCGTCGGATATTACAGGGATTACTGTTCCTGGGCTGGCTGACGGCGCAAAGGACATAAACCTGACATGGCAACTGTTCAGCTCGCCAACGACCGCCACCATCACCCAGACGGCACAACCTTCCGCCACCTCCGGGACAGTGCAGAATGGGTACAGCGCCGGCACGCTGGAGAGCTACGCCATCGACTCTTCCGGAACCATCAACGGAGTTCTTTCGAACGGTCAAACCGTTTCCTTGGCCCAGATCGCACTGGCGACGTTTCCTAACTCCGACGGGTTGACACGCATCGGGTCAAATGACTACCAAACGAGCTTGGCTTCCGGATCTCCCAGCGTGGGAATACCTGGAGCTGGTGGCCGGGGAAGTCTGGAAGGGGGCTCTCTGGAGCAATCCAATGTGGACATCGCCACGGCATTCACGCAGCTCATCCAGGCCGAGCGCGGATACCAGGCCAATGCCAAGGCAATCACTACGGCCGACGACTTGATGCAGTCCTCCATAGCCTTGATACAAGGTTAAACCTGCGTAAGTCACAACCGGAAATACAGGGGTGCGGCTTAGGGCGGCTGCCCCGGAAGGTCAACGCGAGTTACTCCCCCCAAACCCCGTCCCCGGTGATATGGTGCCGGGGGCGGGGCCCCTCTTTTTTGCTCCGCTGCAATGCTCCAGTGCTTCGGGCATAGAACAGTGATTCCGTAAGGTAAGGACTCCGTCGGCTTCAGTTCGTTTGTTTACGGGGT
>CAYTMD010000371.1:0-6601 GCA_964438685.1 uncultured Acidobacteriota bacterium
CGCGCTTATTTTAACGCCTATGGGGGCCGGGGGTGAGGGGGTCGAGTTGGGACCAGCAAGCTTGAGCGAACAGTGTCGCAGCTAAACCTGCAGCACGTCGCCGTCGCGGGCCACCATCTGGTACAGGACGGGGCTCACGATGCGGCCGAGGAACAGTCTTGAAACCAGACCGGCCACGATGACGATGGCAAAGGGCCGTTGGGAATCTGACCCGATTCCGTGGGAGAATGCCGCGGGCAGCAAGCCCAGGCAGGCTACCAGAGCCGTCATCATGATGGGGCGCAGGCGCACCATTGAGGCCTCGAATGTTGCTTGGGCGATACCCTGACCTTCCAGCCGCAGTTTGTTGATGTAGGAAGTGTCGATGACAGCGGTTTCAACCGACACCCCCATCAGCACCAGCAGTCCCAGCATGGAAGACACGCTGAATGGTGTGTGGGTAAGCTTCAGCGCCAACAATGCTCCGACCGGTTCGGTCAACACCACGCTGAGCACAACGATGACGGGAAACTTAAAGTTACCGTAAAGCGCGAAGAGGATAAGGAAGATGAGTAGCACGGTGATGGGGCCAATCAGAGTGAGTTGGTCCTTGGCGGCGAGGAACTCGCTGTACTCTCCCCCCCACTCCATACGATATCCCGCGGGCAGGGACAATGCCTTGCTCACGGCCTTTTGGCCATCGCGGACGGCGCGTTCCAGGTCGCGGCCCTCAATGCTGTACTGCACCCCGATGTAGCGCGAATTATTCTCGCGGTAAATAAGCGATGCTCCGTTGCCCTGGCGGATGTCCGCCAATTGTTTGAGGGGGATTTGCTGCCCGGTGGGAGTGCCCACCAGCAGTTCACCGATTTGTGGGGCGTTTGAGCGGAACTGTGGTTGCATGCGCACGACGAGATCGAAAAGCTTCTCGCCCTGAATGACCTGCGTGGCGGCCTGGCCGCCCACCGCCGCTTGCACCACCGCTTCCACGTCGGCTACGTTGATTCCGTAGCGGGCGATCTTTTCGCGATCCACATCCACCAGCAGGCTGGGCTGCCCCAACTCGCGCACCACGGTGAGTTCCGTAAAGCCCGGCACCTTTTGCAGGGCCTCCTTGATTTTCAGCGCATTGTCCTGAAGGACGTTCAAATCCGCGCCATAGACTTTCACCGCCAGCGCGCTCTTGAGGCCCGTCAAGGCTTCGTCCACAGCGTCTTCGGCGGGCTGGGTGAAGTTGAAGATGATGCCGGGGTAAGTCTCCAACTTATGCCGAAGTGACTCCGTTAACTCCTCCTTGGTGTGAATCGGCCCGTTCTTCCAAGTTTTGTCATTGTAGGGTCTGAGGCCGACGTAGAACTCGACGTTATAGAAGCCCGTGGGATCGGTGCCGTCATCGGGGCGCCCCAACTCGGAGCCAACGTCCGTCACCTGGGGATAAGACATCAGGATCTTGCGAATCTGCGGCGCAATCTTGGCAGACTCTTCGAACGAAATAGTGTAGGGCATGGTGGCGCGCACCCACAATGCGCCTTCATCAAGATGAGGCATGAACTCGCCGCCGATGGTGGGGACCAGCAACAAGGTGGCGCCGAAGATGATGATTGCGGCGAGCGTGCTCACCAGCGGGTGGTGGAGGCACCAACGGAGTTCCGCCCCATACTCCTGCTTCACCCACTCATAAGCGCGGTTCGAGCTTTCCTTGACGCCCTTCTTAAACCAGTACGATGCGAGCACCGGAACCAGGGTTAAGGTTAGGACCAGAGCGCCAACGAGCGCGAACGACATGGTGTCGGCCATGGGGTGGAAGAGCAGGCCGGAGGGGCCGTGCAACACGTAAATAGGAAGATAGCCGGCGATGATGACTGCCACGGAGTAGAAAATGGGCCGGTCCACGTCTTGGGCCGCCGAGGCGATTACCTCGTGGAGCTTATACTCCTGGCCGTGCCGCAAGCCCAGTTCCCGGTAGATGTTCTCCATCATCACCACGGTGCCGTCAATCAGGATGCCGAAATCGATGGCTCCGATAGAGAGCAGGTTGGCGGAAATGTTACGCGTATGGAGGACGATGAAGGCGAAAAGCAGCGCCAGCGGTATGGTCAGGGCGGTGATGACTGCTGCCCGAGTGCTCACCAGGAAGAATATGAGCACAATCAACACCAGGATCATGCCGCGCAGCAGGTTCCCCTCCACCGTATCAATGGTCAATTGCACCAGATCGCTTCGGTCGTAATACGGGTTGATCTTTACGTCCTTGGGCAAGATCTGTTCATTGAGTTCCTTGGTCTTCTCCTCGACGCCTTTCAGAACGGTCTGGGCCTGCTCGCCGCGGCGCATCAGGATGACGCCCTCGACCGCGTCGTCGTTCTTATTGAACCCAAACTCGCCCAGGCGCGGAGCATGCCCAATGGCGACGTTGCCGACGTCGCTAACGCGCACCGGGGCGCCATTGTTGCTGGCTAAGACGATGTTGCCAATATCCTTGGTATCGCGGGCCAAGCCCAATCCCCGCACGTAATAGAACTGCCCGCCTTGGGAATAGAATCCGCCGCCCGTGTTGGCGTTGTTGGCGGACAGGGATTGAATGACTTGGGGAACGGTGAGGTGAAATCCATAAAGCCGCGAGGGATCAAGCAGCACTTGGTACTGCATCACGGTGCCGCCAAAGCCCGAATCGTCCGCCACGCCGGGAACGGATTTGTACGCCCGCTCAATGACCCAGTCCTCAATGGTTTTTAGATCCTGCGGCGAGTGGTCAGGGCTTTCGATGACATAGCGATAGACCAGCCCGCTGGGACTGAACAACGGCGCCAGCGTGGGCTGCACGCCGGCGGGATACGTCACGTCGCTGAGGCGTTCAAAGACCACTTGCCGGGCGAAGTAATCATCCGTGCCTTCGTCAAACGTCAGGATGACGTCGGAGAGTTCATAGAGCGAGATGGAGCGCGCCACCTGCAGATGGGGAGTTCCGTTCATTTCCACTTCAATGGGCAGGCTGACCAGACGCTCCACTTCTTCGGCAGCATGGCCGGGCCACTGCGTAATGATCTCCACCATGGGGGGAGAAAGATCCGGGTAGGCATCCACCGGCATACGATGGAAAGCGATGACCCCTGCCACGACCATCATGGCGGTCAGCATCAGGACCAGGAACCTCTGGCGTAACGCGAACTGAACTATGCGATGAATCATCGTTCGGGATTCGGGGCTCGGGATTGGGGATTCGGGCCTATCCCAGCCTCGTTCTCCTTAGTGTTGGAAAGAATTCTGGAATTGCAAAAACAAGCTGCCGTCCGCAATCACCCGCTCACCGGTTTTCAGGCCTCCCAGTATCCGGGTTTTACCGTCGGCGGCCTCGCCAATCGTCACCGGGCGCTCCCCGAACTGGTTGGGGCTTGCCTCGACGTACACATAGGGCGCGTTCTGGGCATCCCGCAACACGGCTGAATCCGGCACGGTCATGGCATCGGGAATGGTGCCGGCCTGAATGGTGGCCGTTACGTACATGTCCTTCTTCAGCTTTTCGCCGGGATTTTGCGTGATAATCCGCGCTTGCAGAGTGCGCGAGTTGGGATCGAGGGCGGCGCCGATGTAGGAAATTCGCCCGTGAAATTCTTCCGGGTAGGCGTCCGTCTTAATCGCCACCTGGTCATTGATGTGGACGGAACCCATGTCGGCCTCGTAGACGTTGACCAGAACCCAAACGCTGCCCATGTTGGAAATGGTAAACACCTGGGTGGCGCCTGCCTGAATGACTTGCCCCGGCGCTACCAGCCTTTCCACGGCCTGGCCGGCGATGGGGGCCAGCACCGGGACTTCCGGCAAGACCGCGTCCTTCGACAGGCGATCGGGATGCTCAATTCCCAGGACCTTCAGGGCCTGCTCCGCGGATTGCAGGTCAGCCTGCGCCTGGTTCTGCCCGGACTCCGCTTGCTCCAGATCGGCCTGGGCAATGGCGCGGTGCTGGTACAAATCCTGCGCGCGCGCGTAGCTCCTCTGCGCCAGGACGTAAGCGTCTTTAGCCTTGAGATAATTGGTGCGGGCTTGGGCGAAGTCGGGGCTTGCCACGTACAGCATGGGCTGTCCCACCCTCACATTCTGGCCCGGCAGGATCAGTATTCTCGAAATCGGGCCGCTGATCTGGGAAATCACGGGAGTGGTTTCGAAGCCGTTATAGGCCACATTTCCGGTCAACCGCAGCACGTGGCGCAACGGCGCGGTGCCGACCGTCACCTCCTGCACATGTGACATCTGATCCTGCGGCACTGTAAAGAGGCGCGCGCCGGAAGGATCGCTACCCGAACTGGAAGAAGCCGGGGCGGGGGTTGCGTCGGAAGTCAGCCGCGAGCACGAAGCGGCAAATACGGTCATGAGGACTAATATGGCCGCTGCCACGCGGTGGGCGATTTGAATTCCCTCCCCTCGCCCCCTTGGGGGAGAGGGTGGACCGCAACTGGCGTCTTCATCAGCCAGGGCGGGTCCGATTTCGGGACTCCGATGGAGTCCATCGGACTCCAGCAATCGGAGACGGGTGAGGGGGGCAAGACCCTGGGAGCTTGTGAAATATTGCCGTTGGCAAGCCCAACTCGTACAGGTTACGTCGGGAATCCGGCGTGTTTCCGTCCACTTTTCAGTCGTCATTGTCTCTCTCATGGCAAATTCCTTGTGCCCACCGCTTCGCGTACCAGTTCGAGCGAAAGCATATAGTTCGCCAGCGCCTGGCGATAAGCGAGTTGCGTCGAGCGATAACTGCGTTCGGCATCCAGGAAATCCAGCAGGGTAGCCGCCCCGCGCTTGTAGGCATATTCGCTGATGTCCCGCGAGTCCTGCGCCTGCTTCAGGTATCCCGAGGTGTAAAGCTCAACCACTTGGGCGTTGGTTTTCACCGCCTGGTAGGCGTTGGCCACGTCGGTCATCACCGTCTCGGAAGTTTCCGTGGCGGTTTCCTGTGCCTGGGTCTGAGCGAAATGAGTGCGGGCAATTTCCCCCTGGTTGCGGTCGAAAATGGGGATTTCAATATTCATGGTGAAGCCCAAACTATTGAGTGCGGAAACGTGGGTGTAATCGAGCGTGGTGGTGAGATCCCGCTTGCCATTAGCCTTCGCCAATTTGTATTGGCTTTCGGCAACCGTGATGCCTTGCTGCGCCGCCATCAGGTCGGGACGTTGCTTCATCGCCCGCAGTTGCAGGTCTTCCTGATTCAGGCCCAGGGGAGTGTAGGCAAGCTCGCCGGTAACGTCGTAATCGGAAGGTACAGCGTCGTAACCCAGTAGTTGCCGCAGGCTGGGCAGCGCCTGCATCAGGGTTAATCTGGCGGAGGAAACGTCCATCTGGAATTGCAGCAACTGCAGCTTGATCTTCAGCAGGTCGGCTTCGCTGATGGCGCCGGACTTGAACTTACTCTCACTCAGATCGACGGTCTTTTGAAAGCTCGACAGGTCTTGATTGGCAAGGTCGAGGTTGGCCTTGGCCAACAGGATGCCGATGAATTGTTGCGCCACGTTGTAAGTTAGACCGCGCTCGGTGTCGGTTACCTGCGAGCGGGTTACGGCGGTCTGGTCGCGCGCGGCCTGAATGCGGGCCTGGCGTTTGTGCCCGCGCTCAAAGGTATAACTGAAGCCCAGGTCGAATTCCGTGATGTTGTCCAGGGTCGTGGAGTTCAGTTGACCCGGACTGAAGATGGGAACGTACAAGTCATCATAAGTAAAGACAGGATTGGGCCGGATAGCCGCGGTGATTTCCTGTGCCTGATTCTGGGGAATCTGCGATTGAGCGGCCTTCAGCGCGTGGTTATGGGCCAGGGCGAGTTGGATGGCCTGGTCGAGATCCACCCGCGACGGCTTGGAAGACTGTTGCGCGCTCACGTCCATACTTAAGGCCGCCCAACCCAGAAGGGCTATTCCCGCCACCAAAATCCCATTGAGCTTTGCCATAAAGCGCATGCTTTTGTGGTTCATCATTGCTATTCACCTACGCTGAAGGTGTTGGAATGTAAGGGCTGTCACCCGGCAGGAGTTAAGAAATTGCGGATGCCCCAAATAAACCTGAAAAGGATCGTTAGGCGAGGGGAGGCGCCCGGCCGTGACTCATGGCCGGTAATTCCGAGCGGTAATTGCTGGGTGGTGCAAGCCGGACTAAAGGAACCGAAGCTGATGACGGAAGAATCTGCGCAGCGATGGCAGGCTGAACCGCGCCGTTGTGGACAATCTGGCATGCGGTGCAGAGAAGATTGCTATCTTCTGAGGCTGACGACGGAACACCGCAACTGGATACCCAAAGGCCATGAGACCGCGTCGTCGTTTCGCCATGCCGGTGGAGTATAGCAATCCCCAGCAGGTGCATCTGCAAAAGCACCAGGAGATAAGGAGCGAGAGTGCGCCGGGATTTCCGAATTTGCCGAGTCAGGTGACGTAGCACAGATATCCATTTTACCGAAGTTTGGGAAAAGAGGGAATTAAATCATTTACTTCCAAGACATAAGGGTTTGCCGATCAAAGGAGGTGTAGCGCGGACCTGCTTTTTAGGTCCGCGGCTCGTCTCCTCGGGCAGGGGGAAACCGCGGACCTAAAAAGCAGGTCTGATTGGATAACGGCATCGGCTCCAGTCCGGTAGACTTGGAAGTGCT
>CAYTMD010000372.1:0-6601 GCA_964438685.1 uncultured Acidobacteriota bacterium
GGCCACGCACCCCGACCGTCTGAAGATGCTGGAAGAATGGATGAAGAGCTACAAGCCGGAAGAACTGTTTGACCCAACCGGCAAGCTGCTTCCGGAAATTGCCGAACTTGCGCCGCAGGGCATCCGGCGCATGGGCGCGAATCCAATCGCCAACGGCGGTCTGCTGCTGCGCGACCTCGTGATGCCTGACTTCCGCGATTATGCCGTAAAGGTTCCCAAGCCCGGCGGGGTGCAAGCTGAAGCCACCCGCATCATGGGATACTTGCTGCGCGATGTGATGAAGCTGAATGCCGAGAGCCGCAATTTCCGTGTGGTTGGACCGGATGAAACCGAGTCCAATCGTCTGGGCGGCCTCTTTGAAGTGACGAACCGCGTCTCCACGGCCGAGATTCTGCCCACCGACGACCACCTTGCCCCTGACGGACGCGTGATGGAGGTCCTTAGCGAGCACATGTGTCAAGGTTGGCTGGAAGGTTATTTGCTCACCGGCCGGCACGGTCTGTTCTCCTGCTATGAAGCCTTCATCCACATCATCGACTCCATGTTCAACCAGCACGCCAAGTGGCTGAAGGTGACGCGGCATATTCCCTGGCGGCGACCCATTGCCTCGCTGAATTACCTGCTCACCTCGCTGGTCTGGCGGCAGGACCACAACGGCTTCAGCCACCAGGACCCGGGCTTTATCGATCATGTGGTGAACAAGAAGGCGGATATTGTGCGTGTATATCTTCCGCCTGACGCCAACACACTGCTCTCCGTCACCGACCATTGCCTGCGCAGCCGCCACTACGTCAATGTGATTGTGGCGGGAAAGCAGCCTGCGCCGCAGTGGCTCGACATGAATTCCGCCATTGCCCATTGTACGGCGGGCATCGGGATTTGGGACTGGGCCTCGAACGACGAAGGCTCGGAGCCCGATGTGGTGATGGCCTGCTCCGGGGATGTTCCCACGCTGGAAACGCTGGCGGCAGTATCCCTGCTGCGCCAGACCGCGCCGGACCTGAAGATTCGCGTGATCAACGTGGTGGACCTGATGACCTTGCAACCCGCCAGCGAGCATCCGCACGGCCTCTCTGACCGTGACTTCGATCTGCTCTTCACCAAGGACAAGCCCGTCGTCTTCGCCTTTCATGGATACCCGTGGTTGATCCATCGGCTCACCTACCGGCGCGCCAATCACGCCAACCTGCACGTGCGCGGCTACAAGGAAGAAGGCACCACTACAACCCCATTCGACATGACGGTGATGAATGAAATCGACCGCTTTCATCTGGCAATGGACGTCTACGACCGCGTACCGCGTCTCCGCAACGTAGCCGCACTCGCCAAGCAACGCCTGCAAGTCAAACTGATCGAACACAAACAGTACATCGAGAAAGTGGGCGAAGACATGCCGGAAATTCGTGATTGGAAATGGCCGCTTTAGGGGATTGAGTCATTGATTCATCCGGCCATCGGGTCATTGCGGATCCCCGACCGCCGAGTCTTTTCGGGGTTTGCCTGGGGGGCCCTCCGGCCCCTTCCAGCATGTTCGAGTTGGCTGAAATGCATGGTTCCTTCCGGCCAAAGAGGTTCCAGAATGCCGTAATTCGGCCCAAAATGTCCCCACATTGCCGCTATTTCCCGCAAAATCCACGCAAGTTCGACGTAAATGTCCGACATTTGGCATGACATTTTGCCCGCGTTTTGTTTGTTTTCATACACATTCCAGCTTCGAACGTCGAAAAAAAGAATTCTTTTTTTTCGAGGGGCCCTGCTACGAAACCAAGGGTCGCGGTACCCTAAGGCCCGTGTCACGGGCTTGGGAACGCCGCAAACCGTCATTTTAACGCCTGTGCCTCCATCGCGCAGAGCGTCCAGACGCGACGGGAGCTTGACTCGCGCGGTACGCCGGCCGGTGGATTTCTGAGCGTTGCGGCGGTTGGCTTCGACCCGGGCGGGAGACACTGTAAAGGGCTTGCACCAAGGCATGACAGCACCTGCGAATCCTGCCAGCTAGTATACATAGATGGACTAGTTATGTCAAGAGGCAACGTGTCGCGGGGGCGTCTCCGCCTGGTGATGTCGCGGCGAGCTTGCCTTGCCATCGGGCGGCGTCCAGATAAGACCGGGGCACGTTCCACCACCTCGACATCAACCCGCGACAAGGGCGTCTACCGGCCAAGTGAAAGGGACCGCGGATCCAAACATCCCAGAGACCCGTATCTCGGGAGTTTGAATCCATGGGGCACTTCTACGGTTTGGCAAGCGACTATACATCCAAGTGGTTACATGTTGGGGGGCACCAACGCGTGCAGGATCTGGTTGGGGACAAGCCACAACCCTTTAGTGTTTGATTTCAAGTCCCAGCAGACGCGCGGCATTTTCGTAATACACCTTTTTCAGAATGCTTTCCGGCAGGCCCAGCCCGTAAATGCGCCAGCGTCCCTGGGGAGGCGTGGGAGCCGGAGCGTAGTCAAAATACTCGTCCTCCGTCTCCAGAAATCGGTAATAGATTTCGTATAGCTCATCCCCGAATACTTGCTGGAGAATGGTCTTCGTATGCGGGACGGCGTCCGTGCCAAAGAGAATCCGGTCCTGGTATTTGTCGAAAAACCTCCGGGCGGTGCGGGGCTGCCGCCCAAGTTCGCCGATTCGCGCGGCAATATCCACATGCATATTGGGAAAACGGTCTAAACACTCGCCGACATATTCCAGATTCTCAGCGTTATTTCCTACATGTACAGCAACGAATTGGGTGCGTGGATGGCGTGCGAACATCCGGTTGCGGGCGTTCAGCAGTTCGGAGTTGCTGGGGAAATCCCTTCCATAGAACGACCAGTCGGGGTGATTGTTCAGTTCTTCGAATCGCTCATTGAAGCGATTAATGGGCAAAAAGAATGCTTCGGGGTCAGATACATGAATCGCGACGGGCATATCAAGCGCGCCGCAAGTGTCCCACATGGGATCGAAGCGCGTATCATCCACCTTGACCAGGGGACCGGTACCTATATGTTCTCGCAGATATAAGCCCAGAATTTTCTCAACCTTTAATCCATAGGCCCCGGCGTGTCGGGCTTTCTCAATCTGGTCTGCCTGGAATTGAGGATAACCCGCCTGGTTCGAGCGCTCCCATGCTGGGGTCGTAAAGACTAAGAATCGATCGGGATTAGTTGTTTGATACTTCGCGATGGTTTCTTTCAGGCCGGCTCCCCAGCCACCCGTCAGGTCGACCATGATATGGATATTTCTTCGGTCCATCACGGCGAGTAGTTCGCTGGGTGGAGCGGGGTATTTCATTGTCTCTCCCACCGAAACGCCATTCTGGTTATCCGCTATTCCCGATAAATGGGTGTGAAAATCGATCACAGGAAAACGCGAACGCCCGACCGGCGTTTCCTTAATATGCAACATGGACTTGGGATGAAAATCATGGATATCGAGAATCGCCTTCTCCGGTGTTCTTCCTGGGGTGGGAGCATGAACTTGGCATGCTGTTCCCATATTCCCCGCCATGGCGACTATTCCAAGGCTCTCCAGTAGCCGTCTGCGATTCAATTGCATAAGCCCTCCCGCTGATTGTCTAGACCAGTCGAACTGAAAGCCGGCGCCTTCGGGGGAACATAGCACGGTCCGCTTTATCGTGCTGGTTTTCCTCTATCATGAGCGAGCTTCAACTTGTCCTTCTGAACCTCATCCGTTTGACATGTTACACGGTTCCCCGTACGGTTTTCATTTCAAATGCGTTCTTAATTTTGGCGAGAAACAGGCTGGAATCGCGCCGCTTGGCGGACATCTACCGACGCCTGGGGGCGCGACAAGACGGATGACCTAAGGGAAACATAGTTCTTACGCGCCTCCGCGCGTATTCGGTTTTCCCTCTCCGCGGGGGAGTGGGGTGGGCAGGTGAGCCCCAAAGGCAAAGCCCAGGTTTCTGAGCCCCAAGGGGGCGACCTATCAAAGCCCAGGCCGAAGGTCCGCCGATCACGATGGCGGACCGAAGGCCTGGGTCAACGTAACCCCCATCAACCCCGAGCCCTGAATGGGCGACCTACCCAATCCCCCAGGTAAGCCCTTACCACGGATGCCCAGAGGCCGCGGATTCACGCGGATTGCCACGGATCACTTCGAATAATCCGTGATCATCGGTGTCCATCCACCCGCTGTTCTTTCTCGCTCGTCACACGTCCCCGATTTCTGGGGTCCGATGGACCCCATCGGGGTCCGCAAATCGGACACATGTCACTCGTCTCTGCCTTTGAAACCGGCGGATGCTCCGCGTCACAGACCGGTGGTACGGGCAGGCGAACTCCCCTCCTGATTCAGGAGGGGCTGAGCGTAGCGAAGGGGGGTGGTTACAGAATTAAGGAGGGTCGGAGCGCTCATCGACGGGGGAGGTTACAGGACCCTAATTCCCAATCCCTAATCCCCGGTGCGAGGCTGCGGGAGCTATGACGTCGGTAAATCGGAAATATGGTACCCGTCCCTGTCTCGGTTTTTGTCCCGGCTTCCTTATCCCGGTTTCCTCAGATCCGATTTAGGCAAGAATATGCTTGAATCGGAATTAGGGCGGGGATATGGTTGGTGCCCCATGTCAGACCCCTCCCTCTTAGCACGATTCCTGGATATCTTCATACGACAGTTCCTGCGTGTGATGAGAGAAAAGCGCTGGGATTTCGTTTTGGCTGCCCTCGCTGTTTTTTACTTTTGGGCTATTGGAGGATTTACTAGCCAAGCTTGGAAGGACAACTTCTGGAAGGTTTTGACTCCAATAGTCTGGATGATATTTGCCATCGGAGTTCTCCACGTCATCGTCAGTGCAATCGCGTTGATTGATCAGATAACGGGTGAGATTTCACCCATAATACTGCCAGAAGACCGCCATTCTGGGCGCCGGAAAGCAATTCCAGAAATACCGCACTATCGAGGCAAGGTGTTGGTAATAGCATCGGTCTCAATCGGATTACTGGCGATACCCGCATATTGGATGTGGTGCTTGGCCAAGATCAATACAACTCCATCTAACCAGTTTGCCAAGCAAGCCACGGAAAGTAAGGAGCCGCTAAAAACCACACCTACGCCTACACCCGAACCATCCAAGCCCGTGCCTAAAACACCGAGCACTCAACAACCTGCAGTCGAAATGCCAAACGTATCCCTACGCTTCGTTTCCCCGAAGTCACCTGTTTTAATAATAGTAAATCCGTCTAATGTAGTTGCCAAGGAGATAAAGTGGGCGGTGGTGCTTTGGAATCTGGATCTGCCAGACCGCTATAATCCTCTGCCGATTCCGTCGAATTCAGTTGATTGGATTAAACCACACGATGAGGTCGGCCCGGCAAACCTGTTTGATCTTCCAACTGTTTTCCCCCTATTGAATCCCGGAAATCGGCTGTTCGGGTGCGCCATGATTGATTGTCCAGGATGCTCGCGAGGAAGAACGTACATTGTATATATCGTTTGGAACGAGGGGGGATGGTATTCAGAAATCAACAAAAATCATCCTGGCAAAATAATAGCCCCCCCCAATCTTTCCAAAGAAGTGATGGGAAAATATTTTCAATTACTCGAATCGATGGCTCCTCCGTCGGCTCGCACACCAATTGGGAATTATCCGTGAAAAACCGAGTGGGCTGTCTTTGGAGAAGAAAGGGTGTCAGAGAAGAATGGGTGTCAGGAACCCTTTCGGACAGGTACCCTTTCGGAGCGGGTAGCGCGGAGGTAGCGCAGTTCAGCTTCCTCCGCGGTTCTTAACATGCCAGCAACGTTATCGGCCATTCATATATCGGTTAATGCCCACGGGAAAAGCCGCAGACGAAGCCAAACGGCGGCTACGTCTGCGCTACCCGGCTGTTTTCTTCATTTTTCATCCTGCACCCTTTATCCTTTCCCCTGACTTGCGCCCGAAACGTGCCTGGAGGCGTCTGATTTGTGGTCATTGCAAATGAAGAACTGCGGACCCCAAAGGCGGGGGTCCGCCCTACAGCCTTTGCCCCGCATCCTTTACCCTTTAAACTTTAAACTTCACCCGACCCTTCACCCTTTATCACCCTTTATCCTTTACCCTTTAAACTTTACCCCTTAGACTATTCGTTTTATGGACCCCACACCCGTCGTTCCTCACAACCACGTGGCGGCGACTCCGTCATTGCCGGAAGTCCATCGCAGTGTGATTGTCCCTCCCGGTGCAGGCTTTTGGAGAAAGCTTCTGGCCTTCTCCGGGCCGGGATTTCTGGTTGCCGTCGGATACATGGATCCCGGCAATTGGGCCACCGACATCGCCGGCGGGTCGCGCTTTGCCTATCAGCTCATTTCCGTCTTGATGATTTCAAACCTCATCGCCATCCTGGTCCAGGCATTGGCGGCGCGTCTGGGGATAGCCACGCAGATGGACCTGGCGCAAGCCTGCAAGGCCCGTTACTCGCATCGAACCAGCATCATCCTCTGGGTGCTTTGCGAAATCGCCATCGCGGCGTGCGACCTGGCAGAAGTGATCGGTTCAGCCATCGCCCTCAACCTGCTTTTCCACATTCCCCTTCTCCTGGGAGTTTGCCTGACGGCGCTCGACGTGTTGGCCATCCTCTATCTTCAACACAAGGGTTTCCGCTATCTAGAAGCCGTG
>CAYTMD010000373.1:0-6600 GCA_964438685.1 uncultured Acidobacteriota bacterium
AATGTGGCTGTCGCGACTACGAGTGAATGGTTATTTTTGCGTGGACCCTTAGCATGTTTTCGAGGGTAGGCGCAAAGCCTGGCGGGTGGAAGTCCGAGGCTCCCATGCATTATTTCCGGAGGATTGTTCGAGTTGCCACCGGGTTGTGTGCACTCTGCTGTACGTTAATTGCCTATTCTCAGCCCAACCATTGGCAGGGTCTTGTTGATGCCGGCACAAGGGCGCAGCACCAACAGCAGTTCCTTGTTGCGAAGAAGTTTTTCGAGCAGGCGCTGAAGGAGGCGGAGCGCTCCGGCTTTAGGGATGCGCAGGTAAGCAAGAGCTTTAAGCTGCTCGGAGATCTGTATTTTGCCCAACAAAGATACGACGAGGCGAGAGTCTATTACTCCCGTTCGGAGGCGATTGATGTTGAGGCCCCCAACCTCAAGGCGGCGGAAATGGAGTTTACGGCAGGCAATTTCGTGCATGCGAAGCAAGCGGCACAAATGGCCTTGAGCGAGATGGAGAGGAGGGTGGGGCGCCAAGACGTGGTTCTGGCACCGTCTCTCATTGCCCTGGGCAAAGCCGACAAGGCGCTGAATAATGAAGCCGAGGCGGAAGAAGTGCTCAACCGGGCCGTCCGTATTCTCAACAGTGCAGGCGAGGAGCATAAGGAACTGGCCTCCGCCCTTGACCTCCTCGGGCAGGTTCTTGACGATCAGAATAAGTATTCTGAGGCCGAACCGCTGTTCAAGCGTTCCGTTGCCATTCGACAGAAAATCTTAGCATCTGACGACCCCGACATCGTTGCCAGCTTGGCCGATTTGGCTGAGCACTATCGTCGGCTGGGACGCACGGCAGACGCCGAGCCCCTTCTCAAACAAGCTTCCGAAATCCAGGAGAAGGGACTGATGCATTTGAGAGACTACGTCGACAAGGAAGACGGGTTTCGACTTGGGGTCCCCTTTGGCTGGACCAACTACTCAGGCACGACACCGTTCCCAGGTCTTCTGATAGCCTTTCAGAGTCCGGATACCCTTCGAGCCGTACTCGTTACGAGGTCTCCCATTCCCTCTGGTAGCGACCCATCGTCGATTTTTGACTCAGCCGGAGAGACCATGGGATCCGTGCTCAATGGCGAAGACGTTGGCGAGGAGAACGTCGAGTTATCTGGTCTGCCGGCAAGGAGGATCGTTTTTTCGTTCGCGAGAGGAAAAATCAAAGGGCAAGTTTCGGCGACCCTCATAGTTACTCGCAGCCAAGTGTGGGTCCTTCAGTTCGTGGGGCCGGACAAGGCAATGGGTTGCCCAGCCGCATTGGATCTTCAAGCTTCGCAAAAGATTGCGGACTCCTTCGGGTTTCTTGAACCTGTTTTCCAAGTCCTCAAAGCACAGACTTTGACACCGCCACCCCCTCGAAAGGCTATCGTCATTGATGCCGCAAACCAGCGGCACTATGTAAACCAGGAACTTGGCTTGGAGATCCTTCTACCGGACGAATGGCGTGAATCAAATGAGAATTCCCCGTCCTTTCAGGAGGGCAAGACAGTTGTTCTGAATCAAACGGGCACTCTCGCCTTTGTGATCCTGGCTCGCGAGCATTTGGAGGCCTCACACGATCTGTATCTCAAAACGTTGACGGGCAACATGATAAGGCATACTGAAAATTTTCGGCAGGTCTCGCAAGAAAAAGTTACCCGGCAGGGACTCGAAGGCACGCATATTGTGTGGGTGACAAGAGAGGATGGCGTGGACTACCGAAACGTTCTGGAGGTGTATTCCGCTGGAACAGAGCACTACCACGTCGCCGCGCGTGCTCCAATGGAAGTCTTCGAACGATACGCCACAACATTCAATCAGATGCTGAAATCCATCCAATTCTTGCCCGGTGTAAATCAGGCTAACCCTTAATTCCCAATTCTAACCCCTTCCGCCGGTTCAAACCGTGCCTGGAAGAAGCGCAGGTATTTCGGCTCGTAAACCATTTTTAAGCCGCGCGCCTGCTCGCGGTGCTCGTAGACTTCCAGCACCGATTCTGCCACCACGTCCATGTGCGCCTGCGTGTAGACACGGCGGGGAATGGTGATTCTGACCAGCTCCAGTTTGGGGAAATGTTCCTCGCCGGTTTTGGGGTCGCGGCCGGCAGAGACGACGCCGCGCTCCATGGTGCGCACGCCAGAGTCGATGTAGAGATTGCAGGTCAGTGCTTCGGCAGGGAATTGCGCCTGCGGGATCTGCGGGTAGAATGCCTTGGCGTCCAAGAAAACCGCGTGTCCGCCGATGGGCTTGACGATGGGGATTCCCCAGTCAATCAGGTGCTCGCCCAGGTATTGAACCTGTCCGATGCGGGCGCGCATGTGGTCGTCTTCCACGCTTTCCGCAATGCCGCGTGCCATGGCTTCCATATCGCGTCCCGCCAACCCGCCGTAGGTGTGCAGGCCTTCGTAGACCACCACCAGGTTGCGCGCTTCTTCGTAAAGGCCCTGGTCGTTGGTGGCAAGCCAGCCGCCTATGTTGACCAGCGCGTCTTTCTTCGCGCTCATCGTGCAGGTGTCGGTCAAGGAGCAGTATTCCTTCAAAATCTCCGCCAGTTTCTTGTCCGCATAGCCCGGCTCACGCTGCTGGATGAAATAGGCATTCTCAACGGCGCGCGTGGCGTCGAGCACCACGTGAATCTTGTGCTGCCGGCACAACTCGTGCACGGCCCGCATGTTTGCCATGGATTGCGGCTGCCCGCCCGCCATGTTTACCGTGCCGGCGATGCACACGTAGGGAATTTTACCCGGGCCGGACTCGTGGATAACGCGCTGCAGTTTGGCGAGGTCCACGTTGCCCTTGAACGGATGCGGGTTCGCGGGGTCATGCGCTTCATCGATAATTACATCAACAAACGCGCCCCCGGCGAGTTCCTGGTGCAGGCGAGTGGTGGTGAAGTACATGTTCCCGGGAATGACGTCGCCCGGGTGAATCATGATTTGCGAAAGGATATGTTCGGCGGCGCGGCCCTGATGCGTGGGGACGAGATACTTATACCCATAATACTGAGTTACAGCCTCCCACAAGTTGTAAAAATTCGCGCTGCCGGCATAGGCTTCATCACCCAGCATCATGCCCGCCCACTGCCGGTCGCTCATGGCATTGGTGCCGCTGTCGGTCAGCAGATCGATATACACATCTTCGGAGCGCAGCAGAAAGGTGTTGTAGCCCGCCTCGGCAATAAACTTTTCGCGCTCGGCAAGCTTGGTCATGCGAATGGGTTCGACCATCTTGATCTTCCAAGGCTCCGCCCATGAACGCCGGTTAGGTTTTGGGTAGGACATAAGGTCCCTCCTGGGGAATTCTCACATTGCGAGAAGATATCTTAGCAATTTCATGCCCGACCGCCAGAGCAAAATTTGTCGTAGCGACGGCTTGCCACCTTAGGATCAGGGCCCTTGAATCCAGATGCACCAACGGAGAATTAATGCTAGGATTTATTTGCTTACGTTTTGGGCCAAGTCTTAAACCAATAATTGCAGATTGCTCCCGCGCAGGAGGCGCCGATGAGGACACTTGCTCACCCCCTTTGGAAGCTTCGCTATCTTTTGTTTGCACTGACGGCGCTCTGGGCCGTTCAGGCGATCTCGCAGGAATCCGCTCCGAATCTTTCCGGCATCTGGAAGTGGAACCCGGACAAGAGCCACGTATCCGGCCGGCCATCGAGCAACCGTCGCGTCAAGGTTGAGCAGCAGGGGTCGGACCTAACCATCACGACCCGCGTCATGGCCATGGCGGGCGAGGACTTCCAGAAATTCCACTACTCCATCGGTTCGGACGACAACACCAACCAGATGATGGGTGCTCCCCTGAAGAGCAAAGTGCAGTGGAAGGATGGGGCATTGGCGGTGGAGTCCGTTGCCACCATGGAGAATGGCGAAATGCGCCGCAGTGAAACCTGGACCTTATCCTCTGATGGGCAAACATTGACGTACCACGCGAGCAGCGTCATGGGTGACCGTCCGCCCCGCGAAGATACCATTGTGTACGAGAAGCAGCCCGAGGCCGATTGGGAACCGCCCCAACCCCCCAAGATGGCGGAAGAAGTTTACAAGAACATCCAGGTCTTCAATGGCAAGCCTGCCCCTCAACTGATGGACGCCATGCACTCATTCACACGCTCCCTGGGCGTGAAGTGCGACTTCTGCCACGTCGAAGGAGCGTTTGATAAGGACGAAAAGGAAGAGAAAGTTACCGCTCGGAAAATGATACTGATGGCGCGGAAGATCAATGCCGACAACTTCGATGGCCATATGAGCGTAACCTGCTGGACCTGCCACCGCGGCTCCACGGAACCGGAGTCGAAGGCGAAATAAACTGGCGCCTTAGGATACCAGGGGGTGGGCTTGTTCGCCTCCCCCCCAGTTCCCAAGACTTGCTTGCCACTTGCCAGGAGTCCCCGCCATCACGGCCGTTTAATCCCGAATTTCTCCAACCGATATTGCAATGTGCGGAAGGTCATGCCGAGCAGTTGCGCGGCGCGGGTGATGTTTCCGCCCGACCGTTGCAAGGCTTCCATGATCTTGGCCTTTTCGTGCTCCTCCCATGAGCCCTCGGTGATGATGGGTTCGGGCCCGCTGGCAATGGGCGGCGCCGGTGCGGTACCGATTGCGGCGGTCCCGGCAGGGGGCGGGGCAGCAGATGTGGCTTGCAGGATTTCCGGGGGCAGGTCGGGCAGTTCCACGCTATCCGTTTCACCCAGCACCACGGCGCGCTCCATGGCCCATTCAAGCTGGCGGATGTTGCCCGGCCACGCGTATGCACGCAGAGCCGCAAGCGCTTCGGCAGAAATTCCCTCCACGCGCCGACCCGCCACCAACGCCGCTTTGCGCATAAAATGATGGGCGAGGATTTCAATGTCGTCGCCGCGTTCGCGCAATGGCGGGCAGATGATGGGGATCACATTCAGGCGGTAATACAAGTCCTCGCGGAACTTGCCTTCCTTGACTCGCTGTTCCAGATTGCGATTGGTGGCGGAAATGATGCGCACATCCGTTTTGAGCGGTTCGGTCCCGCCCACGCGGAAGAACTCACGCTCCTGCAGCACGCGCAGAATCTTGGCTTGCATGCCCAGGCTGGTATCTCCGATTTCGTCGAGGAAAAGGGTGGATTGATGGGCGCGTTCGAACACTCCGCGCTTCATCTGGTGGGCGTCGGTAAAGGAACCTTTCTCATGGCCGAACAGCTCACTTTCCAGCAGGGTTTCCGTAAGCGCCGCGCAGTTGACCGCCAGGAACGGCCGGTCGCGCCGCGGACTGTGCTGGTGGATTTCCCGCGCCACCAGTTCCTTGCCCGTACCGCTTTCTCCCAGGATCAGCACGGTGTGCGCGCTGGGCGCCACCTTCAGGATCATGCGCATCATGGCTTTGGTGGCGGGTGAATCGCCAATGATGGTGCGCCGCAGAGTGGCCAGGCGCTGAAAAACCTCGTCCACCACATTCAGCAACGTATCGCGATCGACAGGTTTCTCCAGGTATTGGTATACGCCCTTCCGCGTGGCTTCCACGGCAGACTTGATGGAAGGGTAGCCGGTAATCATCATCACCGCGATGGTAGGGTCATCCACCACGATTTCACTGAGCAACTGGAGCCCGGTCATGCCCGCCATGTTGAGGTCGGTGATGACCAGGTCAAAGCGGTTCTGGGCGAGCATTCTGAGAGCCGCTTCGCCGCTGGCCGCGGTTTCCGCCTCGTAACCCTCGCTTTGCAGAATGTCGCGATAGATCTCGCGCTGCCGCTGTTCATCGTCAACAACCAGAATCTTGCCTTCAGGCATTTAAGACCTCGGGGTTCGGGATTTGGGGTTAGGGATTCGGGCCTCGGGATACGGGATTCGCACGACTCGACTCCATTCGTTCTGGATTTGTTACGCAGTTTCGAACGCCATAGGCCAAGTTTGGATTATTCGCTACCGTTCTTGTCCCCCTCACCCGCCTGCGGGCCGAAGCCCAAGTTTGTTCAAGCATTCCTACGGCGGGCGGAGGCCCGTCCCGCCTTGACCTGGTGAAAACGCCGGTTGCGGGCCACCCTCCCCGATTGCCAGGGTCCGATGGGCCCCAGCGGGGTCCAGAAATCGGACTCCCCCAAGGGGGCGAGGGAATTGATTCATGCGGGTTGCGCCCTGACTCCTAACCCCGGCCCCCGAGTCCCGAACCCCTAATTCCGAACCCCGCTCTCCGTAAAAGGTATTTCCATCACCACGACGGTTCCGGGCGCGTCTCCCGCGGTTACGAAAACCCTTCCTCCGTGGTCGTCCACAATCTTCTTGGTGATCGCAAGTCCCAGTCCAAAGCCTGTGGCCTTGGTGGAATAAAACGGCGTAAATACTTTCTCTCGGTCCTCGGGAGGAATGCCGGGGCCGGTGTCCGCGAAGCGAAGTTGCAGGGACTGCGCGCCTGTGTTGCTCGTAATGGTCTGCGCGGTAATATTCACGTCGCCTCCGCCGGGCATGGCCTGAATGGCATTGGTCAGGATATTCAGGAAACAAGTCTTCATCTGTCCCGCGTCCAATTGGAAGATGGGAATATCCTTGGGCAGGTCGGCGCTGATCTTTACATTTTGCTGGCGGCCCTGTTTTTCGGCGAGC
>CAYTMD010000374.1:0-6563 GCA_964438685.1 uncultured Acidobacteriota bacterium
TTCAAAAGGGACTGGAAGCCGAGCAATACGCCGTGGACATTGCGCAGGACGGCGATGAAGCGCAGTTCATGGTGAGTCAATTTGAGTACGACCTGGCGGTCCTCGATTTGACCCTGCCGCGAGTGGATGGCTTGGACGTGCTTAAGCACATTCGCGAAACCAAGCCGGCCCTGCCCGTTCTAATCCTTACGGGCCGCAACCGCGTGGAAGACCGGGTGAAGGGGTTGGACCTGGGGGCTGACGATTACTTGACCAAGCCTTTCTCCTTTACTGAACTCTCCGCCCGCGTGCGCGCGCTTTTGCGGCGGTCGGCTCTGCCAGCGGAAGTCATCCTGCGGGTGGGCGATTTGGAATTGAACCGCGTGGAACGGGTCGTGAAGCGCTCCGGCAACGCCATTGAACTTACTCCCAAGGAATTCTCCCTGCTTGAATACCTGATGCGCAACCTCGGCCGTTGCGTGACCCGGGCCATGATTATCGAACACGTCTGGAACCTCTCCTTTGACACCATGACCAATGTGGTGGATGTCTACATCAATTATCTGCGCAAGAAGGTGGATCAGGGCTTCGAGCGCAAACTGATTCATACGATCCGGGGCGTGGGATACCAAATCGGAGACGAAGCGTGAGGGGCAAGAAGGCAGTGGGCAGTAGGCAGCAATCGGGAGATCAGGCGATCGGGAGATCGGGTAATCGGACGGACATTCTAGTGTAGTGTCCAAGAAATAGCTGGACACCACACTAGCAGGCAACACTTGTGGGGTGGCAAAATGGAAGATAAATCTCAATTGTTAAGTCACGGGAAACCGCCAGCGGAGAATGAAGAAAGGATAGCGAGAGGCCTTTCTTGTTCACCCGATCGCCCGATCGCCCGATCGCCCGATTTCCCGATCTCCCGATTACCTGATTCCGCCCACTGCCGCGAATGCCTGGGGGCGATGGCTCATCGCTTGGCCCAGCCTATGACCGCACTTCGAGGTGGCATTGAGTTGGGGCTGATGGGAAAACGCTCAGTTGCGGATTACCGGGCCCTGCTGGAACAATCGCTGCAACTCGCCGATACCATGGCGCAGTTGATCATCTCGCTGCGCGATCTCGGTGAATCGGCCGCTCCGGGAGGCCCCCCGCAGTGCGTCCCGCTGGAAGCGACAGTTGCGGAAGTTCTGGCGGAAATGGATGGTCTGGCGCAATCCCGCGAACTCCGTCTGCAGCTCAGCGCAGAGGGGACAATAAAGGTTAACGCTGACCCGGAACGGCTGCGCGAAGCGCTCCAGAATTTGCTCTCCTGGATTATCCAGAACTGCGCCGGAGGGGGGGACATCGCCGTGGACCTTTCCGCGTCGGAGGGGGAAGCCCGATTGTTCCTCTCACCTCCCCGGTTGGACTTGCAGTACCTCCAAATTAAGGTACTTGAAGACATCACCAACCCCGGCTTGCTCTTTTCCCACGCCTCCAAAAGTGGTGCGCTGGGATGGGCCATCAACCAGCGCCTTCTCGATGGGCTGGGAGGCAAATTAGAAATTCTGAGCGAAGGCCAGGATACCGGCTGCATTCGCCTACGCTTTCCCCTGGCACCCGCAAGCTAATGTGGGGAATCTTTCATGAAATTCTTCTTTTCCAAAAGAGGATGGCTCGCGGATTGGAGCCGACCGTGGAATCTTACTGGCACTTCACCTTAGAGAAATCTAATTCCGGTTTAATCGCCCTCTTAAGTTGCGCTGACAGAACTGGAGTTTACCCAACGAGGAAATCATGACCACCGGTATATCCAATGCCGTCCCCAAAACCCACTTTTCCACCATCATCGCCAGTCCCGACGCCCCCTTTCGCCAGCGCCTGTTGCAACAGTTGGCCGCGCGCAATTGTTTTGCGGAGGAGGTTTGCGGTGGTGCGGAGGCGTTGGCATTAATTGAGGAAGGCGTCTGCCGAACCCTGCTGCTCGATCAAACTCTGCCTGACCTGGATGCACAAGAGCTTGTTGCCATAATCCACGCCCGCTACCCACAGGTAGAGGTCCATATGCTCGACTCCCGGCAGCGGGAGGAGACCGGGGGTACCGATGCTGATTTGTGCCCGGATTCAGGCGAACTGTTTCGGCTGCTCCAGAACTCCCGCGAGCCCCGCATTCCAACTGAACTGGCGGACCCGCTGGAGCGCCCCGTACCGCGCTTGCCGGCGCGCACGGATGACGTTGAATCCCTGCCCGGCATGACAGGCCACAGCCCATCTTTGCGCCGGGTGTATCGCCTGGCCCGGCTGGTGGCGCCACGGCAAACCACCGTGCTGCTGACGGGCGAAACCGGGACGGGGAAGGAACTTGTTGCGCGGGCCCTGCATACGTTGAGCCCACGGCGGGAGCGGCCGTTCGTGGTCATCAACTGCGCGGCCATTCCCGAGCCTTTGATGGAGGCGGAACTGTTTGGTTACAACCGCGGCGCCTTTACCGGAGCCTTCCAGTCCCGCATGGGACGAATTCAATTGGCCCAAAACGGCACCGTGCTCCTCGACGAAGTCGGAGACCTTCCCCTCTCCATGCAAGCCAAACTCCTGCGCTTCTTGCAGGAGGGCGAAGTACAGCGGCTGGGCAGTTCCGACAGCGTGCGGGTTGATACCCGTGTCGTTGCCGCCACGAATGCCAACCTTGCCCGGCTGGTCAAGGAAGGACGCTTCCGCGATGACCTTTATTACCGGTTGGCGGTCTTTCCCATTGAGATCGATCCCTTGCGCTTCCGCCGCCAGGATATTCCGCCCCTAAGCCAACGTTTTCTTGACCACTTCTCCCAGGAAGCACATACGCCTGCCAAAAGGTTTTCGCCGCTGGCGGCGCGCGCCCTCGACCAGTACCCCTGGCCGGGGAATGTCCGCGAGTTGAGGCAGGTTATTGAGCGGGCTTTCATCCTGGCAGAAGAACAACCGGAACTTCGGCCCGAACACTTCCCGTGGGGGACGAGGGATTTTGCTAATGAGAGAAATCTAAGGACCGTGGCCTAAAGTTGGCACAACCCGTGCTCCCTAGGCTTATTGCTATGCAAACTTTGCCCGTTGATCGGCAAAAAAAGCTCGCTCCACCGATTGGCTCACCGCGCTCGACGCGGCGCGCCTTGGCGGCCGCCTTCGCCTCCTTTACCCAAACGGCCGGGGCGCTGGAATCAAGCTACGCAAAGCTCCAAGCAGAGGTCGGCCGGCTGCGGCACGAACTCGAAAACAAGAATCGCAGCTTGTCCCAAAGCTTGGAAGAAAACCAACGAATGCGTACTTACCTGGCCAGAATCGTGGAAGGCCTGCCGTGCGGCCTCCTGGTTTTTGACAGTGGAATGAACTTGCGCATGATCAACCCCGAAGCAAACCGATTGCTCAACGCCGGCGGCGAAGACTTGCTTTCTCCTGAATCCTCTGTCCCTCGCCTGTTGGGTTCATTGCTCGCCGCGCTTCCCAAGGAAGATTTTGCTGGCGAACAGGAGTGGGTTGTCGAAAGCCCGCAAGGTGAACGGACGATCGGCGTGACGCGCGCATGTTTCCGGTCGGTCGGGTCGGGCGAGGATTCCATTTTCACCCTGCGCGACCTGACCGAGGCCAAGCAGCATGAACGCGAGCGGGAAGTTTCACGCCGGACGCAGGCGTTGGCGGAGGTTGCCACCCTGCTCGCGCATGAAATTCGAAATCCGCTCGGAAGCCTGGAACTTTTCGCCGGTCTGCTGGCTGATGCGCTGCCCAACCAGGGAGAGTTGCAATCCTGGATCAATCACGTTCAGGCAGGCCTGCACTCACTGGCGGCAACGGTAAACAACGTTTTGCATTTCCACAGTCAGCCACCAGCACAACTTCTTCCCGTGGACCTCTTGCGGCTGGTAGGTGAGATGGTGGAATTCCTCCGCCCCTTGGCCCGGCAGAAGGAAATGCAAATCGAATGGCGGGCGCCAAAAGAAGAAATATCCATCCTTGCCGACCCCTCGCGACTCCAGCAGGCATTCTTCAACTTGGCGCTGAATGCTTTTCGGGCAATGAATCCTGGCGGGATATTGTCCGTGCGCGTTTGCCGGCGCCATGACGGACCGCATCCCACTGTTGCGGTTGCCTTTGCTGACCAGGGAATCGGCATCAGCGCGGAGAATTTGCAAAAGATATTTGAGCCGGGATTCACCACGCAATGCACCAGTCCGGGCTTGGGCTTGGCGGTGACGCGTAAGGTGGTTGAGCAACACGGCGGCACGATTCGAGTGGAAAGCCATGAAGGACAGGGAACCACTTTTACACTCGAACTTCCCATTGAAGGAGTTGAGGAATGAATCAGGTTCTGGTTGTGGACGATGAGGCGGCCATGCGCGCAGCGCTGGAAGCGAATTTCCGCAGGCAGGGTTGGAAAGTAACAACGGCCGCCGGAACCAGCGAAGCGTTGGAGCGTTTCCGCCTGGCGCCTTGCCCGCTGGTGGTTACCGACATGCGAATGCCGGATGGTGACGGGCTGCGCGTGATGCAGGGGGTTCGTGCCCTTGCGCCACAGACCGCGGTGATTTTCCTGACGGCGTTTGCCAATGTACCGGAGGCTGTAAATGCCATGCGGGAAGGCGCCTGCGATTACCTGATCAAACCGATCTCCTTCGAGCAATTAAAGGAATCAGCCGCGCGCGTTTTGGGCTCGGGCCTGGGCAAGACTCCGCCGCCGAACAATGGGGATTTTATCGGTACCTCGGAGGTCACGCAGCGGCTGCTTAATCGCGCCCGGCAAGTGGCCCGCACCGATGCGGATATTCTGATGGAGGCGGAAAGCGGCACCGGCAAGGAACTGCTCGCCCGCCTGGTGCATCGCTGCAGCCCGCGGAGCCAGAGGCCGTTTGTGGCGGTAAATTGTGCGGGTTTCCCTGACACTTTGCTGGAAAGCGAGTTGTTCGGGCACATGCGCGGCGCCTTTACCGGGGCTATGACGTCCAAGGCTGGGAAATTTGAACTGGCCCATACCGGAACCTTGCTGCTCGATGAAATTGGTGAGTTGCCTCTCAGCTTACAGCCGAAATTGCTGCGCGTGCTGCAGGAACGGGAAATCGACCGGCTGGGCGACACCCGTCCATTTCCTATCGATGTGCGGGTAATCGCCACCACCAACCGGCCGTTAGGGGCGATGGTGGCGGAAGGGAAATTCCGCGCCGACCTGTTTTTCCGCCTCAATGTGATTCCTCTCTCATTGCCACCCCTGCGCGAACGCAGCGAAGACATTCCTGATCTGGTCAACCACTTCGTGCGCAAGTACGCGGCGGCCTCCCGCTCAAATGTCGTACGGTTTTCACCAGAACTTGTGGAGCGGTTGCAGGCTTACGAGTGGCCCGGAAACGTGCGCGAACTGGAAAACTTTGTGCGCCGGGCCCTGGCGCTTTCTCCCGGCCCCGTCGCGGGTCTGGAACTTCTGCCCGAAGCCAGCTTTCAGATTGGCGATCCCTCTTCGGAGGGAATTGAGCCGGGGCTGACTTTGCGCGAACTGGAGCGCACTCTTCTGGAGAGAACGTTGGGCGCTACCGGAGGCAACCGCACCCGCGCCGCAGGGATGTTGGGCGTCAGCCTGCGCACCGTGCGTAACAAGATCCGCGAATTTGGTCTTCCTCCCCGGAGGGCTGTATGAACTGGATCGAATCTCCCACCATGACCCGCGTGGAGCATTTCCTGGATCTGGTGACGTTTCGTCATGAGCTTATTTCCAGCAACCTGGCAAACGTAGATACCCCGGGATATCGCACCCAGGATGTCGACTTTGACAGCGAGATGCGGCGCGCCGAGCAGCGCCTGGAAGGCGACCCGGTTGCACCGCATGTGCAGGAAGTGAAGGGCCTGATTGAGCGGCCTGATGGCAACAATGTGAGTTTGGATCGCGAGACCCTGGCCCTGGCGCAGGTTCAGCTTCAATACCGCGCCGGGGTGGAATTGCTTCGCAACGAAATCCATATGGTCCAGTCGGCCATTAACGAAGGGAAATAGAACCATGAACCTCTTTGGAGTCCTTGATATCAGCGCCTCTGCCCTAACTGCTGAGCGCGTGCGGGCAGAAGTGGTGGCGAGTAACCTTGCGAACGCTGAAACAACGAGCACGCCCGGTGGCGGTCCTTACCAGAAGCAATTGGTGGTGTTTGGGACGGAGCAGCCCGGCCGGGGCAAGTTTGCGCAAACCTTGTCGCGCTTCGGCGATCTGCACGCGCGTGGTGTAAAAGTAGAGAAGGTAGTTGCGGACAAGGCGCCGGCTGTTCGCCGGTACGAACCCGGCCACCCGGATGCGGATGCCGACGGGTATGTCTCTTTCCCCAATATCAATCCAGTGGAGGAGATGGTGAACCTGATGGGGGCCGCCCAGGCGTACCAGTTGAACGTAGCGGCAGTGCAGGCAACCAAGGGAATGATCTCAGAAACGCTACAAATTCTCACGTAGGAGTTACTGGAGTCTGGAGTCAGGAGCCAGGAGTCAGTAGTCAGGAGATAGCCCTGCCACCGGCGGGGGCCGGATTTAATAGTCTGTGACCTGTGTTAGTCACCGGCCGGTGGGCAAGTCATGCGACCCCCTCACCCCCGGCCCCTCTCCCCCA
>CAYTMD010000375.1:0-6512 GCA_964438685.1 uncultured Acidobacteriota bacterium
CCAGAGTTTTTGACCCCCTCACCCGTCCCGCCCCGGCTGATGAAAGCGCCGGTTGCGGTCCACCCTCTCCCCCAAAGGGGCGAGGGAAGTAAATCGTTAATTTTGGCATTGCATTGGTAACCGTGACCTCACTCGCTACGCGGGTTGGCCACCGACCGTGCTTATTCTATAGCGCCTATGCCCCTGCGAGACGCATTGTTGGTGGCTCCGCCGCGCCACGGTACTCCTGTAAAGAACTAACTGAAAACGGCACGTTAGTGCTCTTGCCCCTCTTTTTGCGCGGCGATCCAACGGTCCATGTTCGCCTCCAGCACATCCAGGGGCAACGGACCATCGGCGAGTATTGCGTCGTGGAACGCTCGCAAATCGAATGCCGCGCCAAGTTGCTGCCGGGCGCGCTCACGCAGTTCGATGATTTTCATCTGGCCGAGCTTATAGGCCAAAGCCTGCCCCGGCCAGGCGATGTAGCGGTCCACTTCCGTTTCGATGTTGGGCTCGTCCATGGCGGTATGTTGGCGGAAAAAGTCCACCATCTGCTGCCGCGACCAGTGCTTGGCGTGTACGCCCGTATCCACCACCAGGCGTACGGAGCGCCACATTTCATTTTCCAAACGCCCATACTCGCTATAGGGGTCCTCGTAAAAGCCCACTTCCCTTCCCAGCCGCTCCGCGTAGAACGCCCAACCCTCCGAATAGGCGTTATAGTACGCGAATCGGCGGAAGTCGGGAAGGTCCGTCTGCTCCTGGGCAATCGAAAACTGAAGATGGTGGCCGGGGATGCCCTCGTGATAGGCGATGGCTTCCACATTGAGCAGCAGGCGGTGGCGCGGGTCATATTCGTTAACATTGATGCGCCCGGGACGCGAGCCATCACCGGCACCAATCGAGTAATCGGCGGGAACTTCATTGGCTGAGCGGAAAGCCTGCATGGGAACCACCGTCAGCTTGTTCCTGGGCAGACGGCCGAACAGCGTCGGTAGCTTGGCGTACATCTGGTCCGTATAATGCTTGTACAAACCCAAAAGCTGCTTTCCCGAGTTCGCGTAGAGTTCCGGGGATTTGCGAATGTGTTCATTGAAACTGGGCAGGTCGCTGTAACCCTGTTGGCGGGCGAGCTTCAGCATTTCCTCTTCAATCTCCGCCACCTGCTTGAGCCCCATTTGGTGGATCTCCTCCGGGCTCATGTCCGTCGTCGTCATGTGTTTCACGTCAAAGCGATAGCGAGCCTCGCCATCAGGCAGCGCCCAGATGCCATACTCCGTGCGACCCATTGGCGCGTATTCGGTACGTAAAAATTCCGCCAGCTTTGTGTAGGCGGGCGCCACTTCCTGGCGGACGGCAGCACACACCGCCGCGCGCAAGACCTTCTGCTCGGGATCGGAAATCCCCGCCGGAAATTTGTACACGGGCTGGGTGAAAGGGCTGTCTTTCTCTGATTTCCCCGCGATGTCCTGAGCCTCCAATGCCGCTTTCTCCAGTAGATAGCGGGGCGGGACCAGATGATCCCGCAGCCCTGCCCGCATGTTCAGGGTGGCCTGCTGAAAAACCCGAGGGATTTGATGCAGGCGGGCAATGTAATCCCGATAATCTTTCGCCGTGCGGAAAGTCGTGTCACCAGGCAAGCTGGCAATTCCCAGTTGAATTCCGTTCATCTGATCGACTGGCATTTCCCAGTCTTTAAACTGCGCGCTTTCGATCTGCTCGCGTAGATCGCGGATCATCAGATCCTTGCTCAGGCGCTCCTGCTCCGGGAAGCCAGTGACATCAATTGACTCGAACATCTGGAGTGTCTTCCGGGCGTGGTCAACTTCTCTCGCGTAGAATTCCGGCGAATAATCGCTAAGCCGGTCGTTGTACCGATTGTCACCCACGGCAGTGGCAGTCTCGGGGGAGGTGCGCAGTTGGTATTCCCACTCATCCCGAAGCGCAGCCTTCAGGCGTTCACGAAGCGCCGCGGTGGAGTTTTCATCCGGAGCTTGTGCCAGAACCGCAATGACACACGTCAGTGTAATTAGCGCGGACAGAAGCCAGTTCATAGAGGACATCCTCATTAACGAAATCGAATAACTCTCTATATTTCCATCAACATCGCGAGACTTACCGGCAATTTTTGCTACCCTTTTTTTTGCCCTTTTCCGCCACGGCCCGAGCTAACCTATGCATTTTCAACAACTTAAGATTTTGTCGGCAACCCGGCAAGGATTGCTAACCATATTTGTTATCATAAACATCGCGAGAGACTGCGGCGGTGGTGGTATCTTAGCGCGAATCCAATGTTTCGCCGCAAGCTGCCGATCTTCACTTTTGACGTTCATGGTTTTCGCAAAGCAAGCATCAGGGTGGGAGGGGATTGCCGGGGCCGCGGTGGACCGAACCTTCATCGCAAGACTAGCCTATACTTCTTGCATGACATTGTCAAGATGGCAAACTGTCCCCCCGGGCTTCCCCCTCCTCCGTCGAACTGCCACCCCCCAACCCAGGCCCGCCTTGGCGGGCGCTGGAGTTTCTACATTTCGGAGCGTGCTAAAGAGAACCTTCGACCTCGCCCCCTTGGGGGAGAGGGTGGACCGCAACCCGCGCTCTCACCAGCGGGGGCGGGCCGGGTGAGGGGGTCCAAGCTCAACGTGCTTATCCCACCGCCTCCATTAGCAACACAAACCTCACCACCTCTTGCACGAATAAATCCGGGGCCTGAAGAACAATACCGTTGGGGGAACCGCAGTACCGTGTAACCCATCGACTTAAGATGCGCATCGCGTCGCGCATCGCTCCTTGCCCAGCTCGGCTGCCCATGCACACTACCGTCGAGTTCGACTATCAGGCGTAGCTCCGTACAGCAGAAATCAGCAATGTAGGGTCCCACGGGGTACTGGCGGCGGAACTTGAACCCCCTTGACCTCAAACCGCGCAGTAGGTGCCAAGCGGCCTGCTCCGTCTCGGTCGGCGTCTGGCGAAGCTCGCGCGCTTTGTCAATCTGCCCCGCCGTGCGTGCCAGGGAACGTGCCTTGCGATAGGGATATGGAGTTTTCACGGGTTTGACCCCCTCACCCGTCCGGCCCCGGCTGATTAAAACGCCGGTTGCCGGCCACCCTCTCCCCCAAAGGGGCGAGGGCTGAGTCTCTCGCACTCCACCGTTTCCGTTCTTTCATCGTTCATTTCATCACAAATGTACAAACTCCAGAGCCCGCCTGGGCGCTCCGAGGTGATGCACGGCGACAGCCTTGGGGATAAGGAAAACTGCTGCCGCCACTACGTGGCCGTTTTCCAGTACACCGCGTACCGCTCACCAAACAATTTATAGAGCGGAATCAAGCTGATGGTCTTTTCCTGGCCCACGGTTTGAAATGTCAGAGGTTCGCCGGAGACGGGTTTAAGCCAGCCTACGGGATCAGTTGGACTGGTCTTTATAACGGGAACTGGAGGAGGTTCAGTGCGCGGCGGACCAGGTGAGAAATCCGCGTAAAACATCTCCTTCTTCAGCCCCTCAGCGCCCAGTCTCCCCGCCAGGACCAGCGGTCCATACATCGCGGCCTGTTGCGTACCATCGCCCAACAAGGCTTCAGTCCGCAGGCTCATGGGCAGACGGACTTCCACGCGATCGCCTTCCTTCCAGGTTCGGGTAAGCGTCAAATAGCTGCCCGGACTTGAGAACGCCGGCAGCGCAGTCCCATTCACTTTAATCGTGCCGCCGTTCGTGGCCCACCAGGGGATTCTGATGTTAAGAGCCATGTCAACGGGACTCTCAGCATGGAACACCAAGGCCGTGCCTTCTTCTTTGGGGAAATTGGTTTGTTGTTCCAGGCGCACTCCTTTTTCCGGCCAGGTTACCTCAGAGGCGATGAAGAGATTGACGAAGATTCCACTCGCGTCATGAAAGTAAATGGTATCGGCGGTCTTGGCAAATTCCTCCACCCCGGTTCCGGTGCAGCACCAGAATGAATCAAACTGCGAGTTGAAATATTTCCAATACCCGGAACCCAGCGGCAGGAAATAGGACATCCCGCCATCTTCGAGATTTTGTGTGCCCAGCCGGCTATTAAAGAGCGTGCGTTCGTAATAATCCAGTATGCGCGGATCGCCCGTCCACCCGTAAATGTGGCGCGCGAGTTTGAGCATGTTGTAGCCGCAGCAGCACTCTTCCGTGGATCGTCCCAACTCGGTCGAAAGGTCCCCGGGGCGGGTTCGCCAGAACTCACTATTGCTGGTACCACCGGTGCAATAGATCCGGTCTTTGGTAACGGTGTGCAGGAAAAAGGCAGCGATTTCGCGATAGCGTTCCTGCCCGGTCAGTTCGTAACGGCGGGCCGCGCTGATAACCTGGGGGATGTGCGTGTTGGCGTGGATACCCTTCAATTCGTCGCGATGTTGACCCAGAGGCTCAAAAAAAATGGTCTTTTCGAATCGCGCCGCCAGGTCCAGGTATTGGTGTTTTCCAGTCAAGGCATAAAGATTACAGAGCGATTCATTCATGCCGCCGAATTCGTTTTGCAGAATCCTTTGCATGTGCTCGTCGCTGATGCTTTCCTGCCAATGCCAAACCCATTCCGCCATCGACTCCGCCACGGCAAGCGCCTGATCGTTTCCGCAGTAAACGTACATGTCCAGCAGACCGGCCATAATCTTGTGGTAAGTGTAAAAGGGAGCCCAGACCTTGCGCCCCTCGCGCAGGCGGTCGAAGAACTCCTCCGGGAAGGCACTGAGGTAACCGTTCTTCTGCGCCTTTTGGCAATCGGCCAACCGGGCGACCAAGGCATCGGCTTTGTCCTTTAACTCACCATCCCCGGCGCCGGCGTACATCAGGGCACAGGCTGAGAGATAGTGGCCACCGGCAAAGTGGCCACGCACTTCGCAGTCCGGCTTTTCCCAGCCACCTAGCGGCTCGGCGGACGAAGGAAGCCCGGCATTAACGCGGAAAGTGTGAAGCAGCCGATCTGATGGAAGCAGGTGCAGGTAGCGCCGGTCCACTTCCAACGCGTCCTGAAACGGCCCCTTTCGCAAACAGACTTGACTCAAGGGAAAGGGCTGAACCTTCCAGGAAATCTTCTCCCTGGTGATTGGACTGGAACCCTTGGCAGGCGCGACGCTGATGGCGTTTTGAGCAGGACTCGCCAAGGTAATCTTGGGCAAAAGGGCGGCGCCTGCCGCGGCAGCGGCCGCGGAAACGAACTGCCTTCTTGTGGGTCGACGGGAACTAACCATGCATTCCTCCTCCGGTGCACGGGGATGATACCACTGGGATGGAGAAAGAATGAGGAGGTTTTCGTAGAGGCGCGAGGAGTTTCCCTAAGAAATCCCGGCCTATTGTACAATGCAGTTAAGGGCTTGGTACAGGTGACCGCAGCCGCACTGATTAAAAGGAAGTAGGTAACATGACCAAAACAGGAGCGCAGATCCTTTGGGAATGTCTGGAACGAGAGGGCGTGACCCACGTTTTTGGCTACCCCGGTGGGGCGATTCTTCCCGCCTATGACGCGTTGTCACACAGCAAAATCCACCATGTGTTGGTGCGGCATGAGCAGGGCGCAACCCACATGGCGGATGGCTATGCGCGCGCGAGCGGACGCGTGGGTGTGGCCGTAGCCACTTCCGGTCCCGGCGCCACAAACATGGTTACGGGCATCGCCACGGCCATGATGGACTCTTCCCCGGTGGTCTGCATCACGGGTCAGGTGGGCAGCAAGCTGATCGGTTCCGACGCCTTTCAGGAA
Source organism: uncultured Acidobacteriota bacterium (assembly GCA_964438685.1). Classification (GTDB taxonomy): domain Bacteria; phylum Acidobacteriota; class Terriglobia; order UBA7540; family UBA7540; genus Bog-366. Next base: position 5,709 of record CAYTMD010000375.1, read on the forward strand.
ACGGACATCACGGGCGTAACCCTGCCCATCACCAAGCACAACTACCTGGTGACCCATGCCAGCGATGTGGCGCGCACCCTGCGTGAAGCCTTTTATGTGGCCGCGTCGGGGCGTCCCGGCCCCGTGCTGGTGGACATCACCAAAGACGCGCAGCAGTCGTCGTGCGAATTCGATTGGGAAGCAGCGAAACCGCAGTTGCCGGGCTATCGTCCCGACCTGTCGCCCACTTCTGAGGATTATGCCAAGGCGCTCAAACTAATTCAGGAAGCGAAACGGCCGGTGATCTTCGCCGGGCATGGGGTCCTGATTTCCGGCGCGATGAGCGAGGTTCGCGAGCTGGCGGACCGCACCGGGATTCCCGTCACGCTGACGCTGCTTGGCCTGGGCGCCTTCCCCGCATCGCATCCGCTGAATCTCGGCATGATGGGAATGCACGGTGAGGCTTGGGTGAACCACACCATCCAGGATGCCGATTTGATCATCGCCCTGGGCATGCGATTTGATGACCGCGTTACGGGCAACCTGAAGACCTACGCGCCCAAGGCCAAGAAAATCCAGGTGGAGATCGATCCCTCAGAAATCAACAAGAACGTGAAAGTGGATGTGGCCCTGATCGGCGATCTGCGCGAGGTTCTGCGCGAACTGCTGCCCCGCCTTCAGCCGATTGACTGCAGCGAGTGGAGAGGGTATATCGATGGATTGAAGGGCGATGCCGCGGTGCGGGACATCCAGAATCTGCCCGATAGCGGACACCTTTACGCCGCCCACGTGATCAACGACTTATGGCAGGAAACCCGAGGCGGA
>CAYTMD010000376.1:0-6510 GCA_964438685.1 uncultured Acidobacteriota bacterium
AGAGTTTTTGACCCCCTCACCCGTCCTGCCCCGGCTGATGAAAACGCCGGTTGCAGTCCACCCTCTCCCCCAAGGGGGCGAGGGATTTGTCTTTTCTTGGTCTCCGCTGGAAACAGGTTGGCCCGACCGCCAGCGTGCGAAAGAGCCCCAGCTTCCCCGCATAGCGAGCGCTTGTGCTGCACCTCATTCCCAACCTGACGCGATCTGTTTTGGACACGGCTGAAATGACGACGCCCGTTACGCGGGCTCTTGAGGCCGACAGGCCGTTATTCTAGCGCCTATATTCCTCGCCCCCTTGGGGCAAAGGTGTCGAGTTGGAAGCAGTCAGTATAAGTGAACAGTATTGGGTCCGGCCGCGCACCGCCGTGCCACGCGCGCTTTCACTGATTGCATTTTGTACAACGCCTGATATGATATTCAGGCGATAACATTATATTGGGATTGAAGCGCTTTGGAGCTTCCAAACAGTGAAGATTGCCAGGCAACTCGTCAGTTTTGTGCTAGGTTTGGCGGTCGGAGTTTGCCTATATTCACTCTTCAAGCTTCGGCCGCTTTTCCAAACCTGCACATGGGACCGTTCACCCGAGGCGGGAGAAAACCACCCGGGCAAGTCTCTCCGGTCATTTTTGCTTCGAAAACCTTTGGTGGAGTCCTTTACTGATCCCGAGCCCTCTCAAGCCAAGAAACGCGCGCCGGTATCGATATCCCATTCCGCCTTCCTGAAAAAGGGAAGTGCGGTGGCAGCCCTTCCAGTGCGACCGCCAGCCTTGGCGACCTCGAAACCCGATGGGGCCGAGGGAAAGTCCCTTCGACCATCTGCCCAGTCGCAAGTGGTCGCTGCCGCAAGGGTCGCTTCTGTGCCAAGGGTACCCACCTCTTTTGCCTCTGGGGAAAAGTCCAGTGGGCAATCAATTGCAACGAAAGAGGTTGCTGCCGTAAACGTCGCCCCCGCGCCGCCCGCTCCAACGATCTTCAAAACGATTGGCTACGTGGAAAAGGCCGGCGGACAGGTGGAAGCAATTATTCTGCAAGAAAATGAACTCCAGGTCGTTCACCAAGGTGAGCTCATATCAGGCCGGTACAGAGTCACAAAGATCTCCGCTGACTCTGTTGCTGCCATTGATGAGACCCTGGTGCAAACAACCATGGCGAAACTCCACGGAGCTGATAGCGACGAGTTGACCGCGACTTTAAATCCGTCTCCCTCCGCAATGCGGGCACAGTCGGCGCCACCGGCCCCTGTCACAGTGGCCGACGCTGCGCCACGCTTGCAAGATACTGAATCTGATAAAAGCTCTCTAGGATACGTGCAAAAGGCGGATGGGAAGGTTGAGGCTGTGGTGGCGGATGGGGACTCGGTCCGCCTCGTACCGGAGATGTCGGCCGTCACCATGGCGAAGGCCACCGCTCCACCCAGCATTAGGGCGCAGGAAGAATCCGTGCAGGTCTCAACTTTACCTGCTTCGGTGGAGACCAAAGCAAGCGGAGCGCCAATGGCTAACCCTCCCATCCTTTCCGAGCGGGTGCCGGATGCATCAGTTATTCGGCAGGCGTCATACCAGGTTGTGACCGCGCAAGGGCAGGAGCTAAGCCCTTCGATCTCTGTTTCGGCGGGTGAAGGGGCTTTAGTAACGAGTTCTGAGATCGAGTGGGCTGGAGCCGCACTTACGAAGGCTACGATCGATCCCGCAACATCAACCGATCTCTTCACCAAACCCCAGGTTGAGATGAGATCCATTGGGTATGTCGAGAGCGCGAACGGGGAAGTGGCCGCGATTCTCTCATCTGGCGATAATGTTTTTGTTGTCCATCCAGGTGACCGTTTTGCCGGACATTACCGTGCGGTGAGTGTTTCCGCGGAGGTGGTCGAGGCCGTGGAAGAGCCACCGAGGAACTCTGCTCCGTTACCTTACGCATCGCCCCCAGTGTTTCCGACTTTGCTTTCCGCTTCGGCCGAGCCGTCGCCGCCTTTCCCGTCCAAGAGGGGCACGCCGCCGGAAGCTAACACACTGATATTCCAAACGCTCGGCTATGTTGAAATGCAGGACGGGACACAACTGGCCGTGGTGGCGGATGGTTCAAGTTTATATCTGGTGAAGCAGGGGGAGATATTCGCGGACCAGTATCGGGCAACAAGTGTTGATCCGGGAATAGTCCTTGCAGTCAAGGTGTCCCCAAGGGATCTGGTGGGAAACTCGCTTACCGCGCGGGCAAAACCCAGCGGCCGGATTGCATCCAAGAATTTGTATGGATACTTGCACTCTTCCTTGTCAGGGTTGGCAAGCCCTCAGTTCTCATTTGAGGTGGACGCTTCCGGTAGCCCGGATCTCGTGGACCTGGGCGCAGGGCTGCTCAATTCATCGCTGACCGGTTTTAATTTGCAAGCACATTTTTTGTCGGCCGATAATTCCAACTTTAAGTTTTAATGCCGACCGTGGGAGATACGGATGCTCAATAAAGGAATCCGGCTGATGGGAGTGTTGGCAATACTCGCATCATGCCTGAGCTGCGGCGGCGGTTATAGCACCGCATACAGGGAGGGTCACAAGGCCGAGGAGCGGAAGGATTGGGACACGGCGTTGGTGGACTATGAGAAGGCGAGAGAGGCTGACCCCGCCAACTCCCTGTATATCCTCCATGAGAAGAATGCGCGCACCAACGCCGCCCTGTTTCACTTTAAGAATGCCCGGCAATTATTAAAAGAGGACAGGCCCCAGGATGCGGCGGCGGAGTTGCAGAAGGCGGTTCGCATTGATCCTACCAATGCGGCGGCAGCTCAGGAGCTCAACATTGTTTTAACCAGGCAAGCGAAGGCCAAAAAGGAGCATTCAGAGGCACTCCAGAAGGCGTTGAAAGCCCGCGAAGCGGAAGATCAGCCTACCACCGTCAAGCTACAACCTTTTTCCCAGGAACCGCTTGGGCACTTCAAAGTCTCCGCCGACAGCCGCAGAGTCTTTGAGACCTTGGGCAAGCTTGCCGGATTGAACGTTGCCTTTACCCCGGATTTTCGGCCTGCCCCGCTCAGTGAGGATTTGAGCGGCATCAGAATTGAAGACGCCTTGGCACTTGTGTCCTTGCAGACGAAATCGTTCTGGAAGGCAGTCACACCCAACACGATTCTGGTTGTTCCCGATAACCCCAACAATCGACGGGATTATGACGAAGAGGTTTTAAAGACGATATACCTTTCCAACCCCCTGGCGCCTGCCGATCGTACGGCCATCACCACCGCCCTGAAGCAAGTCTTAGGATTGCAAAGGATTATGGATAATCCCGATTCCAACGCCATCATCATTCGGGATACTGCGGCGAAGGTAGCGGCGGCGGAGCAAATGGTGCGTGAATTAGATCGAGCGAAAGCGGAAATCTTGATCGAAATCAATATCGTAGAAGCTGACCGCGACCGAATCCGCGACTTGGGCCTGACGCTGGCCAGCATTAGCTCCTCCGGGACGGCGACCCCTGGATTGTCGACGGAGGCCGCCTATGTGCCCACGGTATCAAGTTCCAGTTCCACGGCCGCGACAACTGCGGCTTCTCTGGGCGCGGCTGCGGTCAACAGCCTGTCCTATAAGAACATTGCGGTCCTCCTTCCAGGTGTCGCCGCCACTGCAGTCTTGAATGATTCCAAAACTCATATTATGCAGAGCCCTCAGGTTCGGGTCACGGATGGCCAGACGGCCAAGTTGAAAATCGGCAGCAGGATCCCTTACGCCACTGGCAGCTTCCTTCCTTCGCTGACGAGCAGTAGTTCGAGCTCTTCATCGGGTTTGTTGGCCAGCACACAGTTTCAGTACCAGGATGTTGGTGTAAATCTGGATCTGACCCCCCACTTGCTTGCGACCGGAGAGATTGCCCTTCATGCCAAGATTGAAATTTCCTCGTTGGGGGCGTCTATTAGCGTGGGCGGGGTAAGCCAGCCCACTTTCGGTCAGCGCATCATTGAGGACGATTTCCGTTTGCAGGAAGGTGAAGTGAATCTGCTGGGTGGCCTGATACAAACAACCTTGAACAACGCGGTGACCGGGATTCCCGGGTTGGGTGACGTTCCTCTGCTGCATTACCTGTTCTCCCAGGAAAGCAAAGAAGTGAATGACCAGGAGGTGCTGGTGATGCTGACCCCGCGCGTCATCCGCCTTCCCGATCGCTCCATCGGCGGGGGTGCGGGTTTGCCGCTGGGTGCCTCCGGCGGTGACGGAAGCGAGCGTCCCGGAATGCCCGAGGGCCCACGGCCCTTCGAGATCCCGAGCCCCAACCCGCAATAGCACGGACGGGCATGGGGGGCTGAGTGCCAATCCTTTACGCAGCTCAGGATGACAGGATTCAATAATCTCCCTCATTCTACGAACTCCCGTGCTTCCAGATTTATGGTGAGAATTTCAGGATAACGGTGGGACTGAAGGTGATGGTGAAAAGACGCGATCAGTTTTCAGACAGAGCTTTCATGCTGATCGAACTGATTGCAGCAATGACGATTCTGCTGATATTGACCACCCTTGCCATGCCATTGGCACGCAATCAGATCGTGCGCCAACGGGAGACGATACTCCGTGAGAATCTGCGTATGCTGCGCAATGCGATTGATCGTTACAAGACCGCTTCCGACGCATCGCAGATTCCCATAAAAGTGGATACCTTTGGGTATCCCCCGGATCTCCAGACCCTGGTGGACGGAGTCCCAATTAAAGGATCGGCGAAAGGGAAGTACCGGTTCCTGCGGAAGATACCCATCGATCCCATGACGGGAACCGCGGATTGGGGAATTCGATCAATGCAGGATGATCCCGACTCCAAGAGTTGGGGTGGTCAGAACGTTTTTGATGTGTACTCGAAAAGTCAAGGAACGGCGTTAGATGGGACACAGTATGGAGATTGGTAGGAACGAAGACCGGTATCAGGTGCCAGGTGTCAGGTGCCAGGGTTCCGAAAATCGAAACTCGAAAATCGAAACTCGGGTATCAGCCGGACGATTTTCGAATTTTGCATTTCGAACTTCGGACCTCGGACTTCGGACCCCGGACTGCCGTCGTGGACTTCGGACCTCTCCGTGGGGTTTTACCCTGATTGAATTGATGGTGGTGATCACCCTCATTTTGATCCTGGCTTCCTTCGCGATGCCCATGTACCACCTGTCCGTCATCCATGCGCGTGAAGCCGTGCTCCGGGATGACTTGTTCACGATGCGGAAGCTGATTGATGAATTCACCATCGACAAGCAGCGTCCCCCCGCTTCACTTGATGAACTGGTGGACGCTGGCTACCTGCGGGGCGGAATTCCGAGCGATCCCTTTACGGGGTCGAACGAGACATGGAAGACCGATATTGAAGACGTACCCATCAGCCCGGACCAAGCCAGTGCCGGGATTGTGGACGTCCACAGCGGGTCGGAAGATACGTCCCTTGAGGGGACGCCGTACGCGAGTTGGTGAGAAAGGCAGTCGATAGTTAATAGTTGATAGTTAATAGTCGAGAGTCGATAGCGGGAGAAGAGCAGTTGAAAATTGCGAGTCGAGGGTTGATAGCTGCAAAACGCAGGTATCTTAGCTTTGAACTATCGACTATGAACTCTTAACTACCAACTCTTGACTATCAACTATCAACCCTTAACTTTTCACAGACGGTTCGAATTCACGATGGCCGAATTTGTTTGCAAAATCGGGACGGATGCCGGGCGGGTTACGGTCCAGACGGAAGAGGCTCGTTCGGAGGAAGAACTTCGCCAGCGGCTGCGGGCGCAGGGATTTCTGATCTTTTCTATTCGTCCCAAGGACATGTTGAGTTTTCAGGTGCGGAGGTCGCGTCCCGCAAATGTCCGTCCAGACGATTTTCTGATTTTCAATCAACAGTTTTTGACCCTTTCCAAATCCGGGTTGCCGTTGCAGAAATCGCTGGACCTTCTCGCGCACCAGACTCGCAGCGAAGCTCTACGGGCGGCGCTGGTGGCGGTGCGCGACAAAGTGCGCTCCGGGGCATTGCTTTCTGAAGCCTTTGAGTCTACTGGCAGTTTTCCCAAGATCTACTCCGCCACCGTCCGTGCGGGAGAACGAAGCGGAAGTCTGGACAAGGTCTTGGCCCATTACGTGACTTACCAGAAGCAGTCGCGGGGCTTCCGCAAGAAATTTGTTTCCGCCCTGATCTACCCCGCCGTTCTGATGGTTGTCCTGACCATCCTTGTGACTCTGGTGATTGAGTTCATTGTGCCGCAATTCTCCAAGCTCTACGCGGATATGGATGTGCAATTGCCGGCGTTGACGACCTTCACCATTTCCTTCGCCATGCAGGTGAAACGCTTCTTCCTGATCATTATTCTGGGGATTGTGGGATTGGTATTCCTGGCGAAATCAGCAGCGCGGTCCGAGAAGACCCGCCTGGCCTGGGAGCGCGTGAAATTCCGGATTCCGATGGTGGGAAATCTCCTGCTGAAGTTTTCCGTGGCGGAGTTTGCCCGCACCTTGTCAACGCTCCTGCAAGGCGGAACCCCAATTATCGCAGCGCTTGAGACTGCCAAAG